>NZ_CP099567.1:2742903-3047670 GCF_022530855.2 Candidatus Vondammii sp. HM_W22 | reverse complement strand
ATCTTCCATCCAAACCCGTGCGCTTGCCGGCCTGACCAACCATACGCTGATTTTCTGCATGCCGGGTTCCACGGGTGCCTGCCGTACCGGCTGGGATAAGATTTTGCAGCAGCAGTTGGATCATCGAACCCGGCCCTGCAACTTTGCACAGATGTTTCTGGCTTAGTGTGCCCGGTATTTTTGTTGTAACAAATTTAATGCAGTAGCGTCAGAGAAATAAATTATGAGTGATTGCGGTTGTTCCAGCGTTAAAAGCAGCACCCCCCTCAAGTCGCTCGAAGAGGCCATTGAGCTGTTGCTGTCCCACGCTAAAGCGGTAGCCGAGGTTGAAATGGTGCCGATCTCTGACGCCCTGGACCGGGTCCTGGCTGAGCCTTTGACCAGCAAAGTTACCATGCCGCCCTGGGATAACAGCGCGATGGATGGTTATGCCGTCAATACAGCGGATCTGTCCGGTGACAAGCCGTTGCTGCCGGTCTCCCAGCGCATCCCCGCCGGTGTTGCGCCCACGCCTCTGGAGCCGGGAACAGCGGCACGTATCTTTACCGGAGCCCCGGTACCTGCCAATGCCGATGCCGTGGTGATCCAGGAGGTGTGCGAGCAGCGCGGTGACAGCGTCATTATCAGCCAGATTCCTACCCCAGGCGCCAACATCCGCCGTGCCGGTGAAGATGTCAGTGAGGGCCAGCAGGTGCTCCAGGCAGGCACCCGCATCGGTCCCCAGCACTTGGGGCTTGCCGCCTCAGTCGGGATTGGCGAGCTGCCGGTCTATCGCCGGCTGAAAGTGGCGCTCTTTTCTTCCGGCGATGAGTTGATTAATCCGGGTCAGCCTCTGGGACCAGGGCAGATCTATAACTCCAATGAGTCCACTCTCAAGGGCATGCTCCAGGCCTTGGGTTGTGACGTCGTGACCCTGGGTATTGTGGAAGATACCTTTGATGCCACCTGTGCTGCGCTGCTGAATGCGGCTGGACAGGCTGACCTGGTGATGACGTCCGGCGGGGTTTCAGTCGGTGAAGAGGACCATCTCAAACCTGCCGTGGAAAAACTGGGCACACTGGATATGTGGAAAATCAATATTCGCCCGGGTAAGCCACTGGCTTTTGGCCATATAGAAGGGACGCCCTTCATAGGAACGCCGGGTAATCCGGTCTCTCTGTTTGTCACCTTCTGCCTGTTTGCACGTCCTTTTATTTTGCAATCCCAGGGCGTTGATAGAGAGAGCATGGCGCCTACGCCGATCCTTGCCAAAACTGATTTCGATTGGCCAAAATCGGACAAGCGCCGGGAATTTGCCCGTGCTCGATTGGCTCTGAATGCTCAGGGCGAGGCGCAGATCTCCCTTTACCGGAGTCGCTCTTCCGGTGTCCTGAGCTCATTGGCCTGGGCCAATGGTCTGGCTATTCTGCCTGAACATCAGACCTTGTCCAAAGGCGACCAGGTTCAGTTTCTACCCTTCAACGAATTACTGTCATGATCAATGTACTCTACTTTGCGCGCCTGAAAGAGCAGCTGAATATCGCATCAGAAGAGCTGGAGGCGTCCAGCCTATCCACCCTTGCTGATATTATCCGGCAGTTAACAGAGCGGGGTGGTGTCTGGGAAGAGACTTTTGGTAGTGGCCAGACCGTCATGATGGCAGTCAATCAGGAGATGTCCGATGCCGCAGCCTCAGTCAAGGATGGTGATGAAGTGGCTTTTTTTCCGCCGGTAACCGGTGGCTGACTCACGATGAATCAGATCAAAGTCCAGATAGAACCCTTTGACATCGCCGCTATCCAGGATGACCTGAGGGCGGAGAATCCTGCCATTGGCGCGGTGGTCACCTTCGTTGGCCTGATGCGCGACATGAACGAGGGCGACAAGGTAGGCACCATGACCCTGGAGCACTATCCGGGAATGACTGAAAAAGCGCTAGAGGCGATCGTCAAGGAGGCCAATGAGCGTTGGGAATTGCTGGGCATTCGTGTCGTACATCGGGTGGGTGAGCTGCTGCCGCTCGATCCTATAGTATTGGTGGCCGTAGCCAGTGCCCACCGGGGGGAAGCCTTTCGGGCTTGCGAGTTTGTTATCGATTACCTTAAAACCCGCGCGCCTTTCTGGAAAAAAGAGCAAACACCGGATGGTGACCGTTGGGTGGAAACCCGTCACGGTGATGACGAGGCGGAACAACGCTGGGAAACAGGGAAATAACCATGTCAAAACTCTCCATTGCAATAGTACTGTTGTCGATTGCCGCCGGAAACGCGCAAGGCGACAGCAACGAACTGGCCATCTCCATTGTCGAGAAAACATGCCACCTGTGTCATGGCATGAATGGCGAAGCATCCAACGCTATCTATCCCCGGTTGGCAGGTCAGAACCGCAGTTATCTGGTTAAGTAGCTCAGTAATTTTCGGGACAAGGTACGCAAAAGCGATACCATGGGTGAAATGGCCAAAGAGCTGAAAGATGAACAGATTGAAGCACTGGCAGATTATTTCAGCACCAAACCCGGCCATTCACACCGAGTAAGAGACAAGGCTTTGGCTGCGGTGGGTGAGTACATTTTTCTGAAGGGTAATCAATTCTCGGGCATCCCGGCCTGCGCCTCCTGTCACGGCGAGCAGGGATTGTGCACGGAACAGCTGCTGCGATTGGCCGGCCAGCACAAACGCTACGTGGCCGATCAGATGGAAGCCTTCGACCAGCGGGTCAGAAACAATGACAACGCAATCATGCACGCCATCGCCAGCAAGCTTACCGAGCTTGAGATCGCCGGGGTGTCACTCTAGTCAGTGGTATTAAACCGGAGCCACAGACTGCCGCCAAGGAGTGAGATCTGCCTCAAACCATCAGGCTACTCTCTGGCACGCTTGTATGAACCCACGCTGCCGGTAAAATCCTGGTCGCTGGATTTGGCAGACATACTTTCATTGTCAGTCAATAGTTTATCAAAGGCCGTATAATCTCTGATGGGCGCCTCGCATGCGGTACCCTTGCAGATGTAAGCGATAACGCCCTTGTCTCCCTTACGTGCTTCCAGCAGGCCGGGCAGTGCGGTCTCTGATGCGGGTATCGCCAGTGTCAGCCGACGGGGTGCATAGTTGCGGGTTGCACGCTTGCTCCAGGCTTCCATCTCTTTCTCTTCCCCACGAATAATGATGGTCTCAGTGGGGTAGATCTGTGCCTCCAGCGCTTCCAGTAGGCTGCAGTGGGCATGAGGTAGTTGCAGCAGATGGGGCCAGGCGCATTTCAGTATCGCTTTTGCTGCATCAAGATAGTCGGTCTCTCCCAGGAGATGCCCCAGTCGGGAAAGGGCGAATGCAGCGACGCCATTGCCGGCAGGGGTGGAGTCATCACCAAAGGGTTTGGCTCGATGGATCAGCTGCTCGTGGTCGTCTGCGGTGAAGAAGAAACCGCCGTTTTCATGATCCTGAAAATGGTCAAGAAGCACTTGGGCCAGCTCGGTGGCAAACGTCAGGTCCTCACTCTTCCAGCGCGCCTGTAGCAGTTCCAGCAGTGCATCGATAAGGTAAGCATAGTCATCCAGATAGGCGGCGAAGGCTGAAGTGCCATCCTTATGGCTTGCCAGGAGGCGCCCCTCTTTCCAGAGGTGCTTTTTTATAAAGCTGATAGCCTGCTCTGCGGATGTGATCATTTGCGGCTGGCCGAGCAGACGTCCCGAACGGGCCATCCCCTTGATCATCAGGGCATTCCATGAGGTCAGTATTTTCTCATCGCGGCTTGGCCTGATCCGGATTTCCCTCGCCTGGTAGAGTTTATTGCGGGCCGTTTGGAGTAGTGTGCGCGCCTCTTCACCCGTGGTGCCGTAAGCACTGCTGAGATCAGCGATACTGGCATAGTTGTGCAGGTGCCAACTGCCTTCAAAGTTGGGTTTGCGATCCAGTCCATAATAGTGACTGAGGTGTTGGTACTCTGTTTCACTCAGCAGGGCTTTTACCTCATCGGGTCTCCAGACATAGAAACGCCCCTCCTCACCCTCGCTGTCAGCATCCAGAGTGGAGTAGTAGCCGCCTTCACTGGATTGCATCTCCCGCATCACCCAATCGGCAGTCTGCTGGGCTGTCTCACGGAACAGCGGTTTTCCGGTAGCCTGCCAGAGATCGGTATAGAGACTCAGTAATGGCCCATTGTCATAAAGCATCTTTTCAAAATGGGGGATCATCCACTGATCATCGACCGAGTAGCGGCAGAAGCCGCCTCCGAGTTGATCGTTGATGCCCCCAAGAGCCATGCGGGTGAGGGTGAAATCTACGGCGTAGAGTGCGCGGGCATCTGCGTTGTCGCCGCCGGTTGTGGCGGACCAGTGACGAAGTAGTCTGTTCAGGCTGGCGGGGTGGGGGAATTTGGGCGCCTGCCCAAAGCCACCGTATCGCTCATCAAATGCGCCTGTCAGTTGTTGCCTGGCGCTCTCAAGCGGCCCGGAATTCAGTACTGCATTTTCTCCGTTATCTTTCGGGTTGAGCTGGGATATGGCATTTAGCAGGGCCTGATTCTGCACCTGGATATCCTGCTTTTGCTCTCTGTAAGCCTGAGCAATATTGTGCAGAATATCGACAAAAGGTGGCAGGCCGTGGCGTGCCTGTTTAGGAAAATAAGTGCCTGCGAAAAAGGGGGTCTGGTCATCCGGCGTCAGGAATACGGTCAAAGGCCAGCCCCCCGGGCGCTGTGCCAGCAACTGGTGGGCGGATTGATAGATCTTGTCCAGGTCGGGGCGCTCTTCACGGTCTACTTTGATGTTGATGAAGAGCCGATTCATCTCCGCCGCAGTGGCTTCATCCTCGAAAGACTCATGGGCCATCACGTGGCACCAGTGACAGGCAGAGTAGCCGATAGAGAGCAAGATGGGTTTATCCTGCTCTTTAGCCTGCCGCAGCGACTCCTTGTCCCATGGCTGCCAATCAACGGGATTGTCTGCATGCTGTTGCAGGTAGGGGCTGGTGCAGTTGCTTAGGCGATTCTGTGACATGCTGTTTCCTGAAAATGAATAGATAGCCTGAATAATAGTAAGCTCTCAAGAAACTCGTGGGTTGCATGGGTATATCTGTATCCATCTGCAACATTTCAGAGTGTTATTGAGAATTAGAGTTTCAGGAGGATAGAATCCGAGAATTGCATAAAAAGCTTGACATGATAGCAGTCCAAGCGTTGCCGTGCCTTCAGAAGAGAAATAGGTCTTCTGGAGACCGTTATGAACGCAACAGGATACGGTAATATCCCCCGCGAATTGTTGAGACAGACCTGAATTCTCTGACCGATGGGACAACAATACCCCGGATCAGCCGCTCCTGGAGTGCTCATTGGCAGAATCTCAACACACTGTTAACTACCCGGAGAACAGACGAAAAGTGATCTACACAACCAACACCTTCTTTAAATTTGATTCCGGTTATCACCTTCGCCAGATAATCGAAACCCCGTAATCGTCTCCACTTCTTCTCGGCACACCGGCCGAGTTTGAACATCATGTGTAGCATGCCGTCACGCGATAGGCAGCCCTTGGAACGCTTGGTTCGATGGCGGATTGTCCCGAAGGTGGATTCAATCGGATTGCTGGTCCGAATACTCTGCCAATGCTGCGCAGGAAATTGTTAGAAAGCCATCAGTTCCTCTCGGTCTTTGTGCAGACAGATGGCAGCCTTCGGATACTTTGGCTCATACGTTTTGATAAACAGATCAAAGGCCTTTTCCGCATCGGCCTGGGTCTCCGCCTGCCAGATGTTGTGCAGTGCCTGCTTCGCTTTCGGCTGAGCTGACCTTGGCAGGCAGTTCAGCACGTTCATGGTCTTGTGCATCCAGCAGCGCTGCTGACGCGTCTCTGGATACACTTCCTCCAGTGCAGCACAGAAGCCCATAGCACCGTCTCCGATTGCCAATTTGGGCGGGTTTAGTCCGCGTGACTTCAGTTTTAACAGCACCTCCCGCCAGCTCTGTGTGGACTCCCGTACACCATCCTCAATTGCCAGAAAATGCTTCTCACCACGCTCATTCACGCCGATCACCACCAGGGCACACAGCTTCGTCTGCTCTGCTCTGCTCTCTGTCCGCTGTAGACGTGTCTGCCCACACATACTCCCAATGGCCCTTATCCAGGCGCTCCTCGCGCCCGCTCCGATATTCTTCTGCCCAGACCTGCTTCAGACGCGATACCCTGCCGGCCGACAAGCCTGTTGCATCCGGAACCACCAGCACTTTCAGGGCTTCACCCATCTCTCCACTGGAAATCCTCTTCAGGTAGAGCCACGGCAGTGCCGCTTCCAGTGACTTCGTCTTGCGTACATACGGCGGCACCAGAGCTGATCGGAACGTCACCGGCTCGCCGGTCTTCGCTCGTATTTTGGGGATCTTGACCGTGACCGGCCGCAATCCTGTCTGCAGTTTACGAGCTGGCAGGTGACCATTACGCACCACACCCGTCTTGCCATCCTCTGTCCGTCGCTCGACGTGCTCCGCCAACAGCTCGGCCTCCACCGCCTGGTAGATCAACTGCTCTGCACCGCTTCTCAGCAACTCTGTCAGCGGATCGATAATCGTATCGCGACCTGCCAGCTTAACAACGTTATTCTTACTCATGGTGGCGTATCTCCAATGGTTGTTTTGATGTCTCGCAACAACAAATCAACCAGATACCCCGCTCTTTTTCAATTCCTTTCAAACACCACTTTCAGTTATAACTCGCAATCCAGGTCCCATCGAAAAAGTGGACAATGCCGATCCGTCATTGGAAACCAGCATTGAATAGATTTATGATTGAGTCCGTAGAACGCTTAGCAGTATATATTTAACCTTGGCTGTTACACAGAAAACTTTACAGGCTCTATTTAGGAAGTGAGGTTCTGATAACTCTGCCTTACTAACGCGTAATGTACTCAAGCGAATGTTTGCTCATGCTAAGGGGTGTTGGATCATTTAATCCGGCAGCAGCTAACGATGTGGCCATCACAGCGGTGGCTTTTGTTTTGGTACATCATTCATAGACATGCTGGATCACCCAATGCCGATGTAGCAACCAACGTGGCAAGAGTGTCCCTTCTTGCCAGTATTCCTCCCATCACTCGACGTGGTCCAGGTTCCGGCGCAAGTACTGCAACTGTTGCTTGATCCCCCAACGCCGTACCTTTCCGGCAGGATAACGAATTGCCTGTTGAGCGATTGTCGCATCCAGAATCAGTTTGCTCTGGCGTTCCGACGCCTCTTCTTCAGACGCACTCCCTGAAACTGAGGGCGGTTCATCATCACCTTTTTGCTGCGACTTTCCTATTCCATCTGGTCGACTCTAAATGGCTGAGCTTTTTTTTATCTTTATACTTTACCAGCGCATCGATGACGGCCCCATCCACCTGCAAATCTCAGCAGATAACGAAGGGGCAAACGGCACATCCATCTGATAACCCGATAGCCCTACGAAATACTGACAATAGGGATATTTCTGGATCTGCAGGACAATCTCTCTGTCGGAAAGGCAGAGCTTGTGTTTAATGATTACCGCGCCAATGATCAGTCGGGCATCTTTTGCCGAACGACCCTGTGTGTCGAAGTCCCTGATAGTAACTTTCTGCCAATTCATCCCTGGGAATACACTCGCTCATTTTAACCCAGCGGTTGCTTTAATCCGGTGCTGTTTGAAAGGGCCAATCAAATTCAGCGAGAGGGATTTGTCTATGGCTGTGATATCGGATCATAGGTGCATGGCTTTTGGTGGATATGGCTCATTTTTCGAGCACCATTATACCTGATATGGTGTATTTACGGCAATAATATCAAAGAGTTATGGTTTATGAGCAGGCTCTAGGTAATTTATCGACCGTTGATTCAATCCACTTTTCGATCTTTTTATTGATCTCGATGGCACTGAGTCCATCTGTTTCAATTGGTTGCCCGACCACCATCTGGATGGTTCCAGGGTACTTTCTCAGGTCTCTGCGCCGCCAGAATATACCGGCATTGTGCGCGATAGGAATTACCGGGTAACCTGATTTTTTAGCCAGCAGGGCACCGCCAATGCCATATTGTTTGTGGGCGCCTGGGGCAACCCGTGTACCTTCAGGAAAAATTACCACGACTCGTCCCTGCTTAAGTCTCTTAATTCCGATGTCGATTATTTGGTTTACCGCCTTCCTACCGGATTTTCGGTTGATTGCAATAGGTTCCACGAGTGCTGCGGCCCAGCCAAATAGTGGAATCCACATCAATTCCCGTTTCAATACCCAGGCTTGTTCCGGTATCAGCAGGCATCTTAGCGCCATAGTTTCCCAAGCTGATTGATGCTTGGAGAGGACAATGGCCGCGCCTGTGGGCAGGTTCTCTTTGCCGTGTAATTCGTAGTTAAGGCCACAGATGAGGGAGAGCATCTTTATGTTGACCATGCCCCAGAAATTGCACACCAGGCAGCGCCATCTGAATGGAATGAACCAGCCAATAATAGAGAGAGGCCCGGCGATAAGAGCGATACTTAATGCCATAAGGGTGAAATAGAGAAGGGATCTAGCAAGAATCATTCGGGGCCTGCTTGAATTAAAATTAGTGATTCAACAAAGGCATCTACAGCCTCGGGAAGGTTGTTATGTACAGGAATATGCTGCTGCAATTCCACTGAATCTGATTCGGCCTAGCCTTTAGCAGCACAGACTATCATAAGATTGGCACCGGCAATTTCGGTGATTTTTGCAGCCTGACGACTATTCTTAACTACTGGCACTTCTACCAGCTCTGAGTAAAAACGTTCGACGATCTGAGTTAACATAGTAGCCGGATCAAGCGAATTTTTAGTGGGGATGACGCAACATCGAGCTATAATTGCCAATTTCAGTGCCATTGTTAATAGTAATGGCCTACTTTTTGACACCTCTGAATTCCGAGACTCGGATTCGCCCATCCACCATTCTGGATTCTCTCTGCATTAGTTTTTCCATTTTTGACCAGAATGTCTGGTTGAGATCAAACTCACCAGCTATCGCGGTGCCCATAACCAGGATCAGCAGATCGGCAACCTCTTTAGCCAGTTCCTCTTTATCTTTCCCCTTGGTAACACAGGAGGAGATCTCACCCAGTTCTTCAGCCATCAGGGAGATTCGGTAGGTCATCTCTTCGCCTCCCGTCTCCTTGAAGCGATGTTTGTCATGAAACGCCTGTACTGATGCCATCATGCTTTTCCAGGAGTCCGATTTGTTAACGCTATTCATAATCTATCTTTTCTATAATTAAGATTGGTTGTCAGGTCATCTGTCAATAATGCCGCGCAGATATTTAGCAGAGGATCTAGAAATATTTCGCTCCTCTCTCCATCGCGAACTTATTTACAATAGATGATTCCGGAACCCTCTCTATTGAAGTTTTGAAATGTCGGCAACACCCAGGAACAGATCGCTTATCCGGGTGAGCAGTGCCAGTCGGTTTGCCCGAATGGCCGGGTCGTCAGCCATTACCACTACATGATCAAAGAAGTTGTCTACCGGGTTTTTAAGCTCGGCCAGAGAGATCAGAGCCGCTTCATAATCGAAGCTTTGAAGAAGCGGCAACACGTGCTCTATTTTGCCACCAATCCTGGCAAAAAGTTCATGCTCCTCATCATATTCAAACAGTGAGAGATCGACATTCTCCGGCAGCTTATCCTTGGCTTTTTTTAAGATGTTGCGTATGCGTTTGTTGGTCGCAGCGAGAGAGGAGGCTTCCGGCAGGTTTCTGAATGCGACAACTGCGCTTACCCGGCGATCGAAATCAGCGATGGTTTCTGGCTTTATGACCGCAACGGCATCAAAAATATCTACCGGGATACCTTCCTCATGGTAGATGCCCTTGAGACGCTCGATCATGAAATTGTAGACTTGGATTATAGCACCTGCTTCACCGGTTAGCCCATTCTGAATAGAGGCTGCCCTCTCCAGCAGCTGCTTCAGACTGATCGGGAGCGCATGTTCACGCATGATACGCAAGGCACCCAGTGCGGCGCGACGTAAGGCAAACGGATCTTTGTCGCCGGTGGGTTTCATGCCTATGCTGAAAATTCCAACTAGGGTATCCAGCTTTTCGGCCAGAGAGATAGCAATACCTGTTTTACTCTGGGGCAGTCGATCGCCAGAGAAGCGGGGCAGGTAAAATTCCTCCATGGCTTGTGCCAGCTCCTCAGACTCCCCATCCCGGATGGCTTGATAGCGGCCCATGATTCCCTGCATGTCGGGGAACTCGTTAACCATTTCGGTCATTAGATCACACCGGCTCAGCATGCCGGCCCGATCAGCAAGGGATGAGTCCCCACCAATCGCTTCAGTTATGCCGGAAGCAAGTCTGGCAACCCGGTTGGCTTTTTCATGCATTGAGCCCAATTGCTTCTGGAATACGACTGACTTCAGCGCCTCCAGATGATTTTCCAGTTTTTTCTTGCCATCTTGGTTCCAGAAGAACATGGCATCACTAAGGCGAGGACGCACGACGCGCTCATTGCCCTCTTTGATGATCTCCGGATTTGGACTGTCGATATTTGCGATGGTGATGAAGTGATTCATCAGCTGGCCATTCTCATCCACCAGATGAAAGTACTTCTGATTCTTCTTCATGGTGAGAATCAATGCTTCATGGGGCACCTGCAAAAAATGCTCTTCAAATCCAGCGATAATAGGGATAGGCCACTCCACTAGGCCAGTGACTTCATCGAGCAGCGATGCATCAATCTCGGGGTATCCTCCTAAAGTCTCGGCAGAAAGCGTAACCTGCTGGCGAATTTTTGCCTGCCGTGTACCGAATTCAGCAATAACACTGCCGGTTTTTTCCAGTGTATTTGCATAGTCTGCCGGCGAGCTGATCTCAATCTGTTCAGGGTGATGGAAACGGTGCCCCCGGGTAAATCGGCCAGCTTTTGCCTGAAGGATAGAGCAGGGCACCACTTGGTCGCCATGGAGAAACAGCAGCCAATGGACCGGACGTACAAACTGGGCGTCCGTATCGCCCCACCGCATGCGCTTCGGTATAGGCAGCCGGTTAAGAGCATCCTCTGCGATAGCGGGCAGCAGCTCTGAAGCTGGTTTTCCCTTCTCCTTGAGCTGATACATCAGCCACTCGCCTTTATCTGTCTTCACCCGGCCGAGTTTGTCCGCCGTGGTGCCGCAGGAGCGGGCAAACCCTTCCGCCGCTTTGGTTGGACTGCCCTCGTTATCAAAGGAGGCCTGGATGGCGGGTCCGCGGCGCTCAATCTCCCTGTCCGGTTGCTGCTGGCTGCATTCCTCAACCAGCAGTGCCAGACGGCGGGGTGTAGCGAAGGGTTTAATCGCTCCGTGTTGCAGATTCGCCTTATTAAGACCGGCAACAAATGCTTCGGTGAACGCGTTGGAGAGTTTTTTCAGGGCCGCGGGTGGCAGCTCTTCGGTTCCCAGTTCAAACAGCAGATCAGCAGAATCAACCATTGGCCAGCTCCTTTTCCTGTTTCAACATGGGGAAGCCGAGTTTCTCTCGAGCTTCATAATAGGCTTGGGCAACTGCTCTGGAGAGGGCACGCACCCGCAGGATATAACGTTGACGCTCAGTAACGGAGATGGCGTGCCGGGCATCGAGCAGATTGAAGGCGTGAGAGGCTTTCAGTACCTGCTCATACGCAGGCAGAGGCAACCCAAGTTCGATCAATTTGCTACTCTCAGCTTCACACTGATCAAAATAACTGAACATGAAAGCCACATCGGCATGCTCAAAGTTATAGGCTGATTGTTCCACTTCATTCTGATGGAAGACATCGCCATATGTGACCAGGCTGTTAGGACCCTGGGTCCAGACCAGATCGAACACGCTTTTCACTCCCTGAAGATACATGGCGATACGCTCCAGTCCATAGGTGATTTCACCGGTTACAGGCCGGCAGTCAAGGCCTCCCACCTGTTGGAAATAGGTGAACTGAGTTACCTCCATGCCGTTTAGCCAGACCTCCCATCCCAATCCCCAGGCACCGAGGGTGGGAGATTCCCAGTTGTCTTCAACGAATCTCACATCGTGTACCAGGGTGTCAATTCCCAGCATTTGCAAGGATTTCAGGTAGAGATCCTGAATATCGAGAGGCGATGGTTTCATTGCTACCTGGAACTGATAGTAGTGTTGCAGTCGGTTGGGGTTTTCACCATAACGGCCATCGGTGGGTCGCCGAGAAGGTTGCACGAAGGCAGCGGTCCAGGGCTCCGGGCCGATGGATCTCAGAAAGGTTGCAGTATGGAAAGTACCGGCACCCATCTCCATATCATAAGGCTGTAGGATGACGCACCCCTGTTCTGCCCAATAGCGCTCCAGGGCAAAGATTAATCCCTGAAATGTGGAAATATCAGGCACATTGCTGCTCGTTGTCATGGTCAATGTTAAGACTCTGCTTTCCAAAAGAAAAAGTTAATCGCGCAAGTATATCCTTTTGTCAGGGTATTGTTGAATCGGAAGAAGTGAAACGGCTACTCTTTTTATTCGATTGTCAGGAGTTCGCAGGATTTAATCACAAAGTCTTAAAAAGCAGGGTTTGGTGAGTCCACTGTCAGCAGGCAGTGCCAAAAGATCCCTGGCTGCTCTCGGCAAACCCTACCGGCGATGGAGAGATAATTGGACTCCCCTCACCCTAAAACAGAAACTGGTTGCCCTTAAAGCAAAGCATAATGGGAGCCCAATAAACGAAGAAAACGACTACAGGTGTAGATTTAGCCAAAAAAGTTATCCAGGTGTGCGTTGTCAAGGGACCTGAGATAGTTACCAATGATGAAATGGCATCAGGGGAATTTGCATCCTGTCTGGTCATGGCTAAACTAGCGATTGCCGTGTTCGAACCTTGTGCGATTTCCAACTACTGGAAGCAAGTGGCTAAGGACAATGGTCATGATGCCCGCATTATATCAGCCAAGCTTGTTTCTCAGATAAGGTAAAATCAAAAGGCCGATAAAAATGATGCCTTGGCCATCGTACAGGCTAGTCAGCTTGTTGATATTAAATTCATCAATGGCAAGACTTTTGAGCAACAAGAGCAGTCCATCATGAGAATGTACGTGTGTCATCAAGAAGAGGTGGATTAGGTGGCACAGTTCAAGGGGTGCTTGAAGACGCAGAGAAAAGGTTTTGCATGCAGTTTCGCCAGGCATTGAATGCAATATGGAGACTTTACTTACCGACGGTTAAAAACATAGCGGAAAAGGATAGGCTATTGGCACAGGCCATCAAGGCACACCCGGAATGTGAGAAGTTGCGGGCGGCACTAGAGGGTGTGTCTACGATAAATGCTGTTAATCTCTATATTACGACAGGCTGCGGTGAAGCTGGTACATTTAAAATGGGAAGGGATGCATCAGCATGCATCGGATTGACGCGGCTTCAGCATTCCAGTGGTGGAAAAACAAATTTTGGTAGTATCGGGAGATTGACGAAGAATATTGCCCTGAGGAGTTATCTTGTGAATGGTGCGATGTCCGTTATCAGCCATGTTGACAAACGAGAACCGCAAACAAAAAAGGAAAAGAGGGTAAAACAATTGCTTGAGTGCAAAAGTAAAAAATGTGTAGCTGTAGATTCAATGGGTTGATGCAACACATTATACTCAATGATCAATTTATGGGGATTATGTGATGGCAAGACTTGGCAGACCTGGACTCACAGATGATCAAAAACAAGAACTATGGTCACGTTGGCGGAAGGGAGAATCACTTAGTGATATAGGCCGTTCCCTCGAAAAACACCCTGCATCAATTTTTTGGTATGCCAAGACTATTTGGAGGGTATTGCCCTTCAGTTCGCAAACGCGCTCAAAATGCTCTCATTCTGGAAGAACGTGAAGAAATATCCAGAGGGCTTTCCGTGGGCTTGTCTTTGCGTCAGATAGCAAGAGACCTTGATCGCTCACCCTCAACCATAAGCAGGAAAATTCAGCGCAATGGGGGAATGAACCGCTATCGTGCAAATATTGCTGATAGTAAAGCTTGGGATCGTGCTCGTAAGCTAAAGCTGTGTAGACTTTCCCAGTGAGATAATCTTCGTAAAGTCGTAGCCGATAAGCTTTCAAGAGTGGTCTACTGAGCAGATATCTAGCTGGCTAAAGCGAAATTACCCAGAGAATGAGAGAAGTTACGTGTGTCATACGAAACCATCTACAAAAGCCTATTCATTCAGTCTCGTTGCGTATTGAAAAAAGAGCTTCAAAGACATCTTAGAACGCAAAGAGTCTTTCGGCAGTCCAGGCATAGTAATATTAAAAGGCTACCCAGAAGTGGCATTATTGATGGTATTTCCATAATCGCTCACCTGAAATTGAAGACCGGGCCGTCCCTGGCCACTGGGAAGGCGATTTGATCTCAGGTTCTTCCAACACTCATATAGCTACGTTAGTAGAGTGTCACTCGCGATTTACTATGCTCGTTAAAGTCGCAGGGAAAGACACTAATTCGTCGACCCTAAAATATTCATTCCAGGCACTTAATAATACTGTTGTTTCTGTTTTGCAAACAGGAACAACAGTATGGACATGATATTTTTCAGCACAAAAAGAACCTCCCTCATCCATTTTCTGAAGTTGAAGGCAGCCGCCGCCATAAGCAAGTTAATCTGATCCCCGGCAAAGCCTTTAAGAAAGTTCCTTTTTAGCCTGTGGTCACTCTTTAAGTGACCACAGGCTCAATGCCAGCTCGTCTTCTGAAACGTTTTCTGGCTAATGCCATGGCTTCTCCTGAGGTATTCTTCCTAGCAGGCTTTGGCGTTACTATCTGGGTGTCATTAACCTTTGATTTGCCCCGATAACCTCGATCAGCAATACCCACTTTGGGTACTCGATTGATGAGACGTTTCACCTGTGCCAAGACCTCAGGTACGGTGTGACCATCAAATACATTCTTCTCAAAAGCCAGGGCACCAATCACAATGCCCGCGTCCCTTGTGGTGGTGATTGATGCCTTGGTGCCAAACTCATAATGCTGCTGGGCCTTGCCTTTGCTCATACAGTAAACATGAGGTTCATGTAGGCTGTACAACTTGTTTTTATCAGCACGCTTCTGATTCAGCATGCGCTGGTACAGGGCGAACTTTTCTGCATAGAATTTCTGTTGTTCTGCGGTCATTTTACGCTGTATTTCACGCAGTAATCGGCCGCTGATGGTCTTTAATCGCTTGACGGCCTTACGTGCCTTTTTACGATTCCTCGGATGTGTGGCAAATCGGGTGGGGAGCTTGAGAATTTTTACTTCCTTCTCATGGCTTCGACTGAGCACGATACCTTCTGCTCGGGCCATCTTGAGTAATTGCCTGTGTATCTTTCGGTACTGCTTTGCATCAGTTGGAAAGGTAATATTTTTCTCTTGTACGGTAGTGTCGATACACATTTCATCTTCGATCGCCTTTTCTTGATGTAAGGCGATAGAGGCAGCCAGGACCTTTTCAAAACCTTCTTTGCCAATACGCTTTCTGAAGTAAGTCAGGTCGGAGGGGTCACAAGGAAGTTGCCATTGGAATTCGATCTCACCCGTAAAACTCGGGTAGTAGGGATTTTGTATCCAGCGTTGAATCAGAACCTCGTCACTGAGATCTTCCAGATGCTTGAGTATCGAGAGGCCCACCATTAGGCGGATGGGTTTTGAGGGCTTTCCAAGATGAGAATAAAGCGGGGCAAATTCAGCATCAAAATATGACCAGTCTATCTGTCTGGCCAATAGCAAAAGTGGATGCTTGGGGTTCAGCTGATCCAGTAAGTTCTGGTGCAGGAAACTTTGCTGGTTGGGATTGTCTGTCTTGGGTTTGCTCAATTATCCACCTCTGTTTCGTCCAGTTTTTCTCTGCTTTTACCCCTTTCACGGACGTTTATTTTATCAAATTTAGACGCTTATTTTATATAAATCATTGCGTTATAAATATTTCAGGGTCGACTAATTCGGTTGTTTCCGCACTCACGAAACAGGTTAAAAAACTTCCAGACAAGCTGGTACAGGCATTAACTTGGGATAGGGGGATGGAGCTTGCCGGTCACAAGAAATTTACTATGGCGACAGATGCAAAAGTCTACTTTTGTGACCCACAAAGTCTATGGCAAAGAGGGACCAATGAAAATACAAATCGGCTATTGAGGCAGTACTTTCCGAAGAAAACAGACTTGTCGATTTACTCTCAGGCACACTTAGATCGCGTGGCGAAAAAACTCAATCAACGACCGAGAAAAACATTGGACTTCGCCACTCCTGCAGATAAACTAAATGACGGTGTTGCATTGACCCATTGAATCTACAATGGCATTGTTTGCTATTGAACGGGGCCTTAGCCAAAGGCGAGCAAGCTGGCTTTGTACGACACCGCGATCGGGGCTTCACTGTAGTTCAAAACGAGAACGTCGTGACCGGCATCTGTCGGCCGCGTTGCGTGTAGTGGTGCGGGAGGATCCCAGTTGGGGCTATCGTTTAGCAGGCGCCTATCTGCGGCTCAGAGGTTGGCAGGTAAACAACAAACGCGTATATCGACTCTGGCGGCTTAATGGCCTGTGTTTGCCGCCTTATCGCCCTCGACGGAAGATTCGCACTGGGGTAAAACTGGAGGGATTGGCGCTACGACGGAATGATGTGTGGGCATGGGATTTCGTACATGACCGCTATCATGACGCAGAGCCTCTGCGGTGCTTGACGGTCAAGGACGAAGCAACCGGTTATTGTCTGGCAATCAAAACTGGTCGATACCTACAGAGTCAACACGTGAAAGCGGTGCTACGTGAATTAATCATTCGCTACGGAATTCCCCGAGCCATTCGCAGCGACAACGGAGCTGAGCTGTTGGCCCTCGTACTGCGCGAGGAACTGGAAAAGCATGATATTAAGCTAGCCAATATTGAACCGGGAAAACCCTGGCAAAATGGCAGCAATGAAAGCTTCAACGGCATTTTCCGCAAGGAGTGTTTAAATGCAGAGATATTTGGTAGCCTGACCGAAGCCAGAGTTGTTATTGAACAGTGGCGTTGCCGATATAATGAGCGGCGACCCCCACAGTTCACAACACTATGTCACGCCAGAGATGGCGTATTTTGGATTACGTGAAATGCGGAGAACCTAACAAGCCAAGTGGCCATAGAATGGGGACATTTCATTAAGTTTTTTTCCTATTTTCTGCTCGTTGAATACCCACGAGGGTATAAGGGATTTTGAGATTATCAGGGTTCATGGAAAAAGTTGGACGACAACTTATACCTCTCCTGCTGCTTGGCTGCGCAATTCCGTCCCATGCTATGGAATTGGTTGTTAATTCCGGAAATGCTCAGAAAGTGCTCTCTCACAGCACGGGTTGAGAAAGTTGATGGGTGATATACAGGAGCTGGGATGCAAATTTGCTCTGGATAATTTTGGTGTTGGTTTCTCCTCCTTTATTTATCTCAAAGAGTTGCTGGTGGATATCCTTAAGATCGATGGCTCATTTATCCGCCAATTAGCCTACAGTCCGGACGACAGGGTTTTCGTCAAGGCACTGAATGAAGTGGCTGTGGGGCTGGGCAAGGAGACTGTTGCAGAGTTCATAAAGAATGAGGAGGGGCTGCAACTACTGGCTGTTATCGGCTACCGGAAGCAGAAAACCCCTGTTTTGCGGCGAAGAGAGTAGAGCCTCGACCCTGAATTGCTCGATAGCGTATAATCCCTATTCCGTTTTCACCCAGATGCATAATATTCGTATGACTGAACAGCGTAAGGCCGTTGCCTTGATCTCTGGTGGCCTCGATTCCCTGTTGGCTGCCAAGGTGATTCAGGAGCAGGGCATCCGTGTCGAGGGCATTAATTTCTTTACCGGATTCTGTGTCGAGGGTCATACTCACGCCATCCGTAAAAAAGACCGTGCCAAACCCAAACGCAACAATGCACTGTGGGTAGCCGAACAGCTGGGCATCAAACTTCACATTGTCGATATTGTGGAGGAGTACAAGGATGTGGTGTTTAACCCAAAGCATGGCTATGGCGCAAATCTGAACCCCTGTCTCGATTGCAAGATATTTATGGTGAAAAAGGCCCATGAATGGATCACCGAACATGGGTTTGATTTCATCATAACCGGAGAGGTCATAGGGCAGCGTCCCATGTCTCAGCGCAAGGACACCATGCCGGTCATCTCCCGGGAGTCCGGTGCCACGGATCTGCTATTGCGTCCCCTGTGTGCCAGGAATCTTCCTGCCACAAAGCCCGAGATTGCGGGCTGGGTAAAGCGTGAAGAGCTATACGATTTCAACGGGCGTAGCCGAAAACCCCAGATGGCTTTGGCAGAGCAGTTTCATTTGGATGATTATGCCCAGCCGGCAGGTGGCTGCTGTTTCCTCACCGATGCCAGCTACTCGGTGAAACTGACAGACCTGTGGCAGGCTCGTGGCCACAAAGAGTACGAGATGGATGACATCATGTTGCTCAAGGTGGGGCGGCATCTACGGCCAGGGCCGGATTTCAAAGTGATCATTGCCCGGGAGGAGGGAGAGAGTAATTTTCTCAGGGGATACCGCAAGCAGTTTATTCATCTTGAGACCATTAGTCATGCAGGCCCTCTGTCCCTGATCGATGGTGAAGTGGATGATGAAGATCTGGAACTGGCTGCACGGCTAGTGGCCCGTTTCAGTCAGGGTAAGAACATAGCGCAGGTTGAGGTCAAGATCGTTGATTTGACCGGTAATAAACGGACCCTGACGGTCACGCCTTTGAAGCCGGATGAAATCCCTGTGGCGTGGTATATCTGATGTGCGACAAGGTACTGCTCGATGCTCGAAGATTGCTCTGTCCAATGCCGGTGATTCGGGTGCAGGATTGTGTAAAGACGTTATCACCTGGCACTTTGCTGGAAGCGGTCTGCACCGATCCCGGGGCACTTAATGATATTCCTGCCTGGTGTCGTATCAATGGCCATCAGCTGGTTGAGACCCGCGCCAAGGGCGATGAGTATTTTGTTGTGATTGAAGTGTGCGAGGAAACACAGTAATGACAATGCCTGTCGATAGCAGCCAGCGATGCACAAAGGTGATCCAACAGGTCACTCTGGTGGGGGCGCTGGTCAACCTGCTGCTGGCAATGAGTAAGGTCATTATCGGCCTAGCTGCTCAATCCCAGTCACTGGTGGCAGATGGTATCCACTCTTTCTCCGACCTGTTTTCAGATGCACTGGTCTATTTTGCTGCGGTTCACGCCAGTCACGGCCCTGATTCCGATCATCCCTATGGGCATGGTCGATTTGAGACGGCCGCAACCCTGGGCCTTGGGTTACTCCTGATCCTGGTTGCGGTGGGTATCTCCTGGGATGCAGTGGACCGGCTCTTTTCACCAGAGGAGCTGTTGCAACCGGGTACGCTGGCACTCTATGCGGCTAGTTTCTCCATTCTAGCCAATGAAACACTCTACCACTATACCGCAAGGGCTGCACGCCGGATTAAATCCAATATGCTGCAGGCCAATGCCTGGCATCACCGCTCAGATGCCATCTCCTCGATTGTTGTGTTGGTTGGTGTGGCGGGCACCATGGCCGGGCTTCCCTACCTGGATGCTATTGCGGCTGTGGGTGTTGGCCTGATGATCGCAGGCATCGGCTGGAATCTTGGTTGGCCGGCTTTCCAGGAGCTGATGGATGAGGGGTTGGATGAGGAGAAGTTGAAACATATTCGTGAGATCATTCACTCCATCGGTGGGGTTAGGGCGATCCACATGTTACGCACTCGAAAAATGGGTGGAAAGGCGTCGTTGGATGTCCATGTGCTGGTGGAATCCCGGATCAGTGTTTCAGAGGGCCATATGATCAGTCAGATGGTGACCGACCGTCTGCTGGAAGATATCGAAGAGATCTCAGATGTCACCGTTCACATCGATCCAGAAGATGACGAAGTTGCTGTCCCCTGTAAAGGTCTGCCGCTAAGGGTCGAGGCGGAGGCGCTGTTGCAACAGTGCTGGGGCGATATTCCGAATGCCTCGGAGCGGCAGCGCCTAGTGTTCCATTATCTGGCTGGTTCAGTTGATGTGGATGTCTATTTTTCGAGCGATTTTTTATCAGACGACGCGGGTGCGCAGGCGCTTCATTCGGCACTGCAGGAAGCCGCGGGGGGGGTGCCTGAGTTTGGACAGGTGCGGATATTTTTTGGCGCGCCTCAAAATAGTGCGATATCTAATATTGTCGCACCATAATAGTGCGCCTTGTTTTGTGCTGGACCAGGGGAAGTGGGGTTATCCTGTCAGATGAAGTGGCAGGAGCAGGAGAGTTAGAACCAATAGTCTGTTTACATTGCCTTTTAATTCAATATGTAACGCATGGAATCAGGAACATCTGAAACAGGGAACGAAAAACAAAGCTTTGTTCATGGCACGGTTTCTGCTGAAGAGCATTGCGATATCTACCTATACTTAACGGCTGCAGTAGCAGCCCGAATGATACTTAATTAACAGTTGGAGAACATCATGGCCTCAAAAGTCTTGGAGATGATTAAAGAAAAGGAGGTGAAGTTTATTGACTTTCGCTTCACCGACAGCCGTGGTAAAGAGCAGCATGTAACCATGCCTGCCTCTATCATCGACGAAGAGATATTTACCGATGGTAAAATGTTCGATGGTTCTTCCATTGCAGGCTGGAAGGGGATCAACGAGTCCGACATGATTTTGATGCCGGATCCGGATACAGCCGTGATCGATCCGTTCACTGATGAAATAACTGTAAATATTACCTGCGACATCCTGGAGCCTACCACCATGGAGGGTTATGAGCGCGATCCACGCTCTGTTGCCAAGCGTGCAGAGGCTTATCTGCAGTCCACCGGCATTGGTGATACTGCTTACTTTGGCCCCGAGCCAGAGTTTTTTATTCTCGACGACGTACGTTGGGGCGCCGATATGAGCGGTGCCTTCTACAAGGTTGACTCTGAAGAGGCTGAATGGAACTCAGAGCGGGTCTATGACGATGGCAACATCGGTCACCGTCCCGGTCTAAAGGGCGGTTACTTTCCGGTGCCTCCGGTTGACTCTCTGAACGATATCCGTGGCGCCATGTGTCTTGCCCTGGAAGAGGTTGGTGTGCCAGTAGAGGTTCACCACCATGAGGTTGCTACAGCTGGCCAGTGTGAAATCGGCACTGTGTTCGATACCCTGGTAAAGCGTGCTGACATGAACCAGAGGATGAAGTATGTGATTCAGAACGTAGGTCACGCTTACGGCAAGACGGTCACTTTCATGCCGAAACCGCTGGTGGGTGATAACGGCTCTGGTATGCATGTGCATCAGTCTATCGCTAAGAATGGTGAGAACATCTTTGCTGGTAACCAGTATGGCGGTCTCTCGGAAGACGCTCTGTTCTACATCGGCGGTATTATCAAACACGCCCGTGCATTGAATGCCTTTACCAACTCTTCCACGAACTCTTACAAGCGTCTGGTACCGGGTTTCGAAGCACCGGTGATGCTGGCTTATTCAGCCCGCAACCGTTCTGCTTCCATCCGTATTCCATGGGTCTCCAGCCCTAAGGGTCGCCGTATCGAAGTGCGTTTCCCTGATGCGACAGCCAACCCTTACTTGTGCTTCGCTGCCATGTTGATGGCTGGCCTTGACGGAATCCAGAACAAGATCCACCCCGGCGAGGCGATGGACAAGGACCTTTACGACCTGCCGGCAGAAGAGGCCGCCAACATCCCAACCGTATGCCATAGCCTAGATCAGGCCCTGGAATGCCTGGATGCTGACCGTGAATTCCTGACCGCTGGTGGGGTTTTTACCGACGATCTGATCGATAGTTTTATCGAGCTGAAGATGGAAGAGGTCACCCGCCTGCGGATGACGACTCATCCGGTCGAGTTTGATATGTATTATAGCCTGTAAGCGGAATCGCTTTTCCGTCAAAAACGCACCCGGAAAGGGGGCGTTCTTTGCCGCATAGGTGTGAAATTAATCCAGATCTAATGGTTGATGGGAGGTGCGGAGCTGGGTTATGCTCCAAGGTTATGGGAAGACTATTCCTCATTGTATTGGTTATTTTTTGCGGCTCGGCTGTTGCAGCGGTTTATAGGTGGGTAGATCAAAAAACTGGCGTGGTCCACTATTCAGACCAACCCGACGAGGTGAGTGCTGAAAAGATCGTTTTACCGGAACCGACCGTTTACTCTCCAAGGCGAACCCCAACGTCAACAGCTGGTGGAGGGGGGACAAGGAGTCAAAACTTACTGGCGGGTTATACCGCTTTCTCTATTGTGGCTCCATCCAACCGCTCGACAACACGTTCCGGCAGTGTAGAGGTTATATTTCAAGCCTCTCCCCGGCTGCAGCGAGGTCACTATATTCAGGTGGTGCTCAATGGACGGATAATGGACCTCCGATTGACGGGATCAACACTTTTCCTTGAAGGGCTTGATCGTGGCAGTTATACGGTTCACGCAACGGTTCACAATGCGGTTGGCTTGGTGCAGATCCGCTCAAACATTATCCAGTTCTTTGTGCGTCGGGAGTCGATGTTTGATGATGGAGAGGCTCCTGATTCGCCTGACTCTGGCAGTAGCGATCAATCGGGAGTTGATGCCCCCCAATACAAACCTGGAGATCCGGTGGATTTTGATACCGGAGACGGAGCAGCTCAAGGTAATGATTCGACAGATTTTACACTGGATGAAAATACGAATACTCCAAGGGTAGCCAACCCCGCTTATACGCCGAGTGGTGGGTCAAATCCATTCCCGGTTACACCCGGGGGGGCTAACCCGGCTTTCAAGCCTAACTATTGACCCTTTCCCTATGGCTCAAGCAGTTGGGGGTATGGATACTCTCAGGATTCACTTTAGAGAGATCTCACTGGAACACACCTGGAAGCAGCCCCCCCACATCCCTTGTAAGTTCATCTGTAGGGAGCTATTGAGCGCAAGTGCAATATCCCACTATCCTTTTGTTGCTGGACGCACTATATTGGTGCATATGTTGGGTCAGTTGCTATGCCTGCCCATTTTGGCTTGCTCCAGCATAGCTGCTCAGTACCTGATGACGTGTTGGTATGCCGCGGCTTTCCGGCCAGCCGGTAGTTGGGTTGAAAACAGATGAAATGCCTGCTTTGACGGCTTTTTCCGGCAACCACCAGACCACCTACAGGTTCGATGCTGAACCCAGTATCAGGCTGCAGGCCCATATGATCTAGTTATTTCCCCGTACTGAGAATATCGGAAATAAGATCTGGCGCGGTTATTGCTGCTTCTCATGCTTATGATCAATGACAATAAATCCTCCGTCTACAGTCAGCGGGTACTGGAGAACCTGAACAGTGCTGTGTTGCTATTCAATCCTGATCTTCAGCTGAGTTATATGAATCCTGCCGCTGAGATGCTGTTTCAGGTCAGTGCCCGCCATATGGTGGGAAAGGAGGCCAGTGACTTGATTTGCTGTCCAATGGGAAAGTCACAATCCCATCTTAGTCATGCAATTGAATCAGGCCACCCCTTTACCGAGCGCGAGTTGAGTCTTGTTTTGCCTGATAACAGGCATGTGACCGTGGATTGCACGGTTACACCTCTTACCGACAGGGATAGTGATGCGGGTCTGCTGGTGGAGATTCAAAAGATTGACCGGCAACTGCGCATCAGCAAGGAAGAGTACCTGCTGGCGCAAAATAAGGCAGCCAGGGAGTTGGTGCGGGGGTTGGCCCATGAAATCAAGAATCCACTTGGCGGTCTGCGGGGCTCTGCCCAGTTGCTGGAAAGGGAGCTTGAGGACCCGTCACTGCATGAATACACACAAATTATTATTGATGAAGCTGATCGGCTCCAGGCGCTGCTGAACAGGATGTTGGGGCCTAATAAATTGTCCAAGCCAAAGCGAGTCGATATTCATCTCCTGCTGGAGCGGGTGCGCAGTCTGGTGCTTGCCGAGTCAGATCAGAATCTGCACATTGATCGCGATTACGATCCCAGTATCCCGGAACTGCTGGTCGATAGTGACATGATCATTCAGGTGTTGCTCAATATTGTTCGCAATGCAGCGCTGGCCTTGGGTGACAATGATCATGGCAGGATCATCCTGAAGTCTCGGATTCTGCGTCAGTTCACCATCGGCAATCAACGGCATCGCCTAGTTGCCCGGATCGGCATCCAGGATAGTGGTCCGGGAATTCCGGAAGATATCCGCGAGAAAATCTTTTATCCAATGGTGACAGCCAGTGAAGGTGGTATGGGTCTTGGGCTCTCAATTGCCCAATCACTGATCAATCAGCACGGTGGTCTGGTGGAATGCAGCAGCGAGCCTGGAAAGACCCTTTTTACTGTTTTACTCCCGGTGGAGAATCCAAATGCCAACAAATAACCGAGTCTGGATCATAGATGATGACCGCTCTATCCGCTGGGTGCTGGAAAAAGCGTTTCAAAAAGAGGGGATGGAGGTGACCAGTTTCTCCAGTGCCGATGGTGTCATGGAGGCGCTTTCAAGGGAGCAGCCTGGTGTGGTGGTCTCTGATGTACGTATGCCTGGTATGGATGGGCTCTCGCTGTTAAATCTGATTAATGAAGCATGCCCGGAGCTGCCGGTCATTATAATGACGGCCCATTCCGACCTGGGCAGCGCTGTGGCGGCTTTTCATGGCGGTGCTTTTGAATATCTGCCAAAACCCTTCGATGTGGATGAGGCGGTGGAGCAGGTGCAGCGTGCCTGCCGCAAGAGACGGAGCACCACACAAGATATAAAGGATACGCCGGAAGACAACCCGGAGATCATTGGTGAGGCACCGGCAATGCAAGAGGTGTTTCGTGCTATAGGCCGGCTTGCTCGTTCCAACATTACGGTGCTGATTAATGGTGAATCGGGTACCGGTAAAGAGTTGGTGGCCAAGGCCCTGCATCGCCATAGCCCACGCTCAGATCAGCCGTTTATTGCACTCAACATGGCGGCGATACCAAGAGATCTTATGGAGTCCGAGTTGTTTGGGCATGAGCGTGGCGCTTTCACGGGTGCCCAGGCGCGGCGCACCGGACGCTTTGAGCAGGCCGATGGCGGTACTCTGTTTCTTGATGAGATAGGCGATATGACGCCTGAGCTGCAGACCAGACTGTTGCGAGTGCTGGCCGATGGCGAGTTTTACCGGGTTGGTGGGCATGAGCCGGTCAAAGTCGGTGTTCGAATCATTGCTGCTACCCATCAGAATCTTGAATTTTTGGTAGAGGAGGGGCGGTTTCGTGAAGATCTGTTCCACCGGCTCAATGTCATTCGGATACATATCCCATCCCTGCATCAGCGGAAAGAGGATATTGCGCTGCTGATGCGCCATTTTCTTTTGTTGGCGGCATTGGATCTGGAAGTGGAGGCGAAAACTTTACTACCCGAGTCCCTTGAAATGCTGAAGCAGTGTGAGTGGCCTGGTAATGTGCGGCAGTTGGAGAACACAGCCCGCTGGCTCACGGTAATGGCCTCCAGCCAGGAGATTCATGTTGAGGATCTTCCTGTGGAGTTGCGCCAGGGTGAAAACTCTTCTGAGCAGGGCAATGACTGGAGAGCTTGTCTGCGTAACTGGGCAAAAGAGCGGTTGCAGACGGGGCAGCAGGGATTGCTGGATGAGGCCACCCCGGTGTTCGAAACGATTATGATCGAGACGGCACTGGAGCAGACCAGTGGCAGAAAGCAGGAGGCCGCGAAGCTGCTCGGTTGGGGGCGAAATACGCTGACACGGAAGATAAAAGAGTTGGGCTTGGAAGCGGTAAGTTCTCACTAGGGCTAACCTAGTGGACTGTATGGCGTTGTTGAGCGGTGTTGGAAACCTTGTTATTCAGATGGCTTACTTCATATGGCCTGTGGGTATAATTGCCGGTAATTAATCAGTAGTGGAGTTGTATCGATGGATAGCAGTAGCGTTGAACTTGCAGGATCGGAAGTTGAGAGCATCACAGTGGATGGTGGGACAGTAATCTTGCGTTTTTCCCGTGCCTGCATCATCAAGACAATGACCGGTTCAGTTGAGCGTACCCGTTGGTGGCAGGCAGGTGATCTGGTGTTTGAGCGGGCAGAGGTTGAGGGTGAAATACCGGATTGCCCAGCTGTTTGTGCCGGTGGTGATGTGGGTGAGAACGTCTATACCTACCGCGATATGCTCCCCATCCCGCTGAAAAGCCAGGGCTGCACACACTGCAATTTACGTTTTGAAGGGACAGATCTGCGGTTGGTGGTTCAGGGTGAGACGGTGGACCTTAAACTTGAAGACCGGCCCCACTATATTGGGCACATCAAACCCTGAAATAAAGCTTACTATCCACATTCGCCAGTATCTGAAAGGTGTTACTTAGAGCTTGCTTATAAACTATAATATCTCTAATATTATTGAATATAATATACGCCATATCCACCAAAAGCCATACATCTATGGCCCGATGTGGTATCATAGCCATAGACAAACCCCTATCACTCGCCGAATTTGATTGGCCCTTTCAAACAGCACTGGATGGAAGTTCCTGCTGGGAGCGGTGGTTGTCATGGGCAAGTGCGCAGTGGCCTGGAGCCAATCAAGAAAGTGGCGGGAACAATCAAGGATCACCTGTGGGGAATATTGAAAGCTGCTGTTTTGGAAGTAGTAATGGTTCGGCAGAAGGTCTCAAAAGCCGAATCAAGATGATCAAGGCGCGTAGCAGAGGCTTCCGCAACAAGAAGCGGTTTGCCAATGCAATCTATTTCCACCTTTGGAGGGCTGAATTTTTATCCTGAGGGAGCGGTTGGGTGATATTTACCTACTCGATTAGGGGAAGAGCCGTATCTTTTACATTGGCGTTTAAGTTATAGAAACATTGGTCGTCGTTTGGGTCGTCATCACACCACCATCTCACGTGAAGTGAAACACAATGGTCGATTCATAGCCTGTTACCGGGACGAGTTTGCACAGAAACGTGCGATGGTTCGATGCAAGAAACCGAGGCACACTCGCAGGTGATCACATAAAAAATGCCTGCATTATGTCATCGAGCGGTTACAGGAGGATTGGACACCGGAAACAATGGCTGGACGCCTCAAGCTGGATCACCCTCGAAGTGCATGTCTGCGGATTAGCCCGGAAGGTATCTATCGATGGATAGAGACTGTTCAAAATATTGTGTCAACGTAAAAGCACTCAGTCCATATCTTCACAGATCAAGTGCGCGATCAAGCCTACCTTCGAAGAAGATAGAGCCTGTAAAGTTTTCTGTGTAACTGCCTGGGTTAAATATATACCGCCAAGCGTTCTTCGAAAATAATTCCTTGTGGCCTTGATGGCCTTGATGGCCTTGATGGCCTTGATGGCCTTGATGGCCTTGATGGCGTTGACGATCTCGCGCATCGGGTACTCGATGGCGGCTGCGGGCGGGATGCTGCCCTCGGTGCCGGTGTTGGGGTTGCCGTCGATGTATGGAGCATCGGCGGTGCCTCCAACGGGTGGTATATAGTCCATGGTCTAGGCTCCTTCGTAGGACACAAACAGGGATGTGTGAGCCGGTTTCACCCGGCGCAGCACGCATTCAAGGTCTTCTGCGCGGTTGATCTTCAAGAGGGGATCTGTTTCCACCTGTGACTCGCCGCAGCGGAAATAGGTAACCCGTGGATCCGCCAGGCGTACCCGCCAGACAAAACGCATCTTGGGCGGGTAGCGCTTGCATACCGCATTGGCTGACGCCGCAGACAAACGGCCTGTACTCGGTGATTTCGACGGTGTAGCCCAGACGTTTAACCATCGACTGGAAATAGCTCACCGACTGCCCACCCATGGCGGTCAGACGTTGCACCAGCACGGCCCGGCGTTCCTGGAGTGTCAGGGTACTGCCGGTGCAGGCATCCGGCAGGTTGGCGAACGCCTCCCACTCGGCCAGCAATTCATAGGTGGCACGCGGATTGGCCTCGTTAAGTAGCGACTCGGCGCGGTCATTCACACGGGCGAACTCCTCGGCCAGGGCGGCCAGCAACCGGTCGGCTAGGCTGCCGTCTTCGCGCAGGGCGTGGTGGGAGCAGTCCCTGCAGCTGAGCTTTATAGTCGGCTGTGGTGGCCATCACAGCGACGGCCAGGTGATGTTGCCGAGGGTGCCGATCTTACCGGCCGAGAACGTAACATCAGCCAGGACATGGTCAAACTCGCCATCGGCACGGCTGATGGCCTCGCGGATGTGGGAGATCAGGATAGTGCCCGAGCCGGCACCATCATCCACCGATGCCTCGCGCCGGAACAGATCGGTCAGCTCCGCTTCGATAGCCATTTGAACGGCGGTCGTATTCGGGTTGATCCGGATGGTTATATCCACCGCCGACTCGATCGGGGCGACGACTATCAGGTCCGCCGTCACCGGCCGCCGCGCATCGATGTAATCCTGCACCGTCTGTACCTCCCCTGCGTCGGGAATAAAACCGGCATCATCATCCCGCACGAAAAATACACCCACCGTGCCGATCCCCAGCCACATGGGAAACACCCAGACGCGGGTCACGCCCTCCACCTCCAGCGCCCAGGCTTTATAATCAGCCGAGTTGCCGCCGTGGGGCGGGTTCTGTACCCGTGCGCGCAGGCGATCGCGCAGAGCCGCATCGGTCTCCTCGTCGGCGCCGCCGGTCAGGCCACCGGTGGCTACCGTGGTCGTGCTCTGAACCCCGGCAGCCGGGGATACCAACGATAGCGCCACCCCGCCAACGGCGCTGGTATTCTGCCCGGCACTGGATGCGGTTACCGCCACCGTGGCAGTGCCGCCGGTGATGATGCACTCGGCACTCGTGGTGTACTCAAGAGCGTCAGCACGCTGCAGGGTGGCACCGGCGGGGATGGTACCGCCATCCGTACCGGTGAAGGTGACATTGCCTGTGGCCGCTGCGGCGGGCTTGCGGCTGACACCCCACCAGCTGGCCCAGCGGTCCAGGATCTCCGCCTCGGCGGTGTCCGGGATGATCTGCCGGCTCTGCCAATCCAGATGGCCATGCAGGCCGTGTGCCGCACCGGCTAATGTCCGTCCCAGCACGCCAAGCACGCCCAGCACCGACCGGCGCAGACGCGGGTCGGTCCCCGCCAGACGGCTCTCGATGTCCGTCTGGATGCGCTGGACAATGGTTTGTAATGTGGGCCTGTTAAATGCCATTTATGCAGCCTGTAATTGATAGTTGAAAACGTCTTTGAATCGGGTTTGATCGGCCAGGGTGATAGCCACCTGCAGCCTCAGTACCCCGGTCCGCATCCACTCCGCACTGACCGCCACTGCCGTGGCCACATTGTCCTCGATCAGCCAGGCCAGCGCCTCCTCAGAATACTCCTGCGCCCGGTGCAGCACGGCGGCGGTCTGTTTCTCGCGGCTCAGCAGCCAGAGGCGTGAGCCGACCAGGTCGCCCTCCATCTCGGGCCACGCATCCGCCCACCAGCCGCGCAGACCCAGCGCACTCGATGGCAGCGGGTCATCTTCGGCAGCCCGCCGATCGGTGAACAGCGACACCAGCACCGCAGAGCGCAGTCCGGACTCGACATTCTGCACCGCTGGCGCGAAGGTCAGCTCACGGTCGTTGTAGGTAATTGCCAGATCCATCAGTCGCTCAACCTCACGTAATCGCTACCGGTGGTGGCGTGACCACAACTGGCCAGGTGGCCTTCCCGGCAGACCGGCACCACGTTGATCCGGACGAAGCTGCTACCCTCTGCCATCACCGGACCTGCGTGCCCGCCCTCTCCGTGGCCCTGAACCGGGTCACCCAGCAGCACCACCCGAGCGCCATCGATGGTGACGAAACCCTGCCCGCCGTTGAGCTGGGCACCCCCGGCGCTGTCAACTGATTTGCGTGCCACTCCGTACATGCTCACCCCTTCACAATATCGATGGTCGGCGCAGTGATCGTGATCCCGGCCGGGGTCATCACAATGGATGAAGCCCCCGCCACCAGATGGATCTCCTGGCCGCGCTTGAACCGGATGCGGTGGCCACCGTTCTGGTCTTCGTCGGTGTACAGGGCGACCTCGCCGGGGGCCAGGTTCTGCAAGCGGAACCGGCGATGAAAAGCAGACAGACAGACGGTGTGCCCACGATCACCGCCCAGGCTGGCGCTGATCGCCTCAAACCCGGCGGGCGGGGTAGCCCTCGACATGCTCCACGCCATCCAGCAACTCACCGCGCAGTAGTTCCAGCTGCAGGGTCTGCAGCAGGGTGGAGGGGTCCACCAGACGCTCCACGGCACGGCTCACCAACAGTCTCAGCCGTCGGCGCATGGGGTTGGTCAAACGGCGAATGGCGGACTCGCTCACCAGTCACCCCCATCCTCGGCCGGCAGCGGCACCAGATCGTAAGCCTCGGGCGGCATCACGGTCAGGCGGGTGCGCTGGCCTCGTGCATCGAGCACGAACTCCACGGTGCCGATCATCAGCCACTCATCGTTGAAGCCCATCCACTCATCCAGCACCCGGACCCGGGTGTTGGGTGACCAGAGACCGTCCTTGTGGCGCCAGCCGGTCACCGTGTAGGTGGCCTGACGGGACCGGCCATAGTGGACGTTGCGCCGCCAGCTCCGGCTTGTCGTCGGGCCAGGTGTTATTACCGGCACGCTGTCCGGTGACGTAGTAATGACTAAACCGGTCGCGGTGACTGAACTCACCCTCCGCCTCCTCGATGTTTTCGCCGAGCACCAGCGCCGTACCTACGCACTCTATGCCGGCACGGGTGATCACCAGGTCCCCGGTAGGATCAGTGACCAGGCGCACACTCTGCTGTCTGGCCAGTGTCTCCAGGTATTCGAATACGGTTTCACCTTCAGCAATCGCGGATACCAAGACCGGGCTTGTTTCCACGGTCGATGAAACTGCGATGCCTAAAAGTTTGGCAAACCGCTTTGCGACCGCCCCGACACCGTCAGGCTGCGGCTTCGCCCATCGTGGCGGGGGCGGATGCGGTCAACGTAGCCGGTGATCAGGGTCTCCCCATCGATGCGCACCTAGCAGGGCGATCCCAGCTTGACGGTGCGCGCCTGGCTTGCCTGATTGTCGGTCAGGGTCAGGTCGAAGGTATTGGCGAAGATATCCAGCGAACGGGTCAGGCTGATCTCCTTCCAGCCGCCGTACAGCTCCCCCTCGATGGCCAGGCATGGGACCCCTCCGGCGAGCATAAAACCATCAGTTTCAGAAAATTAGCCATTCAGCACCTCTGGCACGTGAATCATGAAGAGCTTCTTCCGCTGCAGGATCAGAGAGCTCAAACTAGTGCTGTAGGAAGTGGATGCGCCGCATGCGCTTTAGACCAATGGGCTTTCTACCCGCGCCCTTCGGATTTGGGTAATTAGTCGACCCTGAAATATTCATAACATAATGATTTATATAAAATAAGCATCTAAATTTGATAAAATAAACGTCCATGAAAGGGGTAAAAGCAGAGAAAAACTGAACGAAATAGAGGTGGATAATTGAGCAAACCCAAGACAGCCAATCCCAACCAGCAAAGTTTCCTGCACCAGAACTTACTGGATCAGCTGAACCCCAAGCATCCACTTTTGCTACTGGCCAGACAGATAGACTGGTCATATTTTGATGCTGAATTTGCCCCGCTTTATTCTCATCGTGGAAAGCCCTCAAAACCCATCCGCCTAATGGTGGGTCTCTCGATACTCAAGCATCTGGAAGACCTCAGTGACGAGGTTCTGATTCAACGCTGGATACAAAATCCCTACTACCCGAGTTTTACGGGTGAGATCGAATTCCAATGGCAACTTCCTTGTGACCCCTCCGACCTGACTTACTTCAGAAAGCGTATTGGCAAAGAAGGTTTTGAAAAGGTCCTGGCTGCCTCTATCGCCTTACATCAAGAAAAGGCGATCGAAGATGAAATGTGTATCGACACTACCGTACAAGAGAAAAACATTACCTTTCCAACTGATGCAAAGCAGTACCGAAAGATACACGGGCAGTTACTCAAGATGGCCCGAGCAGAAGGTATCGTGCTCAGTCGAAGCCATGAGAAGGAAGTAAAAATTCTCAAGCTCCCCACCCGATTTGCCACACATCCGAGGAATCGTAAAAAGGCACGTAAGGCCGTCAAGCGATTAAAGACCATCAGCGGCCGATTACTGCGTGAAATACAGCGTAAGATGACCGGAGAACAACAGAAATTCTATGCAGAAAAGTTCGCCCTGTACCAGCGCATGCTGAATCAGAAGCGTGCTGATAAAAATAAGTTGTACAGCCTACATGAACCTCATATTTACTGTATGAGCAAAGGCAAGGCCCAGCAGCGTTATGAGTTTGGCACCAAGGCATCAATCACCACCACAAGGGACGCGGGCATTGTGATTGGTGCCCTGGCTTTTGAGAAGAATGTATTTGATGGTCACACCGTACCTGAGGTCTTGGCACAGGTGAAACGTCTCATCAATCGAGTACCCAAAGTGGGTATTGCTGATCGAGGTTATCGGAGCAAATCAAAGGTTAATGACACCCAGATAGTAACGCCAAAGCCTGCCAGGAAGAATACCTCAGGAGAAGCCATGGCATTAGCCAGAAAACGTTTCAGAAGACGAGCTGGCATTGAGCCTGTGGTCACTTAAAGAGTGACCACAGGCTAAAAAGGAACTTTCTTAAAGGCTTTGCCGGGGATCAGATTAACTTGCTTATGGCGGCGGCTGCCTTCAACTTCAGAAAATGGATGAGGGAGGTTATTTTTGTGCTGAAAAATATCATGTCCATACTGTTGTTCCTGTTTGCAAAACAGAAACAACAGTATTATTAAGTGCCTGGAATGAATATTTCAGGGTCGACGAATTAATTAAAGAAATCGTATACAATTAATCTACGAGATCGCCCGTTCCAGGAAAACGACGAAACAACAAAGCTTAGAAGCTCCGGGTTTTGAAAAATACCAACAGAACCGCCTGTTTTTTTTCACAAACAGTGGTCATAAGGCAGTTACGTTACATCTCGATGGCATGTTTCTGGATTCGATAAAGCAGTGTGTCACGGCTAAGCCCCAACAACCGCGCTGCCTTGCTGCGATTACCGCCGACCATACCGATGGCCTGGCGTATCATATCGCCTTCCATTGCCAACAGGTCTATACCCTTCTCAGGAAGGACAAATCCAGCCACACCGGTAACTTGGCGCTCGGATTTACGCCGAATCTCGAGAGGCATATTTTCTGGCTGCACTATGTTGCCAGCCATTAAAATCACCATTTGCTCACAAAAGTTGTGCAACTCGCGCACATTACCCGGCCAGGTGTACTGCTTGATCAGATTGCGCACGGTAACCGAATAACGAGGTGCCTTGCGACCGTGATGACGTGCAAGATCAGCAGTAAACTGCTTCAACATCAGAATAACATCGTCGCCCCGTTCCCTTAATGGCGGGAGCTCTATGGGGACAACATGGAGTCGGTAAAAAAGATCTTCGCGGAACGCCCCGGTGTCCAGGAGAGAAGTGAGGCTGCGTGAAGAGGAGGCGATAATCCGTAAATCGGCATAGCCGCTTCTGCCACTCTCCATTGATTCAAGAAAATGGAGCAGCTTGGCCTGAGCATCCAGAGAGAGATCGCCCACCCCATCCAGAAAAAGGGTTGCGCCGGGACTGGCTGCAGTTATCAGCTCATCTGCCAGTTGGCTATCGCTGATACCAGCGCAATTGACAATAACAAAGGGGTTTCCGGATCGGCGACTGGCGAGGTGTATCTCTCTGGCCAGCAGCTCCTTACCAGCACCCGGCTCCCCCATCATCAGCACCGGCGCATCCGTAGGTGCCACCATGCGTGCTGCATGTACCACACGAAGAAACTCAGGCGCACTACCCAATACTCTCTCTTGTGTATTCATTTTCCAATCTCTACTCATTATTCGTTCCCTGCGGTCACTTTCTGATATGCCTCTATATCCAACAGCTCTGGAAACCACAGGCTAAACAAGCCAATCAGCACGATGATAACGCCAACCATCACCTTTAAATAGGGGTTATTGGCAATTTTATACAACCGGCCGGCCAGCATACCGGCGGCCACAACCGATGGCAGAGTACCCAGACCGAAAACCGCCATATACAGTGCCCCGCTCAATGGCCCTACTTTAGTCACCGTCGACAACAACATGGTATAGACCAGCCCACAGGGCAGCCAGCCCCAGATAACACCATAGATCAACGCCCGCGGTAGCGTCTGCACCGGCATCAAACTCCGGCTTATCGGTTCAAGACGACGCCAAAGCGGCACTCCCAGGCGTTCCACACTGGCCAGCTTGGGCAGCCATCCCGCGATATGCAGGCCAATCAGCACCATCATCAACGCGGCGCACCATTGCAGCCAACGATGCCCCTGGGTTGGCCCCATCATCTCCAGCAAAGTGCCGCCCACTAGTCCAAGCAACGCACCTGCCAGGGCATAACTGAGAATCCGTCCACTGTTATAAGTCAGCAGGTAGAGCAGAAAACGCGAGCTGTTCTGCCTGATCTCCGGTGGCAAACCATAACTCAGCGCCCCCATGATGCCGCCACACATGCCGATACAGTGTATTGTGCTAAACAGGCCAACAGTAAATGCCAGAGGCAATGATAAATCCAAAACAGTTCCTACTCGTGCAGTGTCCTATATAAAACATGCCAGGCACTCTGCACCGGCTCTCGTACAGAATAAACACCCTTCAGGGTAAGACATTGACCAATCTCAAAGCCGAGTTTATGGCATCACTCACTACTTCTCCGCAGCACTCCCCGGTAGAGCCCTTCGAATTCAAAACTGAGCAGTCCGGAGAGTATCAAAGCGGTTCCCAGCCACACACTCTAGCCAATCGATTCACCATTTAGCAGACTACCTAGAAGCAGTGCCGTTACCGGTGTTATCAGGGTAATCAGTGCAACCCGGGTGGCCTCAACATGCTTCAGCACATAGAAATACATCGCAAAACCGATGACTGAACCGACCAAGGCCAGGTAGAGGATAGAGTAGAGTGCCCGTGACGACAACACCTCCGGCCAGATGGCATCAGCCAGAAACCAAGCCAACAGAAACAGTGGAGCGGCTACCAGCAGGCCTCCCGCAGTCACCGACATGCCATGTAATCCCGGTTAAGACGTTTGACCCAGACGGCGCTGGCCGAATGAAACAGCGTCGAAGCCAGAATACCCAAAGCACCATAAAGCGCACTGGTTCCCAACTCCAGCCCCGAGCTAAAAACCACCAATAGGCCCAAAAGACCCAGCAACATACCAAGCAGTTTCATCGGCTTTAAAATCTGCTCATCCAGCCATATCGCCGCCATCACACCTGTTGCAATGGGTGACAGTCCAAAGATCACAGATATCCAACCCGAAGGGATGAACTGAGCCGACCAGTAAACACACAGCATGACGGAGTATATCCTCAGCCCCGCAGCCAGATAAGTGCGGCGGGCAGGGCGATTCCAGGGTAGTTTTACGCGCAGCAGATAAACCATGGCCAGGGCAACGGCAATCACCATCCGTCCAGTCACGCCAAACAAAAACCCAGGACCATCACCGCTCCACTTTATTGTGAGCGGCGTGGTGGTCCAGATAAGAATGACACCCAGGTAAGCCGTTGGGGCTGACACTTTTTTCCCATGCCAAACGGAAAAGGCCGCAGATGATTGCATCTGCGGCCCTCGGTAAATCACTTAATTTGCTGTTACATTATTTCAGCTTGGATTCTCCGGGACACGCAGCAGACTGCATTGCCAGCCAGCCAGCCAGCCAGCCAGCCAGCCAGCCAGCCAGCCAGCCAGCCAGCCAGCCAGCCAGCGTAGCGGTCTTTCATAATTGAATGCGGCACGTGTCTGTTTGAGTTCATGGTGAAAGAGTGCGACATTTTGGCTCGCTGAGTCAACCAGTTTTTATATTTTGTGTGATGTAACGAATCACTTGGTAATTTCATGGCGCCACGTTTAACGGCAAGGTATATGATAGATTCTCAGGATCAAAACGGTGAAAAGGGTCATGAACGAGAATCAGGATATTATCCGAGAGGCACGCAACCTGCTTTTAGGTCGTCTCTGCGGCATACTTGCTACCCAGTCACTGGACCTTCCCGGCTACCCGTTCGGCTCTCTTATTCCCTATAGCCTGGGGCAGGATGGCTGGCCTCTGATGCTACTTAGTCATCTTGCCAAACACACGCGGAACCTCAACGCGGAACCCCGATGCAGCCTGACTATCACCGACACAGGAGAAGGTGATATCCAACAACTGATGCGACTAACCTGTCTCGGCAAAGTCACAAGAGTGATCGATATTAGGACGTCCGAGGCTGAAAATCATTTCCGGCAATTTCCAGGTAGCCAAAACTACTTTGAGCATCTGAATTTCCAATTCTATCGCCTGCAGCCTGAACGATTCTACTGTGTCGGTGGCTTTGGTGCTGCACGCTGGATGGGAGTGGATAGACTGGAAAATACCGTATAATAGTGCCGGTAAAATGAATTTTATGGACTTTATTCAATGAAAGAGCTGCATGATCTGGAGTTGGTGCTGACTTCTCATACCCCGGTCTTGGTGATCGAGTCTCTTGAGGAAGTTAAGAACCATACAATTATTTGCCTGACTCGGCTTTCGACTCGGCCAGCCAATGTTTCAGTGGACAGTGACTGAAGGCCTGAAGCGGCTGGAAGCCGATTTTGGTGCTCAAAAATCCACTGCAGAACCCCAGAATGTATTGAAACACATCAAAGCAACACCTCAAGCCGGCGACTTCCATCCTTATCTTGATGATCCGGTCCATGTATGGCTGATAAAAGAGATCGCACAGGGTTATCACATTGTTCCCTGCACCCTGATCATGCTGAGTCATGCAATTGATGTCCCGGCGGAAACCCGCCATCTCACCACCCGCTTCACCCTACAGATGCCGGACCGCGCAGGCATCAGAAAGCTGATTAAAGAGGAGGCAAACCGGTGGCAATCGAATAATCGCCGCAAGGTGCGAGCAGACCACTCGGCAGTGGAGCATCTTGCTAATAATCTCGTAGGCATCACTTCCACCGATACACGGCGCCTGACCCGAACCGCTATTGAAGATGACGGCGCTATCACACTCGACGATATGCCAGGCGCGATGGAATCAAAATATCAACCGATCAGCCAGGACGGCGCCACCTCTTTTGAGTATGACACCGCAAGTTTTGCGACGTTGCAGGACTGAAGCGGCTTAAAGAATGGCTGAGCTATCGCCATCGTGCCTTTACCGGGAAACTAACCTCTATTGATAAATCCAAAGGGGTCGTGTTACTTGGCGTCGAGGGCAGTGGAAAGAGCCTCGCCGCCAAGGCGATGACAGGCACTTTTGGTACGCTCCTGCTGCGGCTTAATTTCGCCGCCCTTTACAACAAGTTTATTGGTGAGACAGAAAAAATCTGCGCCGGGCGCTGAAGACAGCAGGGACCATGGCCCACTGCGTCCTCTGGATGGACGAGGTCGAAAAGGCACTCTCACAGAGCAACTCTGACGATGGGCTCAGCCAACGCGTTCTGGATGCACTGCTCACCTGGATGGCGAGACATAGCAGCAAGGTTTTCATCGTTGCCACATCGAATAACATTGAACGCCTGTCCCCTGAGCTGGTACGCAAAGGCCGACTGGATGAGATATTTTTTGTCGATCTGCCGAAACCGGAAGTCAGACGGGAGATTCTTGAGTTCCACCTGCATCGTCGCAATCGGCCACCCTGCAGTTTTGACCTCAACTCACTCACCCACGCAAGCGAAGACTTTACCAACGCCGAAATCGAACAAGCCATTGTCTCATCACTCTATGCTGCTCACGCCCAGGAAGACCAGCTTGACACACTGCATCTACTGGAGGAAATAGAACGAACCAGCCCTCTGTTGGTGGTTATGGCAGAGAAAGTACAATACTTACGAGATTGGGCGGCTGATCGCACTGTTCCTGCTGATTAGTAGGTCTTCAGGGTCAATTATCACAAAGCTCATACCCTCTCATAAACGTCTGCATAATATTATCGTAGGTTTGTGGCTTTATTTTCTGCTTGCCCTGCAGAATTCGTGGCTGGATAACCAATAAGGTATTATTGTCGCCCTTCCATTAGGGTAACCGGGTATATGATTAGGAATGCGTAAACATGAACTGCTCGGCCAGTTGAGCAATCTGCACGAGATGATGATCCAACTGTTTGAGTCTACCATCGAGGAGGAGTGCTACCGCCAGTTTCACCCGATGCTCGCCCCACTTGCGTGGTACCTAGGCCGCGGCATGTATACTGAAACCTACTGGCTTCGGGAAATCGTTCAGGGCGATAGTGAAATGACGGCCCGGGTGCGGGAGATATTCATCCCTGGCGTGCTGCCAGATCAAGAACAGTGGAAGCGCCTGCCTCCCCGGGACCACCTGCTCAACTGGGCACTAGAACTCCAGGATGAGAACGTTATGCGCCTTGCCAATCCAGGGGCCCTGCCCCAGCACCCATTACTGACCAGCGGCCGACTACTGCACTTTATCGTCCAATCCCAGTCCGAAATTTACGAGCAGATGCTTCAGGTGCTGAGTGAACGTTGCCTGGAAATGGATAGATCCCACCAAGTGAAAAGAACACTCATTGGGAGAGTACCAACGGCTGACCTTCTCGGCGTCTCTCAGGGGCACTACCGAATAGGCACCGGTAATGATGCGGCGGCCTTCGACAATGAACAACCTTCTCAATTAATTCAATTGAGCAATTTCCGTATCGACCGACAACCAGCAACCAACGCCGCTTTTCTCGCATTCACCGAAGCCGGTGGCTATAACAACCAGGCGTACTGGAGCGATACCGGATGGCTATGGAACAAAAAAAAGGGGTATACACACCCTCACCACTGGCGTCAGGACGACCGACAGAACTGGTATGGCATAGGTTTCAATAGCCCCGTTGACCTGATAGCAGAAGACCCGGTCATGGGAACAACTCATCATGAGGCCGTCGCCTATGCAAACTGGGTTTCAACCCTTGGCGACGAGCTCTCCGGTGCTGCGCTTCAGCACGAATATCAGTGGGAAGTGGCCACCCGAACCAAGGTAATCAAACAGTTCGGCCGAGTATGGGAGTGGTGCTCGAATATATTCGAGCCCTACGCAGACTACGTCGCCACCAACTACCAGGAAGCAAAGACAACCACCTTCGACAACCGGCACTACACCCTGCGTGGCGGCAGCCTGCACACCCAACGCGCACTGCGACGGGCCAGTTACAGGAACAGCGCACTCCCCGAAACAGACTATCTCTTTTCGGGCATTCGCCTGATATATCCGCCTAGGCAGGAGAATTAGGGACACTCTTCGTATTCTCCGCTTGCTTCTTGGTAAACCATTACGATAATGCTTGATACGACATGACTCTGTTCCGCCTTCCCAGTGAGGGGGACAAATAATCTAGGCAACGCTTGGGTGCAGCTTCAATCAGTGCTCTTTCTGCTCCATGTATAAATCGGCTCTTCCCCTAATCGAGAGGGTAAGTATCACCCAACCACTCCCTCAGGATAAAGATTCAGCCCTCCAAGGTGGGAGTAGATTGCATTGGCAAACCGCTCCTTGTTACGGAAACCTCTGCTACGCACCTTGATCATCTTGATTCGGCTGTTGAGATCTTCTGTACTTCCAAAACAACAGAGTTGAATATTTCCCACAGATGATCCTTGATTGTTCCCGCCACTTTCTTGATTGGCTCCAGGCCACTGCGCACTGCCTATGACAACCACCGCTCCCAGCCTTTCCTTGCCCATGCCTTGCTGGCATAGTGCCAGAGTGACATGGCAAACTCTTTGATCGCCCAAGCACGGGCAGTCTTCAGTGTGCTGTCACGTGGTACCTTGAACCGCAATTTCTGTCTGCGCGTCATATTCTCCGGGTTGTAGAGCCAGTCATGCTGGGGTCCTCATAGCCTTCAGCCATCAGCGCTTTGTGCTCTTGACAGCGTACCTTGTCTACCGCTTCACCGAGGTACTTGGCGACATGGCATTTATCAAAGGGATTCTTCTCTTCAACCCTAGGCAAGCTTTTCAGTGTGGCATTGATAAAGGCTTGGCCATATATCCATAGAGACACCCTCTATTGCTTCTCGTTGCTCTTCTGTCAGAATTTCGTACCATGCTTTGAGCGTGTTTTTGCGGTCACTGCGCACGTGTAGCACTTACCTGCATTATGTCACCGAGCGGTTACAGGAGGATTGGTCACCGGGAACAATGGCTGGACGCCTCAAGCTGGATCAACCCCGAAGTGCATGCCTGCGGATTAAACCAGAAGGTACCTAGTCGTTCCTGAAGTATCAGATTGAGGATCTGGTTTCTTGAACCTTTCAGATCTGATTCTCTGCCCATTGTCCGGAATAATCATACGATTTCCCGCTAACCTTATCCAAGCACAATAAAACCAAGCTAACAACTTGGCTAAATTATATCCTGCTGCTGCCAAAACCACATCAGCTTCATTACCATATTCAGCTTTAAGGCAGTTTCGATTTAGCCTATTGCCTGATTTAAGGCGCCCAATAACCGGCTCGATAGCGGTTCGGCGCTTCATCCATTTTCGGGTTGACCGAGTCGCCCTCTTAAGGAGCCTGCCACAGAGCTTAACGTCAATTTCATCGCCTACGCGGTGCCCAGAGTAGTCCTGATGCGCAATATGCATTCTTGAGTTTTCGGCTGCTCAAACTCTCCGCTTGTTCAAGTGGCCGCCAAGAGTGCATGCCCATCATAAGGGTTACCCGTCAAACGCCATGTGTCAACTAACCAGCTGACTTTGGATCCGGTCACAAATGAGGGCTTATTGCCAAACACGTAACACTTGTGTGTTTTTTACCTTTGGCAATGCATTCCTCTTCTGCTGCATGCACGCTGTAAAGCTTGTTTTTGTCTTGTCGTTGTGGTGCCAAGTAAATGATTGGCGCGTACAAGTAACGCCGTGAGTTCACCATCTCTATACAGTGTCTTACGCCCAATGTCTCTCATCACTCGGCCCAAGTGCGTTTTGAGTTTTCCAGTCTGTCTCGCTGAACGCTTCATCTGCTGAGCATGAGAACATCGTCCTTGCATGATCAAGGCATTCTTTCCTACCCTGATATGGCTCTGGCGTCATTTGGTGCCGCAGATACCAATAGGTCACGCATTTTATGGTAGAGCTTTGCATCTGTTGGGAAGGTGATGGCCTCCTATTGAACGGTGGTGTCCACCTTGACGTCCTTTAACTCACGCAAGCTCATTGCTTTAGTATTCAGCGCTAGCTCGATGGTTTGTTTCAACAGCGCATCAAATTTATTACCGACCCGGTTGCGCCAACGAGCCAGTCTGGAGGGGTGTAAGGGGAGTTTGTGTTGCAGCTATTGAAATCCACACAAAGTACGGCCAATATAGCTTTTCAACTCAGCGTTTCAGAACGCTCTCATCGCTCTCATTAAAGGTGTACTTGAGGTAAGTAGGCCCGCCAGTAAGCGAGTGAGTAACGGGGGCTGGCCAGCACCTTCGTTGTAAATAATATCAATGCCAACTTCAAGTTTTCCCCGTTCATCTTCTCGGATAACCGCACCAGTGGGTGCAAGAGATTTAAGATCTGAGAGAGTTGCGAACGGAATAAATCAGCACCGTTATCCGGACTTTGTGGTTTCATATTTGCGGGATTTTGATGTTGAAGGAGGGCTTTCCTTGCAAATAATTATATCATAAATAACTTATTAATTCATATTTATCATATGGTTATAAATAATTCAGGGGCGACTATCTACTCCACCGTTACTGACTTTGCCAGATTCCTCGGCTGATCCACATCGGTCCCTTTGAGCAGAGCCACATGATAGGAGAGGAGTTGCAACGGGATGCTATAGACAATGGGTGCCGTGCTGGCATGGATGTCAGAGAGGGTGAGGTTCTGGAAATTATCCAGATCGATATTCACCATCTGATCACTGAACAGGAACAGCTCACCCCCACGGGCACGCACCTCCTGGAGATTTGACAGCACTTTTCCCAGCAGTGGGTCATCGGGCAGGGCGCAGACAACCGGCATATCTGCATCCACTAGCGCCAGTGGGCCATGTTTCAACTCTCCGGCGGGGTAGGCCTCTGCGTGGATATAGGAGATCTCCTTGAGCTTCAGCGCTCCTTCCATTGCAATGGGATAGAAGGTACCGCGGCCGAGGAACAGGGCATTTTGCTTGTCGGCAAAAGCATTGGCCATCTTTGCAATCTGATCGCTCAGGGAGAGCACAATTTCAACCTGACGGGGGAGGGCGTGCAGGTCATTGACCAGTTTACGCTCCTGTTCCATCATCATGCCATGGCGCTTTGCCAGTGCCAGAGTGAGCAGTCGAAGAACCACCAACTGGGTGGTAAAAGCCTTGGTGGAGGCGACGCCGATCTCCGGGCCGGCACGGGTCATCAGGCTGACATCCGACTCCCTGACCAGCGAACTCTCCGGAACATTACAGACAGTCAGACTACCGAGATACTCCATGGCGCTGGTACTCCGCAGTGCCGCCAAGGTATCTGCTGTTTCACCGGATTGGGAGAGGGTGACAAACAGTGAATCGTCCGGCACCACAACCTTTCGATAGCGGTACTCACTGGCCACCTCTACGCTACACGGAACTCCAATCTCTTCCAGCCAGTATTTGGCAACCAGTCCTGCATGGTAACTGGTGCCGCAGGCAATGATCTGCACATGCCGGGTTTTATCGAGTAGGGCTTTGGTCTCGTGTCCAAAGCTTTCTTCCAGCAGGCGGCCTTTATGAATACGGCCTTCCAGCGTCTTAGCAATTACCGCAGGCTGTTCGAAAATCTCCTTGAGCATATAGTGGCGATAGGGCCCTTTATCCACATTGGTATCGGATACCATGCTCTGCTTGACGGGACGATCGACCTTCTCACCGGCCGCATTGTACACGGTGACACTCTCCCGACGGATCTCCGCAATGTCGCCCTCTTCAAGAAAAATAAAATTTCGCGTCACCGGCAGCAGGGCAAAAACATCGGATGCAACAAAGTTCTCGCCCTCACCAACGCCAATAACCAGCGGGCTCCCTTCACGGGTTACCACTACTCGGTCGGCATCTTCCGGGCTAGCAACTGCCAGGGCATAAGCACCGGTCATTTCGCTGCTCGCCTCTCGCACGGCACTGAAAAGGTCTTTGCCTGAATCCAGCTTCTCTGCCAGAAGATGGGCGATCACTTCTGTGTCAGTCTCTGAGGTAAATCTATAACCCTGCTTCGTCAACTGCTCGCGTAAACTGCCGTGGTTCTCGATAATGCCATTATGAACCACTGCCACCCGCTCGCCACTCATGTGAGGATGTGCGTTGCGCTCTGCCGGGGTGCCATGTGTTGCCCATCGGGTATGGGCAATGCCAAGATTGCCGGCTACCGGCGATGCTTCGATCAGCTCCCGCAGCACCCCGACCTTACCCAGCGAACGGAAGCGCTTCAGTTTGCCACTCTCTTCCCTGATGGCAATCCCCACTGAATCATAACCCCGGTACTCAAGCCGCTGTAGACCCTCCATCAAAATTGGCAGTATATCTCTCCGAGCAATCGCACCGACAATACCGCACATAAATTACTCCTTTGTTTTCTTTGTCGGGCGCGTCCACGACCTGAAGCTCATCTGTTTGGCACGACTCAGGGTGAGGGTATCCGGTGGGGCATCACGTGTGATGGTGGAGCCGGCACCAATGGTAGCGCCTGACTTTACCTCCACGGGAGCCACCAGTTGGGTAGCAGAACCGATGAAGGCGCCATCGCCAATCACCGTGCGGAACTTGTTGGCGCCATCATAGTTGCAGGTGATGGTTCCTGCGCCGACATTGACCGTCCTGCCAATAGTGCAGTCGCCAATATAGGTAAGGTGATTTATCTTGCTGCCGACATCGACTATGGATTTCTTGATCTCGACAAAGTTGCCCACATGCACCCGCTCGGCCAGTTCGGTCTCGGGGCGCAGCCGGGAGAAGGGGCCGATGATGCTCTCCTTACCAATAACGGCATCTTCAATCACGCAGTTCTCTTTGATCCAGACACCCTCGGCAATCCGGCTATTCCGAATCACCGTATTGGCGTCCACACGGACATTGTCGCCAAGTTCGACCGTGCCTTCGATCAGCACATTGATATCGATCACCACATCCTGTCCGGCGTTAAGGCTACCGCGCAGATCAAAACGTGCCGGATCAAGCAGGGTAACGCCTGAACGCATCAGCCGCTCCGCCTGCATCTGTTGATAGTAGCGCTCCAGACTAGCCAACTCCACCCGGTCGTTCACGCCCATCACTTCAGATTCATTAGATGGCTGCGCGGCCTGGACTTCGATGCCATCTGCCACCGCTATTGCAACAATGTCGGTGAGATAAAACTCGCCTTGGGCATTATCGCTATCGAGGCGCTCAATCCACCCATCGAGCCTGATTCTATCTGCCACCAGGATACCGGTATTCACTTCATTCAGAGCCAACTCTTCAGCCGATGCATCCTTCTGTTCAACAATACGGCTGACCCGGCCATCGGCCTTGCGCACAATGCGGCCATAGCCTGACGGATTGGTCAGGTTGACGGTGAGTAACACCAAGTCCATCTTATTCGCCGTATTGATCAGTTTGTCGAGTGTCTCGCTTGAGGTAAGGGGTACATCGCCATAGAGCACCAGCACCCGATCCATCTCCTGCATCTCCTGCATCGCCTGCCCTACGGCGTGACCCGTACCAAGTTGTTCGGACTGTTCGACCCAAGCCAGCTCTGACTCGGCAACTTCGATGGGGACCTGCTCTCCGCCATGGCCATACACCACGGCGATCTTTGCTGCACCCAGCTCCCTGGCGGTGGCGATGACATGAGCGACCAAGGGCCTTCCGGCGAGGGGGTGTAGCACCTTCGGGAGGGCTGACTTCATTCTTGTTCCCTGGCCGGCGGCCAGAATCACGACACCCAGTTTCATCTCGTTTCCTGTATTTTCATATCGCTATTGACCGATGATCCAAAGATAAATATGAGGATCCATGCCTCCCTTTCTTGAATGAAACAGGAAGAAAAGTCAGTTAATACTGCAACTGCCTGCAGCGGGCGGCATGTCTTCTGGAGTGACGTCGCGCACCTCGAGTATTTTCACTCGGATTTTGAGTGTCTTGCCCACCAGGGGATGGTTGCCATCCACCATCAGTTTGCCATCTTCGATCTTGGTGACATAAAAGGTTTTGGTCTCGCCACCTGGGCCTTGCATCGGCACTTCCGCTCCTATCTGGCGGAACTGCGACGGGACATTTTCCAGGTCATCGGTAAAGATCAGTCTCGGGTCGTGAACTCCGAGACCGTCCTCGGGCGGTACCACTACCTCAACCGTGACGCCGACGCCCTTTCCGACGATCGCTTTATCCATGCCACCAATCAGCTCGGTCTCTCCACCGTGAATGTAACTCACGGGGATATCATTCTGCTCCATCAGATTGCCATCGCTATCAGTAATGGTGTAAGTCAGGGAGACAAATTTCCCCGGTTTGATCACTTGCTTGGTCATTAGGGTGCTCCAGCGAGTCTTTCCCGTTTCAGTCAATATTGAACCTCGTATTGTAACAATTTGTCTCTGATAATGGGGACTCGAACCCATATTAATCCTACTTCCCTGAAAAGCGTATTGTTGAGTACTTGACTGGACAATCTATACTACAGATAGTACTAATATTCTGATGAACCAAGCCGGAGTCATCAAGTCATAAACAGGAGACAGTTCAACGCCCTGAAGGGCGGCCTTAGCCTATTGTCGATTCTGGCATCATTGGCGCTGGCTGCCACTCTTGAATCTCTTACGCTAGTAACCGCCCGGAATCTATAATTCACCAGAAAGAGCACGAAGATAACAGAATTGCCTAGAAAAAGTTTTCTTTGTGCATGTCGTGCGCTTCGTGGTGAAAAAGGATTTTCTAAGCAGGCGCTAAGTGTCTGCCCGTACCGCCGCAATTGCTGTCATATTCAACAGGCCTCGCACCGTTGTGCTGCTGGTGACGATATGGGCCGATTTGGCAGCACCCACCAGAATGGGGCCAATGGGAATCCCATCGCCCATCTGTTTCAATAGGTTGAAGGATATATTTGCTGCATCCTGATTGGGCATCACCAGAAGATTAGCCGGCCCGTCTAATCGTGAGTCGGGAATCCTGCTGTTTCTGGTACCACTGCAAAGTGCCACATCGGCATGCATCTCACCTTCTACTTCCAGCTCCGGCAGGTAGGCCCGAATCAAGTCCAGCGCCTTGCGCATCTTGCTTGCAGATGCTGAGTTGCGGCTGCCAAAATTAGAGTGCGAAAGCAGAGCCACTTTCGGCTCCATGCCGAACCAACGCACCTCATCGGCACAAAGTCGGACAATTTCCGCAATATCATGGGCATCCGGCTCTTCCTGGACGCTTGGATCGGTAATGAACAGCGTATTCTGGGGCATCACCAAAACACTCATGGCGGTCAGATTCTTCACCCCATTCGCTATGCCGATGATCTCCTTGATATGCCGGAGATGTTGCGTATAGCGACCGATGGCACCACAGATCATAGCATCTGCATGCCCCTGCTGCAGCATCATGGCTGCCAGCACCGTCGAGTTGGTTCGTACAAAAGCGCGAGCCTCTATGGACGAATAGCCTCTGCGTGACAACAGGCTGAAGAAAGCATCACAGTATCGCTTGTAGTTGGGGTGGTCCTGGGGATCTACCAGTTGAAACTCCTTATCCGGCCGGATACTCAGCCCAAGCTCTCTGATTTTTCGTTCCACCACCTGTCTGCGCCCGATCAAAGTAGGCTTGGCGATTCCCTGATCCAGCACTTGCTGGGTCACTTGCAGCACCTTCTCCCCCTCGCCTTCTGCATAAACCACCCGGACAGATTTCTCCCGGGCACAATCAAAGATCGGCTTCATGGTCATTCCGGTGCGGAAAACGGTATGACTCAGTTCATTTCGATAAGCTTCCAGATCTTCAATCGGCCGCTGTGCCACGCCTGACTTCATCGCTGCCCGAGCCACTGCAGGGGCCAGGGTCTCCATTAACCGGGGATCAAAAGGCTTGGGGATTAGATACTCCGGACCAAATTGTAAATTCTGCACGCCGTAAGCCGAGCGAACGATATCCGAAGGCTCCGCCATGGCTAGGTCGGCAATGGCACGGACCGCCGCCATTTTCATCTCTTCATTGATTGCGGTTGCACCCGTATCCAGAGCACCGCGAAACAGGAAGGGGAAGCAGAGGAGATTATTTACTTGATTCGGAAAATCGGAGCGGCCGGTTCCAATGATGGCATCCGGGCGTACCTCTTTTGCTAGGTCCGGCATGATCTCCGGCGTTGGATTGGCCAGCGCCATAATCAACGGCCGGTTTGCCATCTTCTTCAGATAGTCGGGTTTCAACACGCCCCCGACAGATAGACCTAGGAAGATATCCGCCCCCGGCAGGGCATCCTGCAGAGTGCGCTTGTTGGTTGGCACGGCATAACGCGACTTATACGGATCCATCTCTTCGGCGCGCCCCTCATAGACCACCCCGGCTATATCGGTAACCGTAATATTCTCTTTCTTAAGACCCAGCTCCACCAGCAGATCGAGACAGGCGAGGGCAGCAGCGCCGGCACCTGAAGCCACCAGTTTTACTTCATCTATCTTTTTTTCGACAACACGAAGACCATTGTAGATCGCCGCCGCCACGACGATGGCCGTACCGTGCTGATCATCGTGAAAGACCGGGATATTCATCCGCTCTTTCAGGCCCTTTTCGATAATGAAACACTCAGGCGCCTTGATATCTTCGAGATTAATCCCACCGAAAGTGGGCTCAAGCCGCGCTACAGTGTCAATGAATTTCTGCGGATCCAGCTCGTCCACTTCAATATCGAACACATCGATATTCGCAAACTCTTTAAACAGCACGGCCTTGCCTTCCATCACTGGCTTGGATGCCAGACTGCCTATGGCTCCCAGACCAAGTACCGCCGTACCATTGGTAATCACCGCAACCAGATTGCCGCGGGCCGTATAATCAGCCGCGGTTACTGGATCATCCTCAATCTCCTTACAGGCGTAGGCTACGCCAGGGGAGTAGGCGAGTGCAAGATCGCGAGAATTGGCGAGAGGCTTCGTTGCCTTGATCTCCAACTTGCCTGGTAGTGGATAGCGATGGTAATGGAGTGAACTTCTCTTCAAGTCCTCGGACATGATGGTAGGGTTTCCTCATGGTGCTAATAGTGTAGAGGCCTCGGAGCCTGCTGGAACAGCGTGTATTCTATAAAGAAAGCGGGTGGCAAATATAGAATTATTTAATGTAAATAGCCTCGCAAAAAATAACGTTTCGGCAAGTTCATTCGATTTTCGTCATCGGATAGGAACCGTGTAAAGGAATTATACAGTTGCTTTGCCACCAAAGAGCTTTTTAACACGGCCGAACCATATCCCGCTCAAGAACCATGCATACAGATAGGTGCCAATTATAATCAGCACGAACGCCTTGACAACATCCATGGATGAGCCATCCAGAGAAAACGCAGGCACGAAGCCGAAGAGAAATGGGCAGAGATAGAGGAATTTGGCAAACTTGAACGCCGAAAAAGCCGTTTTCCACATATTCGCTTTGGCGATGGTTGCACCGGCAAACGCAGCAATACAGACAGGCGGCGTGATATTCGAGTCTTGTGACAGCCAGTAGACGATCATGTGCGCGGCAATGACATTCACCCCCAAATGGGTCAGTGCAGGTACGGCAACAACGGCGGTAATCAGATACGCAGCGGTAACCGGGACACCCATACCAAGTACCAACGAGACCAGGGCGATAAATAGTATGGTGAGAACCAGGGAGCCACCAGCCAACTCAATAACGATATCGGCAAAGGTCAGCACCAGACCGCTAAAGGTAAGTACACCGATAATAATACCGATAACACCCACGGTGGCACCAATCATCAGGCTGCTTTCCGCCCCCTCTCTGGCGGCTTCAAGAAACTCTTTCGGACCGATGCGCGTCTCTTTGCGGAACCAGCTGACGACGATGCAGGCCACAAAGCCTAGGATGGCCGAATAACCGGGAGAGTATCCGTATAGCATAAAGATGGTGATAACGATCAGCGGCGCTGTGTAATACCACTCCTTTTTAAAGATCTCCATGGCACTGAATTTGGAGCGCTCGCCAACCAGATTATATTTTTTTGCCTCGTAGTGAACCATGACAAAAACACTGAAGAAATACATCAGCGCAGGGAAGACCGCCACCAGCATGATCTGGGAGTAGGGCACACCCCGGTCAACTCCGCCATGATGAAGCCACCGGCTCCCATAATCGGCGGCATGAACATGCCACCGATAGAGGCTGCAGGCTCGATAGCACCGGCGACATGTGGTTTGAAGCCGGCCTTCTTCATCATCGGGATGGTGAAGGAGCCAGTGGAGACCGTATTGGCGATAGCACTGCCTGAAATGGAGCCGAACAGTCCTCCCGAGGCGACTACCGCAACTTTGGCCGGACCGCCGACCTTGTGGCCAAAGGCAGCCAGGGGGAAGTCGATAAAAAACTTCTGGGCGCCACACTTCTTCAGAAAGGCGCCGAAAAACACGAACAGCAGGATATAGGTGGCCAGCACGTTGGCCATAGTGCCGAAGACACCATCGCTTTTGTAGAAGATGGAGGTGCAGAGTTCCGGAAAAGTCTCTCCCGCATGGGAGACCAAAACCGGCATCAGGTCACCATAAACACCATAGAGCAGCATGGCTGCACCAAGTATCACAAACACACTGCCAACCACCCGGCGTGCTAACTCCACACCGAGCAGAACACCGATAACGGCGATGGACATATCCAGGGGAGTCTCTGCGCCGGTTCGATAGTTGATGACTTCAAAATTCATCATCCAATAGCCAATGGTGATGATCGAGAGCAGGATCAGTATATAGTCCACCACTCGCATAACAGTGGATTTCGAGCGGTAGAGTAGAAACACCAGTACATAAGTAGCGATCACATAGATACCACGGTGGAACTGAGTGGCTGCCGGTTCAAGCACGGCGGAATAAGAATAGAAAAGCAGAAGAGAAACAGCAGCTATATCGAAAATGATCCGTTCTATTTTATAGAGTTTTTCATACATGCTGTATTCCTACTGAAAATAAAATATGAGCGGCCTGAAAGCCTGTGTTTACTGCTGATTTTCTTGGTAAAGTTCCCTCTTTCCGATAGAGCGAACACTACCGGATACTCCCTGTTTCATCATCGGATTAACAATTTTCAGTTTAGTGGGGTAACTATTTCGAGAACTTACCAATCCGGAATTCCCATCGGAGTTTAAATTTACCACGATGAGAAAATCGGATTGGATCTGGCTCAGGGCATCAACCATTACAGCACGCCTTTCTCTTTCCAGAACTTGATTGCACCAGGGTGCATCGGTGTAACAATACCATCAGCGCCTTTGGCAACACTCATTGCCTTAAAGGTCTTCTTCTGGCTTACCATATGAGCCAGACCTTCATCGGTATAGATGACCGAAAGCAGCTTGTATACAACATCATCAGAAACATCGGCATTGGCTACCCAGAGAGCTGAATCCTGGAACGCAGCTACGTCTTGATCAACACCCTTGTAAGTACCGGCCGGCACATTCAATTTGCCGAAGTAGGGGTATTTATCATAAAAGCCCGAGTTCTTGGCATCGGCATCCACATCCAGCAGTTCGATGTCATTGGTCTGAGCTGCCATGATCACAGCACCTGAAGGGAAGGCGGTAAAGAGCCAGAAAGCATCCAGCTGATTATTGCCGAAAGCCGCCGCGGCATCGTTATAACCCATAGCATTCCGCTTGATCTTGTCCCAAATACCCATGTGGGTGAAGAATATTTCACAGTTGGCATAAGCGCCTGAACCGGCATTACCGACACCAACCCGCTTGCCGGCGAGATCTTTTACGGATTTAATACCGGAACCCTTGCGTACCACCAGTTGGGCAGGTGCGCCATAAAGGAAGCTGACTGCCATCACCTTATCGTACTTTTTGGCGTCATTCTTCATCAGCCCGTTACGGCCAAGATAGACGTGCCCGGAGTAGACCACACCGAAATCGGAGCGTCCTGAGTTCACTTTACGAAGGTTCTCAACAGAACCTGCTGATGATTGCGCTTTAACCGTGAACTTTTCGATGGCTTTAACAGGCTTGTAAACCTGGATAGCATTGGCAACCACCTGGAAGGTACCACCCGCCGGACCGCCGCCAAAAACGATTCGGTCTTTGGCTGAGACAGGGGTGAAAGCCACTGCCAAAGTCATGCATAATGATGCCGCTAAAATAGATTCTTTTGTCATTTTACGCTCCTCAATTGCTTGGATATTAGTTGCATAACCGAGTAAGGGACCAAGCTATGCCCGCCAGTGAAATCTGTCAATTGACGCTAAATCACCTGGCAACCCACCTGATCAATCAACAAACTGCCCGTCAAACAATCTGACAGCAGTCGAAAAAGCTTCCGCTACTCCGTATTCCGGATCTCATTACCTGATTGCCCGCACAACGCCTTATAACCATAGACTATTACCACAATTTGGAGGCCAAATATGGTAATAACAGGCATAAACTCTGCAAACTACCCCTGTTTATGGGGTGTTGAAAAGGGGAGGGGGCCGACAAGTCAGCAGAATGTGTGAAGATCCGCCTAAAAAACGATCGGGAAGAGGGGAAAACGACACATCACAAAGCTGCCCCTCAGCAGCACGGCGCAAACGTTGATCAACAGGTGGCCGGTTTATTGGGAGCAAGGACTATTTATAATTGCGCTTGTCCAGATTATATTTTCACATTTTATCGTAGAGGGTTTTTCTCGGAACGCCCAACGCTTCCATGGCCTCTTTAATATTGCCAGTGGATGCTATCGAAGACTGCTCAATGATACTCTTCTCAAAGCACTCAACCTGTTCCGGCAGGGTAATGGCAACCTCACCTTCAGTACCATGTATCAGCTGCTCGAGGTTATAGCCGTAGTTTTCGCCCAACCGCACATAACGCTCGGCCACATTGCGCAGTGCCCGCACATTTTCTGGCCAATCATGGGTCAGCAGGGTACGTATCTGACGCTGTTCGGCGGCAGCACTTCTCGCCGGTCACGCAGTGGAGGAATCTCAATGGTCACCACATTCAGCCGATAATAGAGGCCATCGCGAAACTCTCCAGCATCGGAGGCCTCTTTCAGGTTCACTTTTGATGCGGCTACAATGCCTAGGTCCAAGGGTATTAGTTTGTTCGAGCAAGACGCTCCACAGCTCGCTTCTGGAGTACCAGAAGCAACCGTACCTGTACCGGCTATCGGCATGCTCAGACTTTCCGATGCGCCGCTCCTATACGCCAATAAATGCACCTGACTCATGCCCAAAAAGCTCGCTTTCGATCAGGTTTTCCGGCACTGCAACAAAATAACGATTTCTGCGCCAGAAATGCTCGTGCAAAGGGCGTCTTTACCCGTGCCTGTTGCACCGGCAGTCAGGATATCAGCCCCGCAACTGCAATCTGTGCAATAGTGGCTCGCAGATGCTGCATAATCGGCGTATTGCCAATAATATGGGGTCCGGGCGCATGCTGTGGGCCCCCAACTCCTGGCGCAAATTACGATTTCCCAGGGTCAACGCCCGCTTATCCATCGCACGCCGTACCGTCTCAGCCAGGTTTTCTGTCGGAAACAGCTTTTCAAGAAAGTCGTAGACGCCATCCTGAATGGCACTGGCCGCCATAGAGATGTCACCGATAGATCTCTATCGATATCGCAAATGACCACACCAATCCACTTAAGAAAGAGCCGTGGCAAGGCTTTTTCCGCACTATTGAAACACTGCCACCTCAAAGCCCGCCAACTCCAACGTCTGTTGATTAGCGATACGAATATGCTTTTCGTCGTCAATACAAATTACTTTTTCTCTTCTATCCATCCCGACAATTTCTCAAAAACTAAATTCTGATATTCACGCTTGCGCCTCTCTATCCGGCCAATCATTAGCCGCCCCAAGCTGGATGTTAAATATAGCACCACCATCCGGGTGGTTGCTGGCCGTCAACTTACCCTCCATGTCTTCCATGATCCGGTGAGAAATCGATAGTCCTAATCTGAGCCCATGCTTCTCTTCCTTGGTGGTGAAAAAAGGGTCGAAAATGCGATCCAGATGAATCTCCTTAATCCTGGAACCATTGTCTCTTATCGTAATATTAACCTTTTCATCGATTTCGGCAGCTGCAATCTCAATTAGCGGGTTATCACTCCCCTCCAGGGCATGCAGTTGTTCAAGCTGAACCATATCCGCCAATAGGTAGATTTCTTTTTTAGGTAGCTGCAGACGAATATTCGTCTCGGACTCTTTGATTCTGGCAGACATTATTTTAAGTGAATTGTCGATCACTGCAGGTAAGGAGACACTTACCAACTGCCCTGATGTTTTGTGCACAAAGAATTTAAGCTGTGCGCTTATTTTTGCCATACGCTCAGTCAGCTCTGATATCTGCCTGAAATTCCAGCTAGCATCCTCCTTTCGATCATGGTCAGCAATGCACAGGCATTGTCGGCGCATGAGCGGATAGCGGCCAATGGCTGGTTAAGCTCATGATTGATGCCGGCCGACATCTGGCCCAGTGCCGCCATCTTTGCCGTTTGAACCAACTCATCCTGTGCTTGCCGCAACGCCCCTTCCGTCCTTCTGCGTTCATCAATCTCATGGGGCAATCTGATATTTGTTTCGGTAAGATCCTTTGTCCACTCTTTGAGCTGGTACTTCAGGTTCCGTTTAACCTGGCGCTCGAAACGCCTCTGCTCTTTTACCCATCGGCTGTAGAGAACAATGATTCTAAGTAGAAATACAGCAAGCAGCAAGACCCTGAAAATCTGTACCGTGACGGGTTTCAAATCAATCAATATATGCACCTTCCAGCCGACTTCCGGCATGCCCTGCTCAATGAACCAGATAGTTAACCACCTTGCCATGGTTTAACTTCACTATCCTGGCATCTTTTGTCACCGGCTTAGCTTGCAAAATAGCCATTGGTTCAAGCGTTCATCGGCATACCGGCAACCGCTCCACCACTTCAGGTTGCAGTGGTTCCAGTGCCTTGAACTGCCACGCTTGGTTCGTCGTGATGAAAATCACACCATCCAGATCGCTGACAATAAACTCATCCCTGGAGTGACTCCAGCCCTGCCCTGCTCCAGCTCTGCAATATCAATTTTAAAAACGACGGCACCCAAAATCTCCTCCAGGTGTCTGATTGGATAGGCAAAATAGTAGCCGCGTCTGTTGGATGTGCTACCCAACGCAAAATAACGGCCAAGCCGCCCTTTCATCGCTTCTTTGAAGTAGGGACGATAGTCGAAATTCCGGCCGACGAAGGGACGGGGAGAGAGCCAGTTGCTGGCAGCAATGGTCAATCCCCGGGCATCCATCAGATAAGTCCCGGATGCATTGGTAATCCTGCTGATATTTTCCAGATAGCGATTCAGTGCTTCAATCCGCTCTGGGTCTTCAGAGTGCTGCAACAGATGCACCAGCCGTTTATTGGTTGCCAGCAGTTCCGGGAGAAATTCATACTTTTCCAGATGCCCCTGGAGGTGGGCCGCATAGAGGCTTAATTGATGGCGGCTTCCCGCTTCAAGATTAGCGATCGCACTCCCCCGGCTCCAATGGAATTGTCTGCCAGAGAATCAATCCCACAAAGAGGATAATGACGATAAAAAATCGCTTTGAGGAACGATTACCTTTTAACATGATTCCAGTTAAGTATGCATCTCCATAGCCCCTCGCAAATAACCGCACGGTGTTATTTAGGACTTACTTGGCGAGTGTTCCCGTTTCTGGACGGACACTACTCCAAGCGCAGGGACGATAAGCATACCCCCGTGCGGCAGCAATAAAAAAGCCCTGCAAGCAGGGCTTTTTTATGAGGTAACCAGAGATCAGCCGCCTCTGTGCTTGCGCAGATTCTCGATAGCCCGCAATTGCGCAACGGCCTCTGCCAGCTCAGCCTGTGCTTTGGCATACTCGAACTCCACTTCCTGACCGGCAAGAGCATCTTCCGCCCGGCGCTTGGCCTCAAGAGCGGCAGCTTCATCCAGATCGCGGACACGTATAGCCGTGTCGGCCAATACTGTCACAACAAAAGGCTGAACCTCAAGTACCCCGCCAGAGACGTAGAAATGGTTCATTTTACCACCCATCTCCACCCGGATTTCACCCGGTTTCAGGCGGGTGACCAGTGGTGTATGCCGCGGTGCAATACCGATCTCACCCATCACGGCGGGCGCATAAACCATCTCTGCCAAGCCGGAGTGAATCTCACCTTCGGCACTCACTATATCCACATGGATTGTCATGGCCATTTGATAACTCACGGGGCTAGTCCCCAGCGCCTCGTTCTGCAGCCTCATCGATACCGCCGACCATATAGAAGGCCTGCTCCGGCAGGTGATCATACTCACCATCGAGAATAGCCTTGAATCCAGCAATGGTATCTTTCAGTTGCACATATTTACCGGGAGAACCGGTAAATACTTCAGCAACGAAGAAGGGTTGGGAGAGGAAACGCTGTATTTTACGAGCCCGGGAGACGGTCTGTTTATCGTCTTCGGAGAGCTCATCCATACCGAGAATGGCAATGATATCTTTCAGCTCTTTATAGCGTTGCAGTGTTCCCTGAACACTACGGGCCACGTCATAATGTTCTGCACCCACCACATTGGGGTCGAGGATTCGGCTGGTAGAATCAAGCGGGTCCACAGCCGGGTAGATGCCCAGCTCTGCAATCTGCCTGGAGAGTACCAGTGTCGCATCCAGATGAGCGAAAGTAGTCGCCGGGGAGGGATCGGTCAGATCGTCAGCCGGTACATAGACCGCCTGGAATGAAGTGATGGATCCGGTCTTGGTGGAGGTGATACGCTCCTGCAAGGCACCCATCTCTGAGGCCAGCGTTGGCTGATATCCAACCGCTGAAGGCATACGTCCCAACAGTGCGGAGACCTCGGTACCCGCCAGAGTGTAACGATAGATGTTATCCACGAACAGCAATACATCGCGACCTTCATCACGGAAGTTTTCAGCGATGGTCAGGCCGGTCAGGCCCACCCGCAGACGGTTGCCTGGAGGCTCGTTCATCTGTCCGTACACCAGGGCTACTTTATCCAGTACGCCGCCCTCTTCCATCTCGTAGTAGAAGTCGTTGCCTTCACGGGTCCGTTCACCGACACCGGCGAATACGGAGAAACCGGAGTGAGCAACCGCAATGTTACGGATCAGCTCCATCAATGTGACGGTCTTTCCAACACCCGCGCCACCAAACAGGCCGATTTTACCGCCCTTGGCGATAGGCATGACCAAGTCGATCACCTTGATACCGGTTTCGAGAATCTCAGTCGTCGTCGCCTGATCTTCGAATTTCGGTGCCTCACGATGGATCGGCATCAGCTTCTCAGCCTCAACCGGGCCGGCTTCATCCACCGGGTTACCCAACACGTCCATGATGCGGCCGAGGGTTGCCTGACCTACAGGAACCATGATGGGAGCTCCAGTATTGACAGCTTCAACGTTACGCTTCAAGCCATCGGTCGATCCCATCGCGATAGTACGCACAACGCCATCACCCAGCTGCTGCTGCACTTCCAGAGTCAAACCGGCCTCATCGATCTTCAGCGCATCGTAGACCTTCGGCATTTCACCCATGGGGAACTGGACATCCACCACAGCACCGATAATTTCTACCACTTTACCCGAACTCATTTCTGGTTCCTCTCGTCGCTATCAGCGATTTTTCGATATGTAATTTTATTTAACTGTAATCTGGATCATCCAACGGCGGCGGCGCCACTCACGATCTCGGAGATCTCTTGAGTAATAGCTGCCTGACGCGCTTTGTTGTAGATCAGTTCCAACTCGTTGACTAGGTCGCCTGCATTGTCAGTTGCCGACTTCATGGCAATCATTCGCGAAGACTGCTCACAGGCTCCATTTTCCACCACCGACTGATAGATCAATGACTCAATGTAGCGAATCATAAGTCCGTCAACCACATCCTTGGAATCCGGCTCATAGATGTAGTCCCAGTGATGCTTTAGTTTAGTATCCGGCTCGGCGATAATGGGAATCAGCTGTTCCACTGTCGGGCTCTGGGTCATGGTATTCACAAAGACATTATACGCGACATAAATTCTGTCCAGTTTCCCATTCTCATAGGCGTCAAGCATCACCTTGATGGTACCGATCAGATCTTCGATACGCGGAGCGTCACCCAAGTGAGTGGCTTGCGCCAGAACATTGCCTCCAAAACGCTTGAAGAAGCCCAGCGCCTTGCTGCCGATGATGCAGAAATCGATCTCCACACCACTGTCCTGATTCTGTTTAATGTCCTTCACCAGCCTGCGGAATAGATTGCTGTTCAGACCACCGCAAAGGCCCCGGTCCGAGGAGATAATGATATAGCCGACACGCTTTACGTCACGCTCTTTGGTAAAGCTATGGCGGTACTCCGGATGGGCATGGAATAGGTGACCGATAATATTTTTCATCTTTTCCGCATAAGGGCGTGTTGCCCGCATGCGGTCCTGTGCCTTACGCATCTTGGCAGCCGCCACCATCTCCATCGCAGAGGTGATTTTCTGCGTATTCTTGATACTGGCGATCTTGGTGCGGATCTCTTTTGCGCCTGCCATGTCTAACCCCTGTCTCTCAGCTCAATAGTGTCCACTTTTACCATGTGTGGTTGGCTTTGAAATCTGTCAGGGCATCGTTCAGGGCCTTCTCGATCTCATCGTTATAATCCATGCTCTTGTTGATCTGATCCACCAATGCCTTCTGGTTGCTGCTCATATAGCCATGAAGTGCCGCTTCAAAATCAACAACCTTATTGTTTGCCACATCGTCCAGGTAGCCTTCATTGGCGGCAAATAGTGAGACAGCCATCTCGGCGATGCTGAGAGGTGAGTACTGAAGCTGTTTCATCAATTCGGTCACACGCTCTCCACGCTCCAGCTGCTTGCGGGTGGCCTCATCCAGATCTGACGCAAACTGGGAGAATGCCGCCAGCTCACGGAACTGGGCCAGGGCCAGACGGATACCGCCGCCGAGCTTCTTGATAATCTTTGTCTGGGCGGCGCCACCGACTCGCGACACCGACAGGCCTGCATTGATGGCCGGACGAATACCTGCGTTGAACAGATCGGCTTCCAGAAAGATCTGTCCATCGGTAATGGAGATCACATTGGTCGGAACAAATGCTGAAACGTCACCCGCCTGGGTCTCGATGATCGGCAGCGCTGTCAGCGAGCCGGTCTTCCCTTTCACTTCGCCGTTGGTGGCCTTCTCGACAAAGTTCGCATTTACCCGCGCCGAACGCTCCAGCAGACGGGAGTGCAGATAGAAAACATCACCCGGGTAGGCTTCACGGCCCGGTGGACGACGCAGCAGCAGAGAGACCTGACGATAGGCCCAGGCCTGCTTGGTGAGATCGTCATAAATGATCAGCGCATCTTCACCACGATCCCGGAAATATTCACCCATGGCGCAACCGGAATAGGGCGCAATGAACTGCAACGCGGCAGACTCAGCGGCGGCAGCGGCGACAATGATGGTGTGCTCCATTGCGCCATGCTCATCCAGTTTGCGTACAACCTGGGCAATGGTGGAGTTCTTCTGGCCAATGGCAACATAGATGCACTTAACCCCCGTGTCTTTCTGGTTGATGATCGCATCGATGGCGATGGCTGATTTACCGGTCTGGCGATCGCCGATAATCAACTCACGCTGACCACGACCAATAGGCACCATGGCATCGATGGACTTGAGACCGGTCTGTACCGGCTGATCGACTGATTTACGTTCGATAACACCGGGAGCCACTTTTTCGATGGGTGAACTAGCCTTAGCCTCAATCGGACCTTTGCCATCAATGGGGTTGCCCAGCGCATCCACCACACGACCCAGCAGCTCTACGCCTACCGGAACCTCCAGTACGCGGCCGGTGCATTTCACCGAATCGCCTTCAGAGAGGTGAGTATATTCACCGAGAATAACGGCACCAACGGAGTCCCGCTCCAGGTTCAGGGCAAGGCCGAAAGTATTTCCCGGGAACTCCAGCATTTCGTAGGACATCGCATCAGCAAGACCATGGATACGGACAATGCCGTCGGTCAGGCTGATGATAGTACCCTCGTTGCGGGCCTCGGTTTTCAGATCGAATTTTTCGATCTTGCTTTTGATCAGTTCGCTGATCTCGGATGGGTTGAGTTGCATAGTGGCTTCTCGCTTAGATTCCTAATTCATTTGCCAGTTGCTGTAGTCGCCCCTGGACAGAGCCGTCGATCACCATGTCGCCAGCACGGATATGTACACCACCGATAAGATCGGGGGCCTCTTCACTGGTGATGATGATTTCACGCCCTAACTTGGCTTTTAGTGCTGCTGCAATCTGCTTCTCCTGAGCCGGCAGAAGCATATAGGCAGAACGCACATAAACATTGAGAATTCGTTGGCTCTCGGCCTTCAGCTGCTCGTACATTTCTGCGATCTCCGGCAATACCGGAAGACGTCCGTTCTGCACCAACAGCCTGACCAGATTCTGCCCTTCATCACTCAGATGGCTGCCGCCTATATCCAGCATCAGCTCGCTCAGCTGAGACCGGTCAAACAGCGGATCTGCAATGACAGCCGCCATTGTCGCATCACTAACCACTTGCGCCAGCAGCGACAGCATTTCAGACCAGAGATCGAGCTTGTCACTCTCTTCAGCCCGAGCAAAAACAGCTTCCGCATAGGGGCGGGCAATTGTAGTAATTTCTCCTGCCATAGCAGCGCCTTAGATCTGTTGTGCCAGAGATTCGACGATGTCTTTATGCGACTCGGCGGTGATCTCTTTCATCAGGATCTTCTCCGCGCCGATAATAGCAAGTTCGGCCACCTTCTCACGAAGGTGCTCTTTGGCACGGTTGCTCTCCTGCTCAATCTCTGCCTTGGCTGCCGTTACCAGACGGTCCCCCTCAGCGCGGGCGCCTTCTTTCGCCTCATCGACGATTTCAGTCGCACGCTTCTGAGCCTGAGATACAATCTCAGCCGCCTGGGACTTGGCACCAATAAGCACGTCTTTGGCACGCGCTTCGGCAAGTTCCTGTTCATGTTGGCCACGTTCCGCAGCCGCAAGACCGTCAGCAATCCCTGTGCGGCGCGTGTCGAGCGCGCCCATGATCGGGGTCCAGACGTACTTCATCGTGAACCAGACGAAAATCACGAAAGAGAGAAGCTGACCAATCAGCGTCAGATTTATGTTCATCCCAGGTTTACCTCGTTGTCAGGCGAGATGAAAGTGTGTTCGCTAAAGTGATACAGGAAATTAACCTGTGACAGCAAACAAGATGTACATAGCCAGACCAACAGCGATCATGGGAACCGCATCGACAAGACCCATTACGATGAAGAACTGAGTACGTAACATGGGAATCAGTTCAGGCTGGCGGGCAGCGCCTTCGAGGAAACGACCTCCGAGAACGCCGATACCGACAGCGGCACCCAGAGCACCTAGGCCCATCATGATTGCGCCGGCGATGTACAGCAGTGCTTGTTCCATTTTAATCTCCCGTTTTGTTGGGTTGGAAAGTTAAAGAAAAAGTTATCATTAAATCAGTGTTCGCTATGTGCCATATCCATATAGACGATGGTCAGGGTCATAAAGATAAACGCCTGCAAGGTAATGATAAGGATATGGAAAATTGCCCAGCCCAGCTGCAGCACACCGCCAAACAGGCCCATCACCAATCCGGCATTGTACATGATGGCAATGAGGATAAAGATCATCTCACCGGCGTACATGTTTCCGAACAGTCGCAGTGCCAGTGAGATCGGCTTGGCGATCAGGCTGACGAATTCGAGCAGAAAGTTGATCGGGATAAACAGCGCTTTCAGCGCCAGATTATCCGAAGAGAAGGGTTGCAGGGTCAGTTCGCCGATGAAGCCGGAGATACCCTTGATCTTGATGCTGTAGTAAAGCATCAGGATGAATACACCAATCGCCATGCCGAAGGTGGCGTTGGGATCGGTGGATGGTACCACTCTCATGAAGTGCAGGCCGAGTGCGCCGGAGATCAACGGGATCACGTCCACCGGTACCAGATCCATCAGATTTTGCAGGAAAATCCAAACGAAAATGGTCAGAGCCAGAGGGGCCACCATGTCGTTCTTGGCAGTAAAGGAGCCGCGGACGCTCTCATCGATGTACTCGACCAGCATCTCCGTAAAATTCTGTAGCTTGCCCGGTACACCTTCGGTGACCCGATCCGCCACTCTCTTAAACATAAAGAGGAACAGAGCGCCCACCAGAATGGACCAGAACATGGTGTCGAGGTGAATGGCCCAGAAACCCATCGCCTTGGCCTCTGCTGCATCATGGGCAACAGCCCACGAACCATCCGGTATTTTACCGAATGTAAGGTTAGTCAGATGGTGTCTGATGTACTCGCTAGAGGTCAGGGTATCGCCAGCCATTATGATACAAACCCAATACGTCGTTCAGTTAACAAAATGCGTTACCAGCATCGGCACAAACTGCATCAGCAGAAAAATACCGAATAGAGCGCCAGCACTTAGCGGTTCGATCAGGATTATGACCCCTGCAAACAGCAGGCCGGTCAATATCAGTTTCTGCAGTTCCGCACTATAGAACCGCGCAACCAGTCTACCAAGCTCCTGAGCCCGGTAGTGGGCAAACACCTTCGCCGCAAAGTAGGCGTTAGCCAAAGCTGCAATCACACCTCCGATAAAACCAGAGTAAGCATGAACCCATCCGAGAGTTAGCAACAGCGTACCTGCAGCAATCGATACAACCAGTTGTATCACTACTATTTGATGGACTCGGCTTTTATGACAAGACGCATCCAATGTTGATCTCCACCGGTGCCCTATTGCTCCATTTAAAGCGGCCAGAGTATAAGGGTTCCGAATTATAAGGTCAAACGATGGGCTGATAAATTTTTATATGGCCGAGGTAAACAATTTCAATGGCCTGAAATTAAGTCTAATATCTATGTAAAGAGAACCTCTAAAAGTCCTCCCAAATCAGCGATAGTAGTAACCAACTCAACCAGCCATTGATAACAGCCATGCAGCCAAGTTTTTTTGATCATTAAGACCGACTTGAACTCATTGAGCAACTGGGAGGGTTTTTAGAGGCTCCCTGAAGTGAAAAACTTCAATTTTTTAGACCATCCTCAATAATGCCACGTCTATCATTCCTTTTGTCCCTTGCGGGCTCTTCAGCAGGTCAGGATGCATATGAGTCAATTTTGGATGCAATTTAACGAACCGCCGCATAGGCAGATCAGAAACTGACCAGAAAACTGATCTTTCTACATATAGCCAAATGCCTGAATCGTACCGCGAGCAGGGACCTTGTAGATTTGTTGGGCGGAGGAATATCGGGCGGTTGCCTGACAGTGGCCGCAGTACTCGCTAACGCCTTGCCAGTGTCGTACCGGCTAGGCTTCTGTGGTGATCACCCCACATTCTGGCTGCTTAGATAATCCTCGTAGCTACCGCTGAAGGTGATCACACCCTTGAGGGTAAGTTCGATGATACGGGTGGCCAGTGAGGAGACGATTTCACGGTCATGACTGACGAAGATCAGCGTACCGGGGTAATTCTTCAGTGCTAGGTTGAGCGACTCGATGGACTCCATATCCAGATGGTTGGTTGGCTCGTCCATCACCAGTACATTGGGCTTGTACATCATTATTTTACCGAAAAGCATGCGCCCCTGTTCACCGCCGGAGATGACATCCACCGATTTCCCACTCTCTTTCTGGGAGAAAAGCAGACGCCCCAGATAGCTGCGCACCACCTGTTCGTCATCACCCTCCTGCTGCCATTGGCTCATCCAGTCGAGCAGATTCATATCCCCCTTGAAGTCGGCGGCGTGATCCTGGGCGTAGTAGCCGATATTGACGTTCTCCGACCACTTCACCGTACCGCTGTCGGGACTCAGTCCACCATGCTTGCTTCCTACCAGCGTGCGTAGCAGTGTGGTCTTGCCGATACCATTGGGGCCGATGATGGCGATGCGTTCACCAACCTCAACCGTCAGGTCCAGACCGCTGAACAAGGGTGCCTCGCCGTAGCCCTTGCCGAGTCCTTCAACCTCCAGAGCTAGGCGATAGAGCTTCTTTTTCTGCTCGAAGCGGATGAAGGGATTCTGCCGGCTGGAGGATTTAATCTCATCAAGCTGGATCTTGTCGATCTGCCTGGCGCGGGAGGTGGCCTGCTTGGCCTTCGAGGCATTAGCTGAAAAGCGGCTGACAAAAGTCTGCAGCTCGACGATCTGTGCCTTTTTCCTGGCATTGCTGGCCAGCTGGCGCTCACGGACCTGACTGGCGGCGGTCATGTACTCATCGTAGTTGCCCGGATAGACACGCAACTCACCATAATCCAGGTCGGCCATATGGGTACAGACACTGTTCAGAAAGTGACGGTCGTGGGAGATGATAATCATGGTGGAGTTGCGCTCGTTAAGCACGTCTTCCAACCAGCGAATGGTGTTGATGTCGAGGTTGTTGGTGGGTTCGTCGAGCAGCATGATATCGGGGTCGGCGAACAGGGCCTGGGCCAACAGAACACGCAGTTTCCAGCCGGGTGCTACGGCACTCATCGGGCCGTTATGTTGCTCCAGTGGAATATCCAGGCCCAGCAGCAACTCGCCGGCGCGCGACTCGGCGGTATAGCCGTCGAGTTCGGCAAATTCCACCTCCAGCTCGGCCACCAGCATCCCCTCCTCTTCACTCATCTCCGGCAATGCGTAGATACGGTCGCTCTCTTGCTTCACTGCCCACAGCTTGGCGTGGCCCATGATCACGGTGTCGAGCACCGTGTGCTCTTCATAGGCGAACTGGTCCTGGCGCAACTTGCCCACCCGCTCGTTGGGATCAACCATCACCGTCCCGAACGAGGGCTCCAGATCGCCGCCAATGACCTTCATAAACGTCGACTTGCCGCAGCCGTTGGCGCCGATCAGGCCGTAGCGGTTGCCGCTGCCGAACTTGACCGAAATACTTTCAAACAGGGGCTTCTCCCCGAACTGCATGGTAATATTGGCCGTTGAGATCACAATCTGTTCCGATTTAGGGTGACTAAAAAGTGGGATGCTTGGGACTATACTGGGCAGACGCAAAAGCGTACGCGAGGAGGTGCTAAGCACAAAAACGGCGCATTATTGCACAGCTTGGTCGGCGAGAGTAGGGGCAGAAATTCCGTACCCCTTCCCGCTCAACATCCTCTACAATCCATCCATGCGTATTCACTTGATCTCCGTTGGTAACAAAATGCCCCGCTGGGTAGAGGAGGGATATCAGGAATATGCCAAACGGCTACCGGCTGAGTGTTTACTTCAGCTGCTGGAGATCCCGTCCGGCCATCGCGGCAAGAGTGCAGACATAAAATGCACCCTGCGTGATGAAAGGAGAGCGGATGCTGAAAGCGATACCACGCAACTGCCGGGTAGTGGCGTTGGATGTGAAAGGCAAAGCCTGGAACACAGAGCAACTCTCCAGCCAGATCGGCAACTGGATGAACAACGGTCAGCATCCGGCAATACTGAATTGGTGGACCGGAAGGGCTGGCTGAGGAGTGCCTGAAACGGGCCGATAGCCGCTGGTCTCTCTTCCCACTGACCATGCCGCATCCGCTGGTCAGGGTCGTGGTGGCTGAGCAGATTTACCGCGCCTGGAGCCTGCTTCGTAATCACCCTTGTCACCGGGTTTGACTCCTTATCATGATAAGATGGGCTGTCTGTCTTTCATCTCTTCAGTAGTGTAGTGTGGAGCAAAAGGCGGCCGTACCAAATCATGCTTGCACGGATCCGTCTTGCCTCCCAGTCACCCAGAAGAGGTGGACTCCTGTCACGGACCTTCTGATATCAGTAGAAGTTGACGAAACGCCCAAGGCGAGGGAGAAGCCGGCCGATTATGTGTTCCGACTTGCCCGGGGGAAAGCCGAAGCCGGCCGGAACGCGAGTCGAAATACAACGCCTCTGCCAGTTCTGGCTGCCGGGACTTCAGTCATTATAAATGACAAGATTCTGGGTAAACCGAAAAACAGGGACGAAGCTCTGGAGATGATGGCCCTGCTCTCCGGCCGCACCCAGAGTGTACTCACTGGCGTGGCACTGTGCAGATAAAGAGCACAAGGTGCTGCCTGAGCATAAGCAGCATCACCTTTCGCAACGTCAGCCCATAGGAAATCACGGCCTACTGACAGAGTGGAGAACCGGCTGACTACGGAATACAGGGCATGGGTGCTCTTTTCATCTCTCGTCTTGAAGGGAGCTTTTCTGGCGTTATGGGGCTGCCACTGTTTGAAACCGGTGTACTGTTAGGTTATGTCGGCGTTGTAATGATCCCCGGAAATGAGAATGACGTAAGTAGATGAGTGAAGAGATCCTGGTAAATGTGGCCCCTCCCGAAACACGGGTTGCTGTGCTTGAAAATGGTGTGGCGCAAGAGATTATTATAGAGCGCACCCAACACCGTGGCTTGGTTGGCAATATTTATAAAGGCAAAGTCTGCCGCGTTCTCCCCGGGATGCAGGCTTCATTTATCGATATTGGCCTGGACCGCGCAGCATTTCTGCATGCCACCGACATCACCGATGGCAATACCACCGAAAACGACCAGACCGGCAGTATCAGCGAACTGGTCAGGGAAGGTGGTGAAATTGTAGTGCAGGTGGTCAAAGATCCCCTTGGCTCAAAAGGGGCCAGACTGATAACCAACCTCTCCATTCCATCGCGCCATCTGGTGTTTATGCCATCGCTCTCCAGCATTAGCATCTCCCAAAAGATTGAGGATGAGGATGAGAGGGAGAGGCTGCGCGCCCTGATTGAAGAGATAACCGATGACACCACTCTGCCGGGGAGCTTCATTATCCGTACGGCTGCAGAAGGGGCCAACGCAGAAGCTCTCAAAGCCGATGTACGATTTCTCACCCGTCTCTGGCTCGATATCCAGGAGCGGATAAAAAGCACCCCGCCAGGGATGCTGATCCACGAAGATCTCCCTCTGTTCCTGCGGGCAGTACGGGATCTGGTCAATCCTGAAGTGGATAAACTGCGTATCGACTCTCGAACCAGCTGGCAGAAATTACGGGCATTTGCAGAAAAACTGATACCCGATAGTCAGGTGCAGATTGAATACTATCCCGGTGAGCGCCCTATCTTTGACCTGTATGGTGTTGAAGATGAGATCCAGAAGGCGCTTGAACGTAAAGTCCAACTGAAATCGGGTGGCCATCTGATCCTCGATCAGACTGAAGCCATGACCACCGTCGACGTCAACACTGGTGCTTTCGTTGGTAATCGTAATCAGGAAGAGACGATTTTCAAAACCAACATGGAGGCCGCCCAGGCTATTTGCCGTCAATTGAGACTGCGTAATCTGGGCGGCATTATCATTATCGATTTTATCGACATGATCGATGAAGAGCATAAACGCCAGGTGCTGCGGGCACTGGAAAAAGCGCTGTCCAGAGATCATGCGAAAACCCATATCACCGAAGTCTCCACGCTCGGACTGGTGGAAATGACCCGAAAAAGAACCCGGGAATCACTGGAACACGTGCTTTGCGAGACTTGTCACTGCTGTGGGGGCCGCGGCTCGCTGAAAACAGCGGAAAGTGTATGCTTCGAAATCTTTCGCGAGATTCTGCGAGAGGCCCGCCAGTTCGATGTAGAGTCACTGCTGGTTCTGGCATCCCAGGAAGTGGTGGACCGGCTGATGGATGAAGAGTCATCAACGCTGGCGGAGCTGGAGGGATTTATCCGCAAGACCATCCGCCTCCAGTCAGAGGATCTCTACTCCCAAGAACAATATGATGTCGTACTGATATAGATGATCCGCCTGTTCCACTTTTCCATCTCAGCACTCAAGCATCTGCTCATCCTGTCAATTGTTGTCGGCGGTCTGGTTATCGGCATGGGCAGGCTGCTGGCTCCGGCAATCGCCAATTATCGGGGTGAGATAGAAGAGTGGTTAAGCAAAAGCCTTGGCCAAACGGCCAAGATAGGCAGTCTGGAGGGTAGTTGGAGCGGTATCGGACCCGAGTTGATTTTGCGGAACCTTGCCCTCTCAGATGGCGGCAGCGGCGATCCACACCTTAGACTGGGCGAGGTGCATATCTCTATTGGCCTCATTGATAGTTTGCGGCGGGGAGAACCCACACTCCGGAAAATCACTCTCGTCGCACCACGACTGCGCATCACCCACCTGGAGGATGGCTCGGTTACCGTCGCTGGCCTAGGGGGCATCTCTAACACCGGCGGAGACAGTAGTTCAGCCTTTCTACTCCCCACTCGCCTGGACATACAACAGGGAGAAGTGCTCTGGAACGATATCGCCACCGATGCACCTCCCCTGCTGCTAACCGGAGTCATTCTCGATCTTCATAATGATGGCGACCGCCACCAGCTGAACGGCAGCCTTGCGTTGACAGAACAAAATGATAGCCGGTTGCAGCTGGCAATCGATTTCTCCGGCCAACTGAACAGAGCCGAAACATGGTCAGCAGATCTCTACTTCAAAGGCAGCCAAATCAACCTCGGCAAACTTCTCAACCGCCGGATACCCGGTGAATATCAGTTCGGAAAAGGGGTTACAGAGGTGGAGCTCTGGAGCCGCGTGGAGCGAGGAAGAATGGTAAGCCTTGAGGGGATCGTCGATTGGAGAGCGTTTTCCCTGATGCGGAAAACAGCCGCAGAAGAGGAGACCAGAAGTCAGCATTTTGATCATTTGAGCGGCGCATTTAAGTGGCGCAGACAGGATCGAGGATGGCGGCTGGATGTAGCTGGCATCGAGTTTCAGCGCATGGGATTGAGCTGGCCAAAGACCCGCTTCAGCCTGCGTAGCCGCAGCAATGAACAGGACCAGCTTCAGCTGAGTGCAGGCTCCAGCTTTGCACGGCTGGAAGATATCATTGCCATCAGCTCACTGCTCCCGAATATCCCTGCCGGACTGGAGGAGACCTTAAGCGGAATTCAGCTCCATGGCGATCTTCACGATCTCCGTGTCCGCTATGCAGATTCAGACCAGGGACCGCTCTGGTCTGCTACCGCAAAAGCCCTCGCCATCTTCACCCAACCCTGGAACCGGATCCCCGGCATCGATAACCTCTCACTACAACTCTGGGCTGACCAGGACAAAGGAAAAATGAGTCTGGCATCTGAGGGGGTCACTGTTCACCTCCCTGGGCTGTTTCGCGATCCACTGCTGCTCAACCAGCTTCAGGGCGATCTGACCTGGCAACGCATGGACGATGGTGGCTGGCAGATAGCCACCCAAAAACTGGCCGCGGAAAACAACGATATCAGTACCATAACCCGTTTGCGAATGCAGTTTCCAGCCAGCACTGACGAGTCGGTGTTTATGGATCTACAAACCGATTTCAGAGATGGCGATGCCAGCACCACTCCCCGTTACCTGCCCGCCGGGATCATACCAGATAGCGTAGTTGACTGGGTTGACCGAAGCATCATCAAGGGTAAAGTAATAGAGGGCAGCGCCCTTGTCCGGGGGCCACTGAAAGATTTTCCATTTGCAAAAACACCCAGCGGGCGTTTCGAAGTCTTCTTCACTACGGAAGAGCTGACTCTCGACTACTGGCCAGGCTGGCCAAAACTGGAACAATTAAGCGCAGAGGTCCGCTTTCTGAACACCCGGTTCGACACCTGGGTAAAGCAGGGGAAAATATTCGACAGCGATCTCCTGTCAGCTCATGCCAGAATCGAGGATTTGACGCGCACGTCACCATTCAAATTGACCGGCGGTGTCAACGGAGACTTCAGCGACGTCTTGCGACTGCTGCGGGAATCACCATTAAAAGATGATTTTGCTGCACTAACAAAAGGATTACGCGGCGAAGGCGCCTCCCGGCTGGGGCTTGATTTTTCAATCCCGATCGATGATTGTTCATCTTTCCAGATTGATGGCAAACTCGCTTTCCAGAAAACCACGCTGCATCTCGACGATTGGCAACTCACACTCAATGGGATAGAGGGCGACCTCTATTTCGATCAGGCGAAAATTTACGGAAAACAGATCACCGGAACCACGCTTGGCAATCCCGTACAGGTGGCTGTTTCAACCCCACCCGAGAACAGCAAAGCAACCAGGATAACCGCCCACAGCACTATTCCAACCACGCTGCTAATGGATCGTTTCCCTGATTTGACACTGCTGAAAAAAGTGCATGGCAGCAGTGATTGGCAACTACAGATCGATATCCCCCATCTGGCGGCAGGGCCCGAAGCCGCGGTTCCCGTGGTAGTGACTTCAGACCTGGAAGGACTCACTATCGATCAGCCCGCACCCCTGGGTAAATCATCACTTGAGAAACGGGAATTTTATCTGGCCAGCGACTTCAGCAACAAACCCCAACGCCCACTGCAACTTCGTTACGGCTCACTGACTGACATGGCACTGCTACTCGATATCCGTGACTCGGCAAACCCCACGCTGGTACGGGGCGGCATCCGGCTTGGCGGTGCCAAAGCCCGGCTACCGGAAAAAGATGGCCTGATAATCAGCGGTCAATGGCCAGAACTGAAAGTTGATCCCTGGCTGAAAATTGTCAATCAGCCGAAAACTGAAAAAGAGCTGCCACCGATTAACCAGCTGGATCTCTATTTTGGAAAACTGCAAATGGGGGAGATGGAGCTGGAAGATTTTAAGCTGCTGATGAACAGAGGGCAGTACGGCTGGCGCGGGGATATATCCAGCAATCGATTCAGCGGCCAACTGCTGATTCCTAATGATCTTCAACAGACACCAATCCGGGCCATCCTGAAAAAGCTTGATATCACTCTTGACCCGGATAATATTCCATCCTCACAGGAAGATACAGCGGTCGATTACAACCCGGCAGAATTGCCGGCTATTGAAGCAACCATAGACCAGGTAACCATCAACTCTCATCCGTTTGGAGCACTGCAGTTAATCTCGCGTAAACGCCCTGAAGGCTGGGAGATTCAGACCCTCACGCTTAAGTCAAAAAGACTCCAGCTGTCGGCTGCATTGCAATGGTCACAAGCCACCAACGGCACACAAGCCACCAACACAACCCTCTCTCTGGAAAGCAATAATCTGGGAGAACTTCTGAGGGACCTTGGTTTTACCCAAAATATCGACAACGCTCCTGCAGAGATAAATAGCCGGTTGAATTGGCAGGGATCACTCCTGGGTTTCCAAAAAGAGAGGCTCAACGGCCAGGTTGGCATACAGATCGGCAAAGGCCGCTTTTTAGAGGTGGACCTGGGCATCGGCAGAATCTTTGGACTACTTAATATCGGCGCACTGCAGCGCCGTCTTACCCTAGATTTCAGCGATATATTCAAAAAAGGCTTCGCATTCGACAGCATAGAAGGCGATTTTCTGCTCGACAGTGGTGATGCCTATACCAATAACTTCGTCATGTCCGGCCCATCTGCAACCATCGAAATTGCGGGAAGAATCGGTCTGAGCAGCGAAGATTTCGATCAACTGGTCACCATCACTCCCCGCCTCTCTTCCAGTCTGACGATGGCGGGTGCTATTGCCGCCGGACCGGCAGTCGGGGCAGCACTTTTTCTGGCACAACAGATTATCGGAAAAGAGCTGGATAAAGTGACACAGATCCAATATACGGCCGCTGGCCCCTGGTTTGAACCCATCCTCACGCCAAAAACCATTGAACGCCCGAACGCCACAGACGAAGCTACAGACATAAGCTCTATCTACTCCCCGAAACAGGGTGAGACAAAAACTTGGCAGCTTCTGTCACCTCATGGCCAACGCCAATTTTCCCTTACTGATAACGAATTCAATCGTCAGGAGGTGAATCCAGATGCAGACGCTGGAGCTTCCGCAGATCAAATCACTGAAGATCAGGAGCAGCAGAAGGGGTTCTTTTCCCGCTTATTCAAAGCGATGAAACCCACCGGACAAACCTATCAGGAGCCGGACGACAAAGGTACGCTGCCCAGCAACTGACACTGCCTGTTACAGGAAACCGATCACGCTATCTATACGCCCCAACTCTGGTGAGGGATGGGGGTTAATGCTATTCTGCAGGCAGATTTATCGCGGCAGACTATGCATGCCCGGTAATTTAGTAATAAATTTTCAGACAGCGATAGTCATAAATAATGATTACTAAGAATCAAAAAATTGCCGCTATTCTGATGGCCAGCAGCTCCGATGTCAGCGCCAACCTACTGGAGGCCGAGCGCTTGGCTGCGGAAGCGGTAGAGAATGGCGCAGGCCTGGTGGTACTACCTGAAAACTTCGCCTTTATGGGTAAGCATGACCGTGACATGTGCGCCATCAGGGAGACGGAGGGTAATGGTCCCCTACAGGATTTCCTCAGCCAACTGGCAAAACGTTACGGCATCTGGCTGGTGGGTGGAACCATCCCCCTTGAGGCCCACGACAACAGCAAAGTGCGTGCTGCCTGCATGGTCTATAACAGCGAAGGTAAACTGGTCGCCCGCTATGACAAGATCCATCTGTTCGATGTCAATTTGATCGAGGCGAATGAACGCTACAAAGAATCCGAAACTATCGAAGCAGGGGATGAGGTGGTTGTTGTTGACTCCCCTTTCGGCAAGCTCGGCATCGCCATCTGCTACGATCTGCGCTTCCCTGAAATCTTTCGCAAACTGCTGGACCAGGGGATGGAGGTGGCCTGCATACCCTCCTCTTTCACCGCCATCACCGGCAAAACCCATTGGGAAACCCTGGTACGTGCAAGAGCCATCGAAAATCTCAGCTATGTTATTGCCGCGGCACAAGGCGGGTTCCATATGAACGGGCGGGAGACCCATGGCCACAGTATGATTGTCGACCCCTGGGGCAGCGTACTGGCACAGGTGCCTCGCGGTACTGGTTCCGTCAGCTGTGACATGGATTTAGAATATCTCTCCAGCACCCGCCGTAACTTCCCGACGATAGATCATCGAACGCTGAAATGTGACTGAATGCGAGGGGCAACCCCTGCAAATACCAGGCAGCATATGTGGTTGAAAAACAACCGCAACAGCCCAATGCTGAAGATAACCTAACAGACAAACCCTGGAAACTGATGCCCGATCCCATCGCTATAGCCCGCAATACACTACTCGCCCCTGCCGAACTCAAAGAGAGTGACCTGGACAGGGTTATGGAGCAGCTGCTCTCCAACCAAGTTGATATGGCCGATCTCTACTTTCAGGCAAGCCGCCTGGAGTCATGGGTATTGGAAGACGGCATCATCAAAGAAGGCAACTACAACATCGAACAGGGTGTTGGCGTTCGCGCAATCAGCGGCGAAAAAACCGGCTTCGCCTACACCGATGAAATTCAACTTCCCAGCCTGCTCGAAGCAGGGAGGACAGCCAGGGCCATCGCCCAAAGCGGACAACAAAACCATATTAAAATCCAGGCCACTGCTGTCAGCCACACGCTATATGAACCGATCAACCCTCTGACAACCATGAGTGAGCAGGAGAAAGTGGACCTGCTGCAGCGGCTGGATGCCGAAGCGCGCAAACAGGACCCACGGGTCAAACAGGTGACCGCCAGCCTGGTATCAGCCCATGATGTGGTGCTGGTCGTCGCCAGCGATGGGACACTTTGCGGCGATGTACGCCCACTGGTACGTTGCAACGTCAATGTCATTGTCGAATCCAAGGGCCAGCGTGAACAGGGCTCCAGCGGCGGTGGCGCAAGAGAGAGCTTCCAGTTTTTCATTGATGAAGATCGCGCTCTGTGGTACGCTGGAGAAGCCGTGCGGCAAGCCCTGGTCAACCTGGAGGCAATCCCCTCCCCCGCCGGCAGTATGACGGTTGTTCTGGGTGCCGGCTGGCCTGGCATATTGCTGCACGAAGCGATTGGCCATGGACTTGAAGGCGACTTCAACCGCAAAGGGACATCGGCTTTTTCCGGCCGCATTGGAGAGAAAGTGGCGGCAACCGGCTGCACCATCGTTGATGATGGAACGCTGCCTGGACGGCGCGGTTCACTCAACATGGACGATGAAGGCACCACCTCGCAACAGACAATACTGATCGAGAATGGCATTCTCAAAGGCTACCTGCAGGACAAACTCAATGCCCGGCTGACGGGTGTTTCATCAACAGGAAACGGGCGTAGAGAGTCCTACGCCCACCTGCCAATGCCACGCATGACCAATACCTACATGCTGCCGGGAGAAATGGATCCTGAAGAGATCATCGCCTCGGTGGAGAACGGGTTATACGCCGTCAACTTTGCTGGCGGGCAGGTGGATATCACCTCCGGGAAGTTTGTCTTTTCCGCCAGCGAGGCCTACCTGATCAAAAATGGCAAAGTGACCCACCCGGTAAAAGGGGCCACCCTGATTGGCAACGGTCCCGATGTACTGACCAGAGTCAGCATGATTGGCAACAACCTTGAACTGGATGCAGGTGTTGGCACCTGTGGAAAAGAGGGCCAGAGCGTGCCTGTGGGCGTGGGTCAGCCGACGCTGAAAATTGATCAGCTCACAGTAGGTGGGACAACTAGAAAATGAGCTTCCGTAAAGGCGCTTATTCAAGTTAGCAGAAAAAATGGCCGTAAAAATAATGAGAGAAATTGATAATATGAAACAGCGTCAGGCCCAATTGCAGCAGATGGTTATGGATCTGCTGACTGAAGCCGAAAAACAGGGTGCCAGCGCCTCGGAAGCAGCCGTTTCCATTGATGCTGGACTTTGTGTCAATGTTCGCATGGGTGAGGTGGAGACTATCGAACACACCCGCGACCAGGGACTTGGAATTACCGTCTATCTCGGTCAGCGCAAAGGTTCTGCCAGCACCTCTGATTTCAGCCACGAGGCGATCAAGGATACCGTGAAAGCGGCGTGCAATATTGCACATTACACATCAGAAGACGATTGCGCCGGATTGGCGGATAAAGAGCTGATGGCCAAGGATACCCCTGACCTGGATCTCTACCACCCGTGGAATCTCGATGTGGAGAGTGCTGTCGATTTGGGCAAAGAGTGTGAAGCTGCCGCCCTTGATCTGGATGCACAGATTACAAACTCCGAGGGAGCGGGAATCAATAGCCACAACGGGCTGCAGGTTTATGCTAACAGCCACGGATTTATCGGCGGTTTTCCAAGCAGCCGACACAGCCTCAGCTGTTCCGTCATCGGGCAACAAGGTGACTCCATGCAGCGCGACTACTGGTATACCGTTGCACGCAAAGCAGAAAACATGGAGTCCTCCGTCTCTGTCGGACAAAAAGCGGGCGAGCGGACACTCGCCCGACTGGGCGCCCGTAAAATCTCCACCCGGGAAGCACCTGTCATTTTCCAGTCCGATGTTGCTGTCAGCCTGCTGCGGGTATTGCTCGGCGCCATCAGCGGCACATCGCTCTATCGCCAGGCAAGCTTTCTGCTGGATCATCTGGGCAAACAGGTTTTCCCCGATTTTGTCCATATTCACGAAAACCCCTTGCTCCAGGGCGGCCTTTCCAGCTCCCCTTTCGATGGTGAGGGTGTCGCTACCGCCGCCAAAAACATCGTCGAGAACGGCATGCTCCAGAGCTATATCCTGGGCAGCTACTCAGCACGAAAACTGGGCATGCAGACTACCGGTAATGCCGGCGGCGTCCGCAATCTGGCCATTGACCCCGGAGAACGGGACCTGAACAGTCTCATCAAAGAGATGGATTCCGGTTTGCTGGTCACCGAGATGATGGGCCAGGGAACAAATATGGTCACCGGCGACTACTCCCGTGGAGCTGCCGGTTTCTGGGTTGAAAATGGAGAGATCCAATACCCGGTGGAAGAGATCACCATTGCCGGGAACATGAAACAGATGTTCTCCCAGCTAATCGCCGTCGGTAACGACGAAGAGCTTAGAGGCAGCATTCGAACCGGGTCATGGCTTATTGAATCCATGATGATTGCCGGGGAGTAAGTTTTTTCGAGCAAATGAAAACACTATCGGCTGAAAGCCTGCTCTAACCGGCCATTCCGGCCGATTGAAGCAGTTTGGCTGAACCTGGTAGCCCAACAGTACCAATGCTATACCCATCGCCTAGAAACGAGAGGCTAAGGCGGCAACACGACTTGCTATCGCCTTGAGCCTTTTTTCTTTGTAACGGTCTTTTTCCTGGCAGCGGCCTTCTTCGCCGGGGTAGCCCTCTTCTTAGTTACTGCTTTTTTCACTGGCACCGCTTTTTTCTTGGCGCCAGCAGTCTTTACTGGCTTGCTCTTTATCTTCTCAGCTCCAATCCGCTCTGGAGCGGGCTCGGCCTCCACCAAAGGTTCAGCATCTTCTGGAGCCAGATCAAAGCTCACCGCTTCAGCGGCCTCTACAATGGGTTCAGTCTCTATAATTGTCGGAGGGTGCGCATCAATCACCCTGCGTATCGCAGCATAGGTGGCTTCAGAATCCCTTCCCGCATCGATCTGGCGCAGTTTTCCATGGAGTATGTAGTATTGAATCATGGTGGCGGATTGAGCCTCATAGATTCGCATCCGGTTAGCGATAGCCTCATCATTATCGCCCGCTGGACGCCTTACCCGTCCACCACACTTATCACAGATACCCTCCACCCGGAGGGGAGCACTAAAAATATTATAGGTATGACCACAAGCCCGGCAAATCTGCCGCCCCTCCAGCCGCTCCATGAAATCATCAGATTCACCCTCCAGCAACAACACCAGATCTAGCGGGAGGTTCATCTCATCAAGAATCCCATCCAGTGCATCGGACTGGGAAGCCGTTTTAGGGAAACCGACCAGCAAAAAGCCATTACGCACATCGGGTTCGGTGAAGCGCTCTTTGAACACGGCACAAACAATCTCGTCAGGCACATGCCGCCCCTGATCGAGATAGGGTTTAGCCAGTTTCCCGGCCTCGCTCCTCTCTGCCGCAGCCTCTCGGACCATCTCCGCCGTAGAGATACGGGGAATACCGTAATAGCTGGTCAATTTTTTTGCCTGGGTCCCTTTGCCGGAACCTGGCGCACCCAGCAATATGATCCGCATGATAACTCCTTTCTCTGCTTCAGCCTGTTCGATTATCGGGCATGACCCAGAACCAATCGACATATTCGGAACATCTCAGAAACTCCGTGCAGTTGCATATAGGAGAATATGGAGATACCCTGCATCGCACGAAGTTATTGAGAGCTTACTTATATACAATCTAACACACTGATAATGCAGTGAATTAGGAAAATCCATGGCGGCATCCAACAATTGCATTGGCCGCTGAAAAACCGGTCCGATACAGTAATCGCAGAATTCCCGTAAAGTCAATGTAAAATGAAAGGTTAGCGAGTCAGACTGTTCTTCCGGGCTTTCACAGAAAGCAGGACAAAAAATGAACCAGATACCGGATATAACCGACAGCGAAAACTGGACAATTCGTACCACCCTTAAGGAGCGGTATAAGAACGATGTTGAGTTGCAGATTGCCGATGCAGAAATCCGCCTTCAGGCTTCAGACCGCGAACTCAGCAACTGCCCTGTCTGGGTCTGGAAGCACGGTGGCTGCAACTTTGTCATTTTCAAGTCGGGTGAACACAAATACCGCTGCCAGTTCTTTTATAAATCTTATCGCCAATACAGCACCGGGGTTTACGAATACACAGATGTAGCTGAATGCGTTGTCTCTCTGCTTCAGGCACAAGCCGACTTCGAGGCGAAAGAACAGGGCGACCTCTGAATTGACGTGACCGGGGATGGCCCTCCGACCAATTCCCACTATTTTTTAAGACAACCCTTTACAGAGAGGAAGGGAAGCATGAGCAAGAAAAACGCTTTCTACGCACAATCCGGCGGTGTAACCGCTGTGATCAATGCATCAGCCTGCGGCGTTATCGAAACCGCCCGCAAGCACAGCGACAAGATCGGTAACGTCTATGCCGGTCGTAACGGCATCATCGGTGCACTCACCGAAGACCTGATCGACACCAATCAGGAGAGTGCTGAAGATATTGCCTGCCTGCGCCACACGCCATCCGGTGCTTTCGGCTCCTGCCGATTCAAACTCAAGAGTCTTGAAGAGAACAAACGCGAATATGAGCGCCTGATTGAGGTATTCAAAGCCCATAACATCGGTTACTTCTTCTACAATGGCGGCGGCGACTCCGCCGACACTTGCTATAAGGTGTCCCAGCTCTCTGAAAAGATGGGCTATCCGGTCCAGGCGATCCATGTACCAAAAACCGTGGACAACGATCTGCCAATCACTGATAACTGCCCTGGTTTCGGTTCAGTAGCCAAATATATTGCCGTCTCCACCTTGGAAGCCTCCTACGATGTGCGCTCCATGGCCAAAACATCTACCAAAATTTTTGTTATTGAGGTAATGGGCCGCCACGCCGGCTGGATTGCTGCTGCGGGTGGTTTGGTGGAAGACAACGATATCCCGGTGGTCATTCTCTTCCCTGAAATCGAGTTCAACCAGGAGAAGTTTCTGGCGAAGGTCGATGGAAAGGTCAAAGAACACGGCTTTTGCACCATCGTGGTCTCTGAAGGCACCCACTGGCCGGATGGCAAGTTCCTGGCTGAACAGGGTACCCGCGATTCATTTGGCCATGCCCAATTGGGCGGTGCCGCGCCGGTGGTTGCCAATCTGATTAAAGATGCTCTGGGTCATAAATTCCACTGGGCTGTGGCCGACTACCTGCAACGTGCAGCACGCCACCTCTCCTCCACCTCGGATGTGGAGCAAGCCTATGCACTGGGCAAGGCCGCAGTTGAGATGGCGTTGGAAGGCGACAACTCCATTATGCCAACCGTGGTGCGGAAATCCAGTAGCCCTTATCAATGGGAGATTGGCAGAGCCAACCTCTCCGAGGTGGCCAACGTCGAGAAGATGATGCCCATGGAGTTCATTACCGAAGATAGTTTTGGCATCACTCAAGCCTGCAAGGAGTATCTCTACCCGCTGATCGAGGGCGAGGCATACCCTCCCTATGAGAATGGCATGCCGGTGTATGTCACGCTGAAAGGTGCAGCGGTTGAGAAGAAATTGGAAAGCTTTGAGCTGTAATCAAAAAAATAAAGGGGCATAATGCCCCTTTATTTTTTATACCGATTGACCCTAATCAATGCACAAGCGGTATGAAAAGGGAGGTATTTTCTTGGTTTATCTAAGGGAATAATGGAGAGTGTAAAAACATGGTTCGGCAACAGATAATAATAAACAGCTGTTACCGGGTCAGAAATAACAGATATATTCACTTACTCGAGGAGAGCCCAACGTGAGCAATGAGCTAATTTTCGCCCTGGCCTGTGCAGTCGCTGCACTGGCTTACGGCTTCGTATCCGTAAAATGGATCCTGGCGCAACCGGAAGGCAACGACCGGATGAAAGAGATCTCTGCCGCGGTACGGGAAGGCGCAAGCGCCTACCTGAACCGCCAATACACCGCTATCAGTATTGTTGGTGTGATCATGCTGGCCATTCTCTGGGTAGCACTGGGCTCAACCACTGCTATCGGCTTTACCATAGGCGCTATACTCTCCGGTGCTGCCGGCTACATCGGCATGAACATCTCGGTACGTGCCAATTCACGCACCGCTCAAGCCGCTAACGACGGCCTCAACGCCGCTCTGCAGATCGCCTTTCGCGGCGGTGCCATCACCGGCATGCTGGTGGTTGGCCTGGGTCTTCTAGGTGTTGCCGGTTACTATGGTATTCTCACCATGATGGGTGTCAGTGAATCTGACACGCTGCATGCATTGGTCGGCTTGGCCTTCGGTGGCTCCCTGATCTCCATTTTCGCACGGCTTGGCGGTGGTATCTTCACCAAGGGTGCCGATGTCGGTGCCGACATCGTCGGTAAAGTGGAAGCTGGCATTCCTGAGGATGACCCACGCAACCCGGCAGTTATCGCTGACAACGTAGGCGATAACGTGGGCGACTGCGCCGGCATGGCAGCGGATCTGTTCGAGACCTACGCGGTAACCGTGGTAGCCACCATGCTGTTGGGCAGCCTGCTGGTCTCCGGCGGCACCGCCATCACTTATCCTCTGGTATTGGGTGGCGTCTCTATTATCGCTTCCATCATCGGTTCCTACTTCGTCAAGGCGAAAGAGGGCGATACCAAGATCATGATCGCCCTCTACAAGGGCCTGGGTGTAGCCGGTGCTATCGCGGCGGTCTCTTTCTACTTTGTTACTGATTACATGATGAGCGACGTAGTGATTGAGGGAGTAACCAATCCAACCATGGCGTTATTTGGTTCTGCTATGATCGGCTTGGTGCTGACGGGAGCCATGGTTGTGATTACCGAGTACTACACAGCGACAGAATACAGCCCGGTCAGGCACATCGCCGAAGCCTCCACCACGGGTGACGGCACCAACGTCATCGCCGGTTTGGGTGTCTCGATGAAATCCACAGCTGCACCGGTTCTGGCCATTTGTGCCTCAATCTGGGGCGCCTATGATCTGGCGGGACTATACGGCATCGCCATTGCCGCTACCTCCATGCTCTCCATGACCGGCATCATCGTCGCACTGGACGCCTACGGCCCGATCACCGACAACGCCGGTGGTATTGCCGAGATGGCCGAACTGGATGAGAAGATCCGCAACATCACCGACCCTCTGGACGCCGTGGGTAATACCACCAAAGCAGTAACTAAAGGTTATGCCATCGGTTCTGCCGGTCTGGCTGCGCTGGTACTGTTTGCTGACTTCACCCACAGCCTCGATGCTGCAGGCAAGAGCGTGACCTTTGATCTCTCGAACCATATGGTGATCATCGGTCTGTTCATTGGCGGACTGGTACCCTACCTGTTCGGTGCCATGGCGATGGAAGCTGTCGGTCGTGCTGCCGGCGGTATCGTCAACGAAGTGCGTCGTCAGTTCAAAGAGATGCCCGGTATCATGGATTACAGCCAGAAGCCTGATTACTCAAAAGCTGTGGACATGCTGACCCGCTCAGCCATCAAGGAGATGATCATTCCCTCCCTGCTGCCGATCGCAGTACCCGTGATTGTCGGTCTGACACTTGGCGCTCAGGCGTTGGGTGGTTTGCTGATCGGCACCATCGTAACCGGCCTGTTTGTCGCTATCTCAATGACCACCGGTGGTGGTGCCTGGGATAACGCCAAAAAGTACATCGAGGATGGTAACTTTGGCGGCAAAGGCTCTGATGCCCACAAAGCGGCCGTTACTGGTGACACCGTAGGCGATCCCTACAAAGACACCGCCGGTCCTGCGATCAACCCGTTGATCAAGATCATCAACATTGTTGCTCTCTTGATCGTGCCTCTTATCTAAGAGATAGGGACCCGGGAGCAGGCATCAGAAGCACTATGATTTGATCCTTGCTCCTGACAAATCCGGTATAACTCTTATGGTTTTACCGGAAGTTTTGATAAAAAGATGGAGGTCGGTTCTAATAACCGACCTCCTTTCTTTTGCACGGCGAAAAAACAGATGAATCTGGATAGAGTCAGCACCGGCAGTAATGTACCCAACGAGGTTAATGTGATCATCGAAATTCCGGCCCACTCCGACCCGGTAAAGTACGAACTGGACAAGGATACCGGCGCGATGTTCGTCGACCGCTTCATGTCAACCGCCATGCACTACCCTTGCAATTATGGCTACGTCCCTCATACCCTCTCGCCTGATGGCGATCCGGTGGATGTTCTGGTAATGACACCTTACCCGCTGATCCCAGGATCTGTCATTAGTTGCCGCCCCGTGGGCGTTTTAAAAATGACCGATGAATCGGGTGATGATGCCAAAATCCTTTCCGTCCCCATCGACAAGCTCTGCAAAAGCTACCGTAGTGTGGGGGATTTTAGAGACCTACCCCAGGACAACCTAGACCGTATCTCCCACTTCTTCGAACACTACAAAGATCTGGATGAGGGCAAGTGGGTGCGTGTCGGTGGCTGGGGTGGTGTGGATGAGGCAAAAAAGGAGATTATGGAGAGTGTCAAGATGTTCCAAGACGCTCCTGAAAAGCCCAATTTCTAATATTAATAACCTAAAACCAGGAAGCAGCGAACCTGAATACTGGACAGTTAATTATGAAAATATGCATATTATCCGACAGCCATGACCACATTCCACTGCTGGATGCAGCGGTCGCCGAGGCAAAAAAGCGGGGTGCTGAAGCAGTTATGCACTGCGGAGACGTGGTTGCACCCAGCACCCTGAAGTGCCTCAATAAGTACCAGATGCCGGTGCATGTGATCCACGGCAACAATACGGGCGACCTGTATACCTTGGGGCAGCTTGCCAACAAAGAAAACAACGTCATCCAATACTACGGAATGGATGCAGGGCTGACCCTGGGCGGTAAAAAAATCTTCCTGGTCCACTATCCACACTACGCCCGAGCCCTGGCCTCCACTGGAGACTGGGACTTGGTATGCTGCGGGCACAGCCACAAGGCGTCAGTGGATTATCTGAGCAACATAAAAGGGGGTAAAACCCCTCTGATGAATCCAGGCACGGTGGGCGGCGTGGGCAACGACCCGGCAACCTATATCATGCTGGATCTGGAAACCATGGAGTTTGATATTCACGAAATACCCAAAAGCATCGAACGTATCAGTGAAGCTCCCTATTCAACTGCCACCACCACGGATGCCGGCCAGTAGCCGGATCCATACTGAACATTTCCCAACAAATTTTAACGCCAGAAGCTATGAGTAAACTAACCCATTTCAATCAATCCGGTGAAGCCCATATGGTCGATGTGGGTGCAAAAGAGAGCACCCTCAGAGTTGCTGTCACCGAGGGGCGGATCCAAATGGAATCTGCAACCCTGGAACTGATTCAGCAAGGTGGACACAAGAAGGGGGATGTCCTGGGTATTGCGCGGATTGCCGGCATTATGGCCGCCAAAAAAACCGCCGACTTGGTACCCCTCTGTCACCCACTGGCCCTCACCCATGTCAATATCGACCTGACACCCGACCCCGAGACATCGAGCATATACTGCCAAGCCACCGTAGAAACCCGGGGCCAGACAGGCGTCGAGATGGAAGCGCTCTGCGCCACCCAGGTCGCACTCCTTACCATTTACGACATGTGCAAAGCGATTGACAGAGGCATGACCATCAATCAGGTTCAGCTACTGGAAAAAAAGGGTGGTAAATCTGGGCACTGGCTACGCGAGACATGAATCCCTTCTATCACCGGGCCTGTTTCCTCACCAGTGGAGCCAAACTGAACCAGACACCAGAGGACAGTGGCTACGAAGTGGCCTTTGCCGGACGTTCCAATGCAGGGAAATCCAGCGCCATCAACACCCTCTGCCAACAGAAAAGTCTGGCCCGAACCAGTAAAACGCCAGGACGTACCCAACTGCTCAACTTCTTCAGCCTGGACGATACCCACCGCCTAGTGGACCTGCCGGGTTACGGCTACGCCAAAGTCTCAGAAGCGGTAAAGCGGGAGTGGCAAACAGAACTGGCCCACTACCTTGAGCAACGAGAATCCCTGAAAGGGGTGGTCCTGCTGATTGATATCCGCCATCCAATGAAGGCATTTGATCTACAGATGCTGGAGTGGAGTAACGAAATAAAACTGCCCGTCCATATTCTTCTGACGAAGGCCGACAAATTAAGGCGTGGCGCAGCCGCCAGCAGCCTGCTACAGATGAAAAAAACACTGAAAAGCATGAAAAACCCCAATATCAGCATCCAGCTTTTTTCTGCACTTAAAAATCAGGGAATCGATGAAGCGCATGCCCAGTTGGACCGATGGTTTGAACTGGCCGTAGATTAGGGACTCACCCGCCCCCTCTAGTTTCAAGCCCACCACCGTATAAATTTGGTGAATTCAACTCCAAAGTGCATCACTGGGTGACTAAAAAGAGATGATTTGAATGTCTGATAAAATGAGGCTGCGAAATCTTATTTAGTCGTCCCTGAAGTATCAGGCTGAGAGTCTGGTTCCTGGACCTTTTAAGTCTGACTCTCCGCCCATTGTTGGAATAATCATACGATTTCCCACTAACCTCATCCAAGCACAATTTAGCCAAGCTAACAACTTGGCTAAATTGTATCCCGCTGCAGCCAAAACCATATTAGCTTCATTACCATACTCAGCTTTAAGGTAGTTTCGACTTAGCCTATTGTCTGATTTAAGGTGCCCAATAACCGGCTCGGCGCTTCATCCATTTTCGGGTTGACCGAGTCGCCCTCTTAGGGAGCCTGCCATAGGTTTTAACATCAATTTCATCGCCTGCGCGGCACCCAGAGTAACCCTGATCACAATATGCATTCTTGAACTTTCGGCTGCTCAAACTCTCCGCTTGTTCAAGTGGCCGCCATAGAGTGTATCCCATCATAAGGATTACCCGTCAAACTCCGTGTGCCAACTAACCAGTTGCCTCTGGATCTGGTCACGAATGAGGCTTTATTGCCAAACGCGTAATGCTTGTGCGCTTTACCCTTGGTAATGCATTCCTCTTCTGCTGCATGCACGCTGTAAAGCTTGTTTTTGTCTTGTCGTTGTTGTGCCAGTAAACGAGTGGCTAACGGGGCTGGCCAGCACCTTTGTTGTAAATGATATCAATGTCAGCTTCAAGTTTTTCCCTGTTCATTTTCTCGGATAACCGCACCAATGGGTGCGAGAGATTTAAGATCTGAGAAAGTTGTTAACGGAATAAATCAGCACTGTTATCCGGGCTTTGTGGTTTCATAATTTGCGGGGTTTTGATGTTGAAGGAGGACCTTCCTCGCAAACCATTCTATTATAATTAGCTTATTAATTCATATTTATCATTTTGTTATAAGTAATTCATGGGGCGACGACTACGTATCGAAAAGCAAGAGAAACCTCTGTGTACTCTGCGTTCTTTTTTAAACGTTCTCTGAAAAAATGCATAAAATAGTCTCTGCTGAAAAAGTGTGCGGGTCGTGAAGGTTGGCTGTGACTGCTAGAATGCCCGGATGGATGTTTCACATATATTGGATAGTTTGAACGATGCCCAGCGTGAAGCTGTTTCAGCGCCCATTGGGGGCATGCTGATATTGGCAGGTGCGGGCAGTGGCAAGACTCGGGTGCTGGTGCATCGCATTGCTTGGATGATTCAGGTCGTCGGTGCTTCGCCCTGGAATATCCTTTCCGTCACCTTCACCAATAAGGCGGCCAGGGAGATGAAGGGTCGCATTGAGGATCTGCTGGGTCACCCGGTGGGTGGCATGTGGGTCGGGACCTTCCATGGACTTGCCCACAGGCTGTTAAGGGCGCACTGGAAGGAGGCCAAGTTGCCTCAAAGTTTCCAGATTCTCGACTCAGACGATCAGTTTCGCACGATTAAACGCCTGTTAAAGGCCCTTGATCTTGATGATACACGCTGGCCGCCACGGCAGGTGCAGTGGTTTATTAATGGGCAGAAAGATGAAGGGAGGCGCCCCCAGCATCTGGATGATGGTGGCGACCCGTTTCAACGTCAGATGATCCGGCTTTATCGTGAATATCAGGAGGCCTGCGACCGAAGCGGCGCGGTGGATTTTGCTGAGCTGCTGCTAAGAGCCCATGAACTACTGCGGGACCGGCCGGATATCCTTCAGCACTACCAGGAGCGGTTCCAGCATATTCTGGTGGATGAGTTTCAGGACACCAACACCATCCAGTATGCCTGGCTGAGGTTGTTGTCCGGAGGCAGCAACAACCTGTTTGTCGTGGGAGACGATGATCAATCAATCTACGGCTGGCGTGGTGCCCGGGTGGAGAATATTCGCGACTTCCAGAAAGATTACCCCACTGCCCCGTTGATAAAGCTGGAGCAGAATTACCGCTCTACCGGGAGCATCCTGAAAGCGGCCAATGCCGTGATCGCAAATAATCCTTCACGACTGGGCAAAGAGCTCTGGACTGATGGCCTCGACGGTGAGCCGATCAATCTTTATGCCGCCTTTAATGAGGTGGATGAGGCGCGTTTTGTCGTGGAGCGTCTGCGCAACTTCATCGATGAGGGCCACACGCGTTCGGAGATTGCCATTCTCTACCGCTCCAATGCCCAGTCGCGACTGTTTGAGGAGTCCCTGGTTCAGGCACAGATCCCCTATCGTGTCTATGGCGGCCAGCGATTTTTCGAGCGGGCTGAGATCAAAGATGCCCTCGCCTATCTGCGCTTGATAGCCAACCCGGAAGATGATCTCTCTTTCGAACGCGCGGTCAATATGCCCCCCCGGGGCTTAGGCCCCCGCACCCTGGATGCGGTTCGTGCCCATGCACGTGATTTCGGCTGTTCTATGTGGCAGGCCGCAAGGGCGCTGGTAAGCGGCAGTGGCATGACCAAACGGGCCTCCAACGCACTGGGCGGATTTCTCGATCTGATCGATGAACAGCGAGCCGATACACGGGACCTGGCACTGCATGAGATGACGGATCAGGTGATCTCAGCCACTGGGCTGGAGGCCCAATTCAAGAAGAGCCGGGATGGCAAGGGGCTGGACCGGATTGAGAACCTGGAAGAGTTGGTGAATGCCACGCGTCAGTTCCAATACGAGTCGGATGGAGAGGCGGAGATGGATGACCTGACCGCTTTTCTCTCCCATGCGTCACTGGAGGCGGGAGAGGCTCAGGGAGGTGCCTATGAAGAGTGCGTGCAGTTGATGACACTCCACTCGGCTAAAGGGCTGGAGTTTTCGCTGGTCTTCATTGCTGGATTGGAAGAGGGGCTGTTCCCTCACAGCATGTCCAGCGAAGATCCTGAGCGCCTGGAAGAGGAGAGGCGCCTCTGTTATGTGGGGATGACCCGCGCCATGGAGCAGCTCTATCTCACCTATGCCGAGAATCGTCGGTTGCACGGCAGTGAAACTTACCCCTCGCCTTCCCGTTTTCTGCGGGAGATTCCGCCTGAGCTGATCCAGGAGATACGTGCCCAGCCTCAGATCAGCAGACCCATATACTCTCCCTCCCCCGTTGGCCTTACAGAATCGGAGAGTGGTTACCGATTGGGGCAACGAGTTAGCCATCCAAAGTTTGGCGAAGGGGTGGTGCTCAACGCCGAAGGTCAGGGTGGCAGTGCCCGGGTCCATGTCAATTTTGAAACGGTGGGTGCAAAATGGCTGGTGGTCGCTTACGCTAATCTTGAGCCTTTGTAAATCTATCACCCGCCGGTACGCCACCAATTCGAGTATCGTCACCGCTTTGTGTAAACTGACCTGGGAGGCAAATTTCCCATGCAGGCACTGCCTGCGTCTATCCGGCCTGATCGATGCCTTGAACGAAAAGATCGGACGCCCCATCTCATGGCTGGTTCTGGTTCTGGTTCTGGTTCTGGCAATGGTGTTGCTCGGCGCGTACAACGTTGTGACCCGTAATGAGTCAGACCATTGGCCTAGATTTCAGCTCCAACAGCTATATTGAAGCTCAATGGTATATGTTTAGCCTGATCTTTCTCCTGGGAGCGGGATACACACTGAGAAACAAGGGCCATGTGCGTGTGGATATCATCTACTCCCGCGTCAGTCGTCGTGCCCAAACCTGGACCAATATCTTTGATACGGTCACTTTCCTGATGCCTGCCACCTTGCTGATTCTCTGGGCTAGTAGGAGCTTCCTCGCAGATTCTGGAGATGTTGCCTGATCCCAGTGGCCTGCCCCGCTATTTGATCAAGTCAGTTATTCCCCCTCACGGCTATTTTGCTGATCGTCCAGGGCCCCAGTGAATTGATCAAGCTGGCTGCCTTTTTACGTGGTGTCATTCCACATCCCGATGACCACCTGGAGAAAAGCGCGTGATGGAGTTCGACCTGGATCTGCTGGACTCACTGATATTCGTGGGGGCGCTGCTTATGATCTTCATCGACTACCCGCTGGCATTTTTTCTGGACAGCGCTGCGCTGGCCTTCGGCATTATCGGCATTAATATGGAGTTGTTGGATTTCGCGCTGCTCCAAGCCGTGTCCCAGCGATTTTTTGACATAATACAGAACTAAACGCTGTTGGCGGAAGATTCTGCTCAAAACCATGAGTATCGCCTTTGGTCATGTGTCCGTGGCGGCCTTGGTTTCTCTGGGGTGATTGTAGGTACATTACTGGCGGCAGCAACCGGGTGTGGTAGGGGTAATGGGCTTGATCGCATTGCTAGTCATGATGGAAGCGAAGTATTCGAAGTCCCTGACGACCGGTATCATCGCCACGTCAGGGGCATTGGGGTAGGTGATCCCTCCCGGTATGGTGTTGATTGTGAGTTATAGTCAAATCTGGTGTTTAGCCAGTTGAATCAAGCGGCGACCTGATCGACTCCTGCTACCTCAACACCCTCTTTAAATTTGATTCCGGTTATCACCTTCGCCAGATAATCGAAACCCCGTAATCGCCTCCACTTCTTCTCGGCACACCGGCCGAGTTTGAACATCATGTGTAGCATGCCGTCACGCGATAGGCAGCCCTTGGAACGCTTGGTTCGATGGCGGATTGTCCCGAAGGTGGATTCAATCGGATTGCTGGTCCGAATACTCTGCCAATGCTGCGCAGGAAATTGATAGAAAGCCATCAGTTCCTCTCGGTCTTTGTGCAGACAGATGGCAGCCTTCGGATACTTTGGCTCATACGTTTTGATAAACAGATCAAAGGCCTTTTCCGCATCGGCCTGGGTCTCCGATTGCCAGATGTTGTGCCGTGCCTGCTTCGCTTTCGGCTGAGCTGACCTTGGCAGGCAGTTCAGCACGTTCATGGTCTTGTGCATCCAGCAGCGCTGCTGGCGCGTCTCCGGATACACTTCCTCCAGCGCAGCCCAGAATCCCATGGCACCGTCACCGATCGCCAATTTTGGCGGGGTCAGTCCGCGTGACTTCAGTTTTAACAGCACCTCCCGCCAGCTCTGTGTGGACTCCCGTACACCATCCTCAATTGCCAGAAAATGCTTCTCACCACGCTCATTCACGCCGATCACCACCAGGGCACACAGCTTCGTCTGCTCTGCTCTCTGTCCGCTGTAGACACCGTCTGCCCACACATACACCCAATGGCCCTTATCCAGGCGCTCCTCGCACCCGCTCCGATATTCTTCTGCCCAGACCTGCTTCAGACGCGATACCCTGCCCGCCGACAAGCCTGTTGCATCCGGAACCACCAGCACTTTCAGGGCTTCACCCATCTCTCCACTGGAAATCCTCTTCAGGTAGAGCCACGGCAGTGCCGCTTCCAGTGACTTCGTCTTGCGTACATACGGCGGCACCAGAGCTGATCGGAACGTCACCGGCTCGCCGGTCTTCGCTCGTACTTTGGGGATCTTGACCGTGACCGGCCCTAATCCTGTCTGCAGTTTACGAGCTGGCAGGTGACCATTACGCACCACACCCACCTTGCCATCCTCTGTCCGTCGCTCGACGTGCTCCGCCAACAGCTCCAGCAGCTCGGCCTCCACCACCTGGTAGATCAACTGCTCTGCACCGCTTCTCAGCAACTCTGTCAGCGGATCGATAATCGTATCTCGAACTGCCAGCTTAACAACGTTATTCTTACTCATGGTGGCGTATCTCCAATGGTTGTTTTGATGTCTCGCAACAATAAATCAACCAGATACCCCGCTCTTTTTCAATTCCTTTCAAACAACACTTTCAGTTATAACTCGTTGATTATTCTGGCTGGTCATTGATACCGAGCCTAGTGCTGTCGAGTAGTTACATCCTCTGCATTGTAGTGGTCGCACTGCTAATAACCTATGCTGCGCCGGCCATGCCTAAGGCATCCTGTACCATGAGTGGGGCAAAACTGTTCCGGCAAATTGTCCTGGTGATGCTCCCGCCGCCGGGGCTGATTGTGATTGTGCTGGGCAATATTTTTGGCGGCTTGACGACACCCACGGAGGCAGGTGATTTTGATACGGTTAGCGCTATGCTGCTGGCGTTTGTAAATAAGAGGCTTACCCTTGCCGCGGTGATGGAGAGCACGAATTATACGACCAATCTGACCAGTATGGTGCTACTTAGTCGACCCTGAAATATTCATAACGCAATAATTTATATAAAATAAGCGTCCGGAAAGGGGTAAAAGCAGAGAAAAACTGGACGAAACGGAGGTGGATAATTGAGCAAATCCAAGACAGCCAATCCCAACCAGCAAAGTTTCCTGCACCAAAACTTACTGGATCAGCTGAACCCCAAGAATCCACTTTTTCTACTGGCCAGACAGATAGACTGGTCATATTTTGATGCTAAATTTGCCCGCTTTATTCTCATCTTGGAAAGCCCTCAAAACCCATCCGCCTAATGGTGGATCTCTCGATACTCAAGCATCTGAAAGACCTCAGTGACGAGGTTCTGATTCAACGCTGGATACAAAATCCCTGCTACCAGAGTTTTACGGGTGAGATCGAATTCCAATGGCAACTTCCTTGTGACCCCTCCGACCTGACTTACTTCAGAAAGCGTATTGGCAACGAAGGTTTTGAAAAGGTCCTGGCTGCCTCTATCGCCTTACATCAAGAAAAGGCGATCGAAGATGAAATGTGTATCGACACTACCGTACAAGAGAAAAACATTACCTTTCCAACTGATGCAAAGCAGTACCGAAAGATACACGGGCAGTTACTCAAGATGGCCCGAGCAGAAGGTATCGTGCTCAGTCGAAGCCATGAGAAGGAAGTAAAAATTCTCAAGCTCCCCACCCGATTTGCCACACATCCGAGGAATCGTAAAAAGGCACGTAAGGCCGTCAAGCGATTAAAGACCATCAGCGGCCGATTACTGCGTGAAATACAGCGTAAGATGACCGGAGAACAACAGAAATTCTATGCAGAAAAGTTCGCCCTGTACCAGCGCATGCTGAATCAGAAGCGTGCTGATAAAAATAAGTTGTACAGCCTACATGAACCTCATATTTACTGTATGAGCAAAGGCAAGGCCCAGCAGCGTTATGAGTTTGGCACCAAGACATCAATCACCACCACAAGGGACGCGGGCATTGTGATTGGTGCCCTGGCTTTTGAGAAGAATGTATTTGATGGTCACACCGTACCTGAGGTCTTGGCACAGGTGAAACGTCTCATCAATCGAGTACCCAAAGTGGGTATTGCTGATCGAGGTTACCGGGGCAAATCAAAGGTTAATGACACACAGATAGTAACGCCAAAGCCTGCCAGGAAGAATACCTCAGAAGAAGCCATGGCATTAGCCAGAAAACGTTTCAGAAGACGAGCTGGCATTGAGCCTGTGGTCACTTAAAGAGTGACCACAGGCTAAAAAGGAACTTTCCTAAAGGCTTTGCCGGGGATCAGATTAACTTGCTTATGGCGGCGGCTGCCTTCAACTTCAGAAAATGGATGAAGGAGGTTCTTTTTGTGCTGAAAAATATCATGTCCATACTGTTGTTCCTGTTTGCAAAACAGAAACAACAGTATTATTAAGTGCCTGGAATGAATATTTCAGGATCGACTACTTATCACGGTCTGTTCCCAACTCTTTTCGCTGGTGTTCCGCGGGCTGTTTGGTGATCTCTGGGAGGAAGATCTGCTGGCCACCCTGCCAAGTAGCGCTATTGGCTTTCTGGTGTTAATCAGTCGCCCCTGAATTATTTATAACTACCCAGCAAATATGAAACCACAAAGCCCGGATAACAGTGCTGATTTATTCCGTTAGCAACTTTCTCAGATCTTAAACCTCTCGCACCCATTGGTGCGGTTATCCGAGAAGATGAACGGGGAAAAACTTGAAGCTGACATTGATATTATTTACAACGAAGGTGCAGGTCAGCCTCCGTTACCCACTCGTTTACTGGCGGGCCTACACTACCTCAAGTACACTTTTAATGAGAGCGGTGAAAGCTTTGTGAAGCGCTGGGTTGAAAACTCATCTTGGCCGTACTTTTGTGAATTTCAATACCTGCAACACGAACTCCCTTGCACTCCTCCAGTGTAATTCGTTGGCGCAACCGAGCCGGTAGTAAGCTTGACGCGCTGTTAAAGCAAACCATCGAACTAACGCTGAATACTAAAGAGAACCTCTAAAAACCCGACAAAGGCCAATAGCCTTTAGCAAACCGGGAGAGCCCGGTATTTTCACGCTCATTTTTCTGGCAACATCCATCTCCATACCTCGTTTCATCTGGCCAGCCACACTAATCGACGCATGTTGTACACCAAATTCATCATACTCATCTTCACGCCGGGCCTGACTTGCCCGATGCTACGCACCAGTCGATTGGCCTGCTGGACAAACACGTGCTCAACTCGAGCCCGAACTCTTGATTGTTTTCGGTTTGCCTCTTGCTCCCGTTCATTCAAAGGGCGTTTGCGTGCCGACTTGCGATGAATATGACTGCGGCAATGCGCACCCGGTAAAGCGGCTTCCCGTTCTACACTGCGGTAAGCAGAATCGGCCCAGACACTGCCATCACTGTTGTTCTCATCCTGCAGTTCCTCGAAGATCTAGCTATCATGAACTTCAGCTGATGTGATGGCGTACTTGCGAATGACCTTGTGCTTCCGGTCTATGCTGATGTGGTTTTTGTACCCATAGTGGATTTTGCCATGCTTCATGGTCCAGTGGCTTCAACATCTTTCTGACGGTGCTTGTTATCACTCCATGCCTCAGGGCTATCCCCGGCTTTGATCTGCCTATTTTCCTCTCGCGTATTGCGTTGCTTGGGCACTGGAACGATAGCGGCATCTACAATCTGTCCCTTGGGAACACTGGAGCTTGCTGCATCAATCTGGATCAACAGATCTGAACGCTCTTCGCCTGATCGAGTGGATTGCAAGAGCTAATATTGAGTCAAATTATCCTTGACGTACGGTATCTACGCCACATAATCGGCAGCCACGAGGAATTGGGTAAGCATGGCTAGAATCCATCGTATATCAGCTGCTTGCGTGGGTTGTTGATGATTTCCTGCATCCCAAAAGAGGCTCCAAACCCTCACGCCGACAGCCTTTGGCGCACATACCGTCTGTCAGGGATGTAGCTGCTACGCGGTGATTTACCTTTTCTACCCACTCGATGAGGGGAAGAGCTACTCTGAAAAGAGTTTATCAACAAGGCCCCATTCTTTCAGGCGCTCACGATACACCAAAACCGTTTTGGCATCGGGTACCTTACCCTCCTGGCTCAGCCCAAGAAAACGACAAAAGCTATAGCGATCCCGTACTTGGAACTCTGTTTGATCATCGTGTTAAATTGCATCTAAAAGTGCCCCACCTAATCAAGCCGGATTATGACTTATTTCTTGGATTCTCGTTTGGTTTTTCTCTCCGTATTGCGGGTTTCGATGATATGGCAGTGATGGGTCAGTCGATCAAGCAGCGCAGTCGTCATCTTTTCATCACCAAAGACATTCGACCATTCAATGAAGCTGACATTGGTGGTAATAATAACGCGGGTGCGTCCATACAGCTTGCTGAGAAGATGGAATAATAAAGCACCACCTGCCTGGCTAAAAGGGAGATAGCCCAGTTCACCAAGGGTCACGAGATCCGCATGCATCAACCTGTTAGCCATTGGCCCCTGCTTACCGGGTTGTTTCTCCTGCCCCAGCAGGTTAACCAGCTCAATAGTCGATAAAAAGCGAATAAGTTTACCTGATTACCCATAAACCTCAGCCATCCTCAGGAGGGGATAAGGCATCGGTGGTGTACGTAACGCGACGCAGAGCAATCGTTCAATCATAGCCGGAAGATTAAACCGGCGATTAAAGCGATATTCAAACTCGGCGAGATAACAAGGTACGTGTTTTTTACGAATAGCATGAAAGGTTCCCTGCAAAGCATTCTTGATATTACCAAGCATGGTATTCAGTTATTTAAAGGTGGAGAGCTGGGTATACTTTCGCCCACCGCCAGTGACGATAGGCATATGATCACATCCAGCATCTGTAACTGCTCTGAAGCAGTAGAGCCCATCAGAAAGAACTGTGCTGCCAGCACACAGACTGGATCTGGCATATCGAGCGATCTCCGCACTCTGAAAACCGCGGAGCCAACGCAGTTGGATCTTCATTGGCCTGCCGTCCTGCGTCGTCTCAACAGCTGCCACGAAAGGAATTTTATTACGAGACCCTCGCCCACGCTTTCCCAGTTTCTCACCACCAATACAGGCATCATCCATCTCGATGCGACCAGCCAGTTTTTTTGACTCTGACGTTCCATCATCACCTGCATCAGTTTGTGCTTGAGCTTCCAGGCTGTATTGTAGTTCACACCAATTTCACGGGACAGTTGCAAGGCAGAAGTACTCTTTTTACGCTGAGTCAACAAATAGATGGCCAGAAACCACTTCTTCAACGGCAGCTTGGTGCCGTGAAAGATGGTGCCAGCAATCAGGGAGCTTTGGTGGTGGCATTTATGGCACTGATATATCTTACGGCTTTTGAGTTCACAACCTGTTGTGTTGCCACACTCATGACATATATATCCGGTAGGCCAACGCAGTTGGTACAATGCTTGTTGGCATTGCTCTTCAGAACCATGTTTTTCAATAAATTCGTGCAAACCAAGACCTTTTTGAAACTGCACTGTATTTTTCGGCATGATAGAAACCCCTCTGTGTTCAGTGGCTTCTATTATGCAATGACCACTGGCTCAATAGCTGAGCCTAGCAGGTAATCAGGTATATTTAACCTTGTCTGTTACACAGAAAATTTTACAGGTTCACGGAAGTCTCTGCTATGCACCTTGATTATCTTGATTCGGCTGTTGAGACCTTCTGCCGGACCATTACTTACTTCCAAAACAACAGCGTTCAATATTCCCCACAGGTGATCCTTGATTGTTTCCACCACTTTCTTGACTGGCTCCAGGCCACTGCGCACTGCCTATGACAGCCACCGTTCCCAACCTTTCCTTGCCCATGTCTTGCTGGCACAGTGCCAGAGTGACATGGCAAACTCTTTGATCGCCCAGGCACGGGCAGTCTTCAGTGTGCTGTCACGTAGCGCCTTGAACCGCAATCTCTGTCTGCGCGTCATGTTCTCCGGGTTGTAGAGCCAGCCATACTGGCGGCCTTTAAGGTCCTCATAGCCTTCAGCACTTTGTGCTCTTGGCGACATGGAATTTATCGAAGGCAATCTTCTCTTCAGCCCTAAGCAGGCTTTTCAGTGTGGCATTGATAAAGGCTTGGCCACATATCCATGGAGACACTCTCTATCGCTTCTCGCTGCTCCTCTGCCAGACTTTCGTACCATGTGCTTTGAGCATGGCCTTTTTGCGGTCACTACCCATGTGTAGCACTGTACCTGCATCCTGGTCTGATAAGACTGCTGCATAATCATGACGTTTCTTGAAGGCCGTCTCATCAACACCGATACGGTTGGGCTAATCTCTGTTCTACGTGCCAATCCTCGCTTAACCGCTCGCTGCATAATCAATGGCATTCCAACTCAGCCCCATCAATCGGGAGACTGCCGAGATGGACGCCTCTTTCAACCAGTCGATCACCAGCGCCTCAAACATTGCAGTAAATCCAGAGCCCGGTTTCGCCCAGGAAACTGACACGGTGGCCACTCCATGTTCTTCACACTTCATTCTGGGCACGTCTGCTACCAGAATAGCTTTGTGCTGGCAGGTATCACAGGTGCTGCCAGCGGCGCTTGCGTGAGTCATAGCCCTGTGAGATCTGCCCACAGGTTGAACAGCACTGCTTGGCACCTGCCTCCTGCTCAACCTGTACCGTTACCTCTCTCTCTGGCAGAGCCAACTCTACACTGCTAACCTGCCAAGGGCTTTTGATACCCAGGATCCGGGCGTATAGGTCTTTATCTCTCATAGGGGGTACGTTAATTTATCCACTGTATTAGGGGAAGAGCCTTTTTATAAACTGAGCCCAACAATGCCCGAAAAGCCTCCCAGCCTACGGCCCTTTCCAGCTTTGGCAGCGGGTCTCCCAGTTGCTCAAGGAGTTGAAGTCGGTTTTGATGATAAAAAAATTCGGCAGCATGGCTTTTATCAATAGTTGGTTGCTATATGTAGCTAATTTGGGAAGGTTTTTAGAGATTCCCTACAGTATTTTTGAAGGATTATAGAAGGAGAATCAAGGATGATGATCGATTGGATGCAGTTTCAAACCGTTTATTTGAATAATAAAAAGTTATTTGTGGCATCAGTCACGATTTTATTATCACTGGCCCTATGTACTACGGTTGAAGCCGCAATATACCGCTGCAAAGGAGAGGCCGGAGAGGTTGAATTCAGGCAGATGCTGTGTGAAGAGGGAGGAGGAGAGGCGGTTGAGGTTAATGTCAGAGCAACGGAATGGGTCGATTTAAACAAGCATCGGGTATCTCGCCCAGCATCTGCGGGCAACAGAAAAAAGCAAAAACGCCAATCGAAAAAGCCGGCTTCTGTAGTGCTGGATGATGATCGTTTGTCAAAGGAGTGCTGGCGCGTCAAAAGCCAAATTGAGCGGATCGAGTGGCAGTTGCGCAAAGGCTATAAGCCGGTTCAAGGCGAACGGTTGCGACGGCAGCGTCGTGAGAAGACGGCGTACCTCCGTAAATTCTGTCGATAGCCGGTTTTCTCTTAAAAGCGGTTGTTGCTTCGCCAGCTTTGGTAATTCGGCTCGTTTTGATAGCCGCGGCTGCTGATGTAGTTGAGTACATTGCGCAAACGAAAAAACTGGACAACAGAATCAACACGGATGATCTCGTGGCCAGACTTATCAAAGAAGATAATCGAGGGTGTGTAGAAAAGTTCCAGCTCCCTTGCCCATGCTTTGGCCGTGGTACGTTGTCCACCCGGGGTTAGTATCGGTGTGTCCGATCTGATATCAAGCTGGATCGATTCAAACTGTTGTAGCAGGTTGTTGATAGCGGGCTGCTGCAGTGGCTGGGCGTGGAGTATATCGCAGGCGTGACACTCCCCACGTTCAAAGAAAATGGCCAGAGGTTGTTCAGCTGACATGCGGCTGCGATCAAGGGCGTAGGGGGGAGGGCTGAAGAATGGCTCATCATTCAGCTCTCCAGGCTCAAAGGCAAGGGTGCCTTCGGCCCGTTCCAGGTATCGGGCGAAGGTTTCATTTTTGTGATGGCCGTCGGCCACGTACTCCAGTGCGGCACGGAACTTATAGGGTGGGTAGTAGCCTCTGAGTCGCAGCGCTTCAGCGCCTTCCGCATCATAAAATATTAACGAAGGTGTGAAGTTGGTATCTTCCCGTAATGATAATTCACGCTCAGTCAGGGTGTTTCCCTGGAAATCGGTGACTTCGTCTATGCCCCAGATATTGATCGGTATCAGGTCGAAATTACGCCGTGTATAGGTGACGATATCTGCAAGACTGAAGTTTACCTTCATTAACTTCTGGCAGTAGGGACATCGTTGCTGCCAAAAATAGACAATGATGCCTTTTTTATCCGCTGCCAGGGCCTCTTTCAGATCATCGCGCAGATCAAGAAAGCTCTCCTTGAACCAGCCGGGATGTTCCAGTGGATTTGCCAGAGGGGTGTCGTTAAAATTGAAAGCCTCTTCCGGCTCAGGCGTGGCGGCATACAGGTAATGGGAAAAAGTGAGGGCGAGTAGCAGCACTGTTTTCACCGCGGTCTTGCCGTTTTTTCTAAAGTTCATAATCACAGTGCCTGATTCGCATCCAAATAGTTTGACCATTTTATGCTGCTGTCGCCAAAAACAAAAAAGTGGGGATTGAGTAGTGATGCCTTTGTGTTATAGCGCAAAGGTTGCATGTTGGTGTCGGTGATCTGTCCGCCGGCTGCCTCAACGATTGCCTGGGCTGCAGCGGTATCCCACTCTGAAGTCGGTCCAAGGCGGGGGTAGAGATCGGCACGTCCTTCGGCTACCAGACAGGATTTCAGTGAGCTTCCCATTCGGGTGACTTTGTGATCCCCGAGCTCGTCAAGATAGCTTAGCAAATGATCACTGGCATGGGAGCGACTCCTGGCTATCTGGAGTGGTTGTTGTCGATCTTGCTTTGCATGTATCTGTTCGACTTTTTTGTTAGGGGCGAGTTTGAAAGCCCCTTGCTCTTTTTGGCCGTAGTAGGTGACTCCTGTGACAGGAACATAGATAATACCGAGTACCGGTTCATGGTTGTCGATCAACGCGATATTAACGGTGAACTCACCATTTCTCATGATAAATTGTTTGGTGCCGTCCAGTGGGTCGATGAGCCAATAGCGGTTCCATGATTTACGGACCTCAAATGGAATGGCAGCCGACTCCTCTGACAAGACCGGAATATCAGGGGTGAGAGATGCCAGTTCATTGACGATAATATTGTGGGCTGCCATGTCTGCTTCGGTCAGCGGTGAACTGTCCGCTTTTTTCTGGACGGGAAAGTCGGTGTCGTAGATGGCAAGAATCGCTTCTCCGGCTTGGCGGGAAAGGTTAATCAGATCTTCTATTCTGGTGGGCGCCGCTCTCATGAGCCGTCCTGATCTGTAAGGCGGTTGATTCGGTCACGTACTAGGTAGAGAGCCGCGATGGATCTCGCCTCGGTAAAATCCTCCCTTGTCAGCAATTCGTCCATATCCCGGAGCTTCCAGGGAATTACCTCAATGGTCTCAGGCTCATCACCTGGCCGTCGCTGGGGGTAGAGATCCTGGGCCAGAACGATATGGGTGGTATGCAATAGGTAGCCGGGAGCAACACTGACAGAAGTCAGCAGTTCAAGATGATGGGCGGCGTAGCCCACTTCCTCCTGGATCTCCCTGTTTGCGGCGGTCAGCACCTCTTCACCTTTCTCGATATGTCCCTTCGGGAAGGCCAGTTCATAGCGCTCCATACCGGCTGCATACTCTTTGGTAAGCAGCAGTGTCTCATCGTCCAGCATGGGTATGATCATGACTGCTCCCTGGGCGGTGCCGACGATACGCTGGAAGGTTCTTGTCTGGCCATTGGAGAATTCCAGATCCATCTCTTCAATTCTGAAGACCCCTGTATTGGCGATAGGGCGTCTGGCATTTATGATCGGTTTTTTCTGCATAGTGTTAGCATCATCATTCATTAAACGGTAACTTTAACCTTATGATTGACTGGAACCAAATCGATACTGTCTTCCTGGATATGGATGGCACTCTCCTCGACCTGCATTTTGATAACTACTTCTGGCTGGAACATGTGCCTCAGCGATATGCACAAGCGCGTGACTTGTCACTGGGCGTGGTAAAAGCCGAATTGATGATGCGTTATGAAGGTGTGATGGGAACATTGGAGTGGTACTGCATTGATCACTGGAGCCGGGAACTGGGGTTGGATATCGCCCTGCTGAAGGAAGAGGTGGAGCATCTGATTGCGGTGCATCCCCACGTAGTCGGCTTTCTTAATAAGGTGCACAGTGCCGGTAAGCGTCTTGTGCTGGTGACCAATGCCCACCAGAAATCGCTGGCATTGAAGCTGGAGCGTACCCGTCTGGGTGGCTATTTCGACGCGGTTATCTGCTCCCATGACCTGGGATTGCCGAAGGAGAACCCGCTATTCTGGGAGAAACTGCAGCAGATCGAGCCATTTGAAAAAGAGAGGACACTGTTTGTCGACGATAGTCAGTCGGTTCTTTTGTCGGCAAAAAACCACGGCATTCGCTGGTTGCTAGCGGTACTCAAGCCGGATACTAAAGGGCCGTTGCGGGAGGCAGGGGAGTTTGATGCCATCCGTGATTTTTCTGAAATCGGCTTCTAACCGGTTCTATTTATTGATAACTCACGGTCTTGCGCCGGGTTTGCGTGGAGCAGATGGGATTTAGTGCTGGCTGGTTATCATTGACCCCATGTCTTGAAACGTTTTTTGCAGTAGTCCAGAAGTTCCTGGTAGTTACGGAAATAGAGTTCAAATCCCTCTTCCGCAGGGGCGTCCGTCTCGCACCAGTCGTTCTCGTAATCACGGCAGATCTGTGGTCGCTCATCATAGATATTGCAGGCACCGCTGGGGCGCAGGTGCTCGCAGTTGCCTTGGAACATCAGATACCACCCCTCTTCATCCTTGTAGATCTCCACGCCCTTATGGGATATCTGCCAGAGCAGATGTTGAAAATCACTTTTGGCGCGGGGTGCAGCGCCAAGTGCCTCGGTCATATAGGTGCAACACTTGGTGCCGGGGCAGCGGCTGCACTTGTTTTCTGCAAATATGTCCATTTACGATGGAGAGGCTGTTTTCTCAGGTTTTTGGTTTCGATCTGTGTCTGTTGCGGTGACGATTTTCGCCAGAGCTTGATCGCCTGTGTTTGCCGCTCTGTCCCGGTTTGCTGCCGTGCCGGTTATCCCTCGCAGGCCGGTCAGGGATGATGCGGCTTCTGGGGTCTATATCGGCCAGCAGTTCATCGGTTACTGCTTCCATTGGCAGACGGTGGCCAATAAAAGCCTCAATATCTGGTAGTGCGAAGGCGTGTGTTTCGCAGGCAAAGCTGATGGCATCGCCACTGGCGCCGGCTCTCGCAGTACGGCCGATGCGATGGACATAATCCTCTGCATCGTCCGGCAGATCGAAGTTGAAAACATGGCTGACATTTTCAATGTGCAGCCCACGGGCGGCAACGTCGGTTGCCACCAGGATGGAGAGTTCACCTTTCTGGAATTGGCTCAGCAGGCTCATGCGCTTTTTCTGGGGCACATCCCCGGAGAGTGCGGCAGCTTGGAATCCATTACCCTGCAGAAAGCCCCACACCATATCAACCCCGCGTTTGGTGTTGACAAAGACAATGGTGCGGTGTGCATCCATCTGCCGGAGGAGGCCGATGAGTAGGGAGACTTTTTCGTTGTTTGCTGTCATATAACAGGTCTGCACGACATTATCGGCGGTGACTTTGCCGGTCTCTATTTTTACCTCCTCCGGCTGGTTCATGTGTTCGTAGGCCAGCTCAGTGACGCGGCAGGAGAGCGTGGCCGAAAACAACATGCCCTGTCTCTTCTCCGGGTCGGGGCAGCGGCGCAGCATGAAGCGGATATCTTTTATAAAACCGAGGTCGAACATGCGATCGGCTTCGTCCATCACTACAACCTGGATTGCCTTGAGATCGTAGACACGCTGTTTAAGATAGTCGATCAGGCGGCCTGGCGTGCCGATTAGAACGTCCATGCCTTGTTCCAGCTGGCGACGCTGCTGTTCGTAATCGGTACCGCCAAATACCAGCCCCAATTCAAGGCCTGTGTATTTTCCGAGCACCTCGGCATCCTTATGGATCTGTATCGCCAGTTCCCTGGTCGGAGCCAGGATAAGTGCGCGTGGTTGGCTCTGTTTACGATGCTCGCTGGCAGGTTTTATCAGCAGATTCTGGAAAGTGGCCAGAAGAAATGCGGCGGTTTTACCTGTACCTGTCTGTGCCTGTCCCGCAACATCCTTGCCTTCAAGGGCAAGCGGAATTGTTTCGGCCTGGATCGGTGTGCAAAAAGAAAAGCCTGTATCATCAATGCCTTGCATTAATTCATCGCGCAGGCCAAAGCTATCGAAGCGGACATCTGTCAAGTGTTTTTCAGTCATGGCCTGCTAGAATACAGCAATTTCTAGGCAGTTTGGACTTGAAATGGATGAAAGATTAATATCAAATACGTACCCAAGCGTTGGGGTTGGGCTTGAAATCTTGTATAGTTAGCTGGTCGGCCCCGAAGCTGAATTGAGGAGCGCCGGTGCGATTCCGCACATCCCGGTGTCTATAATCACCTAATCCATTTGGAGGAGCCACGTGAGAGAGCAGATTGTTCATCTGACCGATGATTCTTTTGAGGCCGATGTGCTTAAATCCGACCTGCCTGTGCTGGTTGACTATTGGGCCGAGTGGTGTGGTCCCTGCAAAATGATTGCGCCAGTGCTGGATGAAATTGCCAGCGAATACGGCGGTAAGCTCAAGATCGCCAAACTGAATATCGATGACAACCCCAATACGCCGCCGCGTTATGGCATTCGTGGAATTCCCACGTTGATGCTGTTCAAGGATGGCGAGGTTGAGGCAACCAAAGTTGGTGCTGTCTCAAAGTCTCAGTTGATTGCTTTTATCGACAGCAATCTCTGAATTTTGCAAAAGATCTGGACGCGCTCCAGGAAACTGCTACTATTACTCCTTAATAGATATCAAGCGTTTCCTGTAGCGCCCAGCCTCTGATAAACAGCCACTCCAGAGTTTTTAAGAATAATCCTGAATCTTTGATTCACACGGGATCTCCTGCCTGTTCCATTCCATATCTAAAACACACTTAATAAAACACTATGAATCTTACCGAACTCAAGAAGATGCCAGTCGCTGAACTGAATGAACTGGCCCAATCCATGAAGCTGGAGGGCATGGCACGATCGCGTAAACAGGATCTGATCTTCGCTATCCTCAAATCTCACGCTAAGAAGGGCGAAGCCATTTATGGCGATGGCGTCCTGGAGATACTCCAGGACGGCTTTGGTTTTTTGCGCTCAGCAGATGCCTCTTACCTAGCCGGACCTGACGATATATACGTCTCTCCAAGCCAGATTCGCCGCTTTAGCCTCCGCACCGGCGATACCATCTCCGGTAAGATACGGCCACCGAAGGATAGTGAGCGATACTTTGCTCTGCTCAAGGTTAGCGAGATCAACTACGACGAGCCTGAGAATGCCAAGCACAAGATACTGTTCGAGAACTTCACGCCGCTATTTGCCAATGAGAAGTTCACTCTGGAGCAGGGTAATGGCAGCACCGAGGATATTACTGCGCGTACTATTGAATTGTGCGCGCCCATCGGCAAAGGACAGCGAGGCCTGATCGTCTCCCCGCCAAAAGCGGGTAAGACCACGCTAATGCAGAATATTGCACAGTCAATCGGGAATAATCATCCCGAGTGCTATCTGATGGTGCTGTTGATCGATGAGCGGCCTGAAGAGGTGACGGAAATGGCTCGCTCGGTACGCGGTGAAGTAATTTCATCCACCTTCGATGAACCGGCCTCGCGCCATGTCCAAGTGGCAGAAATGGTGATTGAGAAGGCCAAACGGTTGGTTGAGCATAATAAGGATGTAGTTATTTTGCTTGATTCCATCACCCGACTAGCTCGTGCCTACAATACCGTGATCCCCTCTTCAGGGAAAGTGTTGACCGGTGGTGTGGATGCCAATGCACTGCATCGCCCGAAACGCTTTTTCGGTGCCGCCCGGAATGTGGAAGAGGGTGGTAGTTTGACCATCATCGCGACGGCATTGGTGGAGACAGGTTCACGTATGGACGATGTGATCTATGAAGAGTTCAAGGGCACTGGCAACATGGAGATCCATCTCGACCGCCGTATCGCAGAGAAGCGTATTTTTCCGGCTATCAATATCAACCGTTCTGGCACCCGGCGCGAAGACCTGTTGATGAAGCCTGGTGAGCTTCAGAAGATGTGGATTCTAAGGAAAATCCTGCACCCGATGGATGAACTGGCTGCAATGGAATTCCTGTTCGAGAAGCTTAAGGTCACAAAGACTAACGATGAGTTCTTTAGCGCAATGAGGCGTTGATCTCTTCGTTGAACATAGCCTAGAAAAAGGCCGCCGGCACATGCAGATATGGGGTGGCCTTTTTTTAACATAGATCTAAGCTCTTATGTGCGATTGGGGATACCTCCATACCCTTAGGTAAATGATGGGCCGGGCCACCGGGAAGTTATGGATTGATTATGAAGATGTCTGAATTGAATTTATCAGAGATGCCGGTTAAAGCGATGATTCTAGCGGCAGGCAGAGGGAAACGGATGCGCCCTTTGACCGACCAAGTGCCCAAGCCCCTTCTGACGGTGGCGGGAAAACCGCTGATTCAGTATCATGTTGAAGCACTGGTTGCGGCCGGTATTACCCAAATTGTGGTGAATCATTCCTATCTTGGGAATCAGATTGAGGCATTTCTTGGTAATGGTCATAGTTTTGGGGCTGATATTCACTACTCCCCGGAGCTTGGCGGAGCCCTTGAGACTGGCGGCGGTATCCACAAGGCTCTGCCTCTGCTGCAGGGCGGGCCCTTTCTGGTTATTAACGGGGATCTCTGGAGTGACTATGATTTCAGCAGGGCCATCTGTCCGGCTGGAGTGCTGGCTCATCTGGTGCTGGTGGATAATCCAGTACATAATCTGAAGGGTGATTTTCTTCTTGAGGAAGGTGTTGTCTCTGAAGGAGAGGGTGAACGGTTTACCTTCAGTGGTATCGGTATCTATCGGGCTGAGCTTTTCTCCGGTTGTCACTCAGGTGCATTTCCACTGGCACCACTACTGCGTAGTACTATGGTCAGGGGCTTGGTTAGTGGCGAACACTTTGAAGGAAAATGGCGGGATATAGGAACGCCACAAAGACTGGAGGGGTTGAACCTTTATTACCTTCAGCTAGACGCCTGAGTTTTAGTGATGACTCTTCTTCGCTACGACTATCTAGGTGCCTGCCGGCACTTGGTGATGCTGTTTTAGCCAAGGGGGTTGGCGTGGGATAGGAGATCGGGAACAGTCACTTCTTCCCAAGAAGGTTTTGCCGCATTTGCAGAGAAGCTGGCGCAAGAGACCGTCCCGCTCGAGTGCTGGTTTGCTGAAGCCGTTTTCCCGGAATGTGATGTTGTGGGCGGTTTTGAGCTTAAGGCTTGTCTGGTGGATGATCAGGCACGGTCGGTTTCGGTTAATGCCGAACTCCTGAAAAAGCTGGACAATCGATTGGTGGTTCCTGAGCTTTCCCATTTTAATATTGAGCTAAATGGACTCAAGGCGTCTCCATGGCGATGGATGAGCAGCTGAGTCGTCTTCGAAATGGCGCCCCTCTGAAGGTGGATGTTGCCGGTCGGGACCAACTGCATTTCCGGCATGATGATATGATGCTTGAATCGGCAACGACCTCTTTCCAGATACATCTGAAAATTGATCCTGCACGTTCAGGACGCTTTTATGATGCAGCTAAGATTATCTCCGCACCCATGGTGGCGCTCTCTGCCAACTTGCCCTATCTGTTTGGGGCAGACCTTTGGGATGAGACGCGTATTCCACTGTTCGAACAGGCTGTTTCGGTAGGGGATACCGACGCTACCAAGCGGGTTTATGTACAGGATATGGTGATGGAGTGTTTCCGGGCGAATTTGCGGCGATACCCGGTTTTATTGCCGCGGTTGATGGATGAGCCAATAGAGCAGCTATCTCACCTGCGCCTGCATAAAAACGGTACAGTCTGGCGCTGGAATCGCCCTCTGGTGGGTTTTAATGAGGCAGGGGGAGCCCCCAACATCTTCGTCTTGAGCACCGAGTGGTGCCGGCAAGGCCTACAGTGAAAGATGCCATTGCCAGTTCGACTTTTTTCTTCGGCACTGTTTGTGCCATGGGCGAGATGGCTGACCCCGGAACAGCATCTGGCTTTTGCTCAGGCAAAGGAGAATTTTTATCTGGCTGGATGGGAGTAGGCTAGATGTCAGGACGCTTTGCCAGATGTTGCTGCCAGTTGCAAAGCAGGGCTTCTCAATAATGGGAATTGCCCCTGAAGAGATTGACTATTGGTCTGGAACTATTAACGGGTGCCTTGCCAATGGGCAAAATGGCGTGTGCCCGGTACGGGAGAGATATGTGGGGCCTGACAGAGGCTTACCTGGAGAGGCGGGAGTCGTGTAGCTGCTTTGGAAGAACACTCGCTACGCCAGCAAGCTCTGGATCAGCTTGATCTGTTTCTTTGCTTGTTCCGGTATATCTTCTGTCAGTTCAAACAGCGCTTCACCTTGTTGGCAAAGTAATATCAGCTGGTCATTGTCGAACAGCGCCAGCGCCGCCGTCAGCTCTTCATCCGATGCGGAGAGTAAAGTTGGCATTAAATTAGCCTCGGCGACCGGGGAATCCGGGCTAAGAAGATCGGCGACCAGAGGGTGTTCCAGGAGTTCAAAATGCGCGCTGCGGGCCTGCTCTTCCTGGTCCAGTTCCTGGAGAGCTGTCTGGTCAGTACCTGCCCCTGTACGCACGGCATTCATTATCAATGCCGACAGTTTTTTGATCGCCTCTTTGGTTTCAGACTGATCATCGGCCAGCCCGGCTGCCTGCTCGTAGGCCTTATCCAGGTTCTCTTTCATTTCCAGTATTACTTCGCTCTGCTCGTTGGGCTGAAGTTTTACTGCCTTATGCACGAGGGTACGAAACCCGGTAATAAAGTCTGACAGCTCTTCATGATCCAATCGCTGAGCTTCCAGCAGGCCCTGCTCGGTGACCTCTCTCTCCGCTTCAGGAAAAAGTGGATTGTTGTGTTTACGCATCAAGTGTCGCTCTCGGCGACCAGGAATTTGACTGAATATTAATGGCATGAATTTAATTGCTCAGAGCAGAGTGTGTAGTGTGTACCTAGGATGTTCAGCTTAGCATAACCTTTCTCTGCGGACTCTGCGCCTACTTTGCATCGTTTTTTTAGGAGATCTGAAAAGAGCGCTATTCAGTGGGTTTTGGCTTCTCTTTATCGACTTCCGGCCCCAGAAGGATGGCGATCCAGCGGGTTTCTTCGCGACTGTCCAGCGCGATTTTTATTGTCATGGTGAGGGGGACTGAGAGAAACATGCCCACGGTACCCAGTACCCAGCCCCAGAAGACCAGTGAGATGAACACCACCAGGCTGGAGAGTCCAAGCCCCCGGCCCATGAAGCGGGGCTCTATGACATTGCCTACCAAGCTGTTGATGATGAGATAGCCAACGCCCGTCCACAAGGCAGCACCGGTGCCGATCTGAATCAGGGCCAGAAGAACCGCAGGGACTGCGGCGATAACAGAACCGATATTCGGTATGTAGTTGAGAAGGAAGGCCAGTACCCCCCAAAGCACGGGATAATCGACGCCGATCACCGTCAGCCAGAGCGCCACCGCCACACCTGTCAGCAGACTGGTGGCTGTTTTGATTACCATGTAGTATTTAATGTTTTTGGTGAACTGTTCGAAATGGACGAGGGACTCTTCTGGGTTGCCGAGAATCCGCCGCAGTTTGGCCGGAAAGCCGGATGCTTCCAGTAGGATAAAGATCACAGTCAGCAGAATCAGTAATGTGTTGGTCACCAGATTGCCCAGGCTGTTGAGGCCCTGTGCAGCCATTTTTATTGCCTTGCCAGGGTCCAGGAATTTACTGAAGGCCTGCTCAGGCAGAGGTATGCCAAGTGAGGTGATCCACTGCAGCAGAGATGAAGTCTGTCCGCGCAGTTTCTCCTGATATAGAGGTAGTTGGGCAGAGAAGTCATCAATAGAACTGCCCACCAAAACTCCCAACAGCATCCCGGTGCCGATGATGGTCAAGATGACCAGCAGTAAGGCAACACCCGTTGGTATGCGGTGCTGTTTCAGGAAAAACAGTGCGGGGGCGGCAATGATGGCGATAAAGCCAGAGAGCAGGAACGGAACTAACAGCGGCTGAGCTTCACGCATACCGGCCACTACAATAACGAACGCGGCTATTGTCAGTAGGATCTGCCTCTGTCGCCCGGAGACGGTATTGATCATTATTTTAATTCTGGTATTGGATTAATCCGCAGCCAGGTTTTTTTCTCTTTGTCGTATTCCCAGAGCTGTCTGTCGGTGAGGCTGATTTCCACCTGTCGGTCATCGAAGACATAACCGATCACGGCAACTTGTGAGGCGAGGGTTTCGTCTGACCTGATGGGTGATCTGATGACTTTATAGCCGGTGACCCTGATGTTTTCCAGAGTGGCTGGTATTTCAGTTTTCTCCGCTAAATCTTTGCGCAGAAAGTTATAAGCTTGCCCGGGGTATCCCCAGCGCATGGTCGCTTCGTAGGCTTTGAGGGTTTCCAATAAGGATGTTTCACTCTCCTTTTGGGTCAGCAGGGTTTTGCAACCGCTCAGCATGAACAGGGCGATAATCAGAAGAAATGAACGCTTCAGCATCTCGGTCATCCTGTGAATCGGGACCATCTTCTCATGTTAACCCGGATATTCTGGAAATAGTAACTAAATGCGTCACGGATCAGAAGCCGTCCGGAATTAAATACCAGAGGTTCTTGGGTGTTGACTATTTTTTTCACACATAACGTGTCGATATAACTCTCATACCGCAATAATTACCTGCTGAAAACAGTAAACGCTGTGTGCTCTTTTGGCTTTCAGCGCTTCCTGCGGCGACAAGCCGTTATCGGCGGGTTATTATGCGCCACCAATATATGGAGCCTATTGATGACTGACAGCCCTGAACAAGAACCGCAGCTTGAGATTCGTGTTGGTGATAGCCGGATTACCCTGCTGGGTACCGCCCATGTTTCAAAGGTGAGCGCCGACAAGGTGGAGGAGCTGCTGTCTACGGGTGATTATGATGCAGTGGCAGTTGAACTCTGCCCGAGCCGCTATAATGCAATTCTGGATCCGGATGCCCTGGCACGGATGGACCTGTTCAATGTGATCAAGCAAGGTAAGGCCAGCATGGTGGCAGCTAATCTTGCCTTGGGTGCTTACCAGCAACGTTTGGCCGATCAATTTGATATTGAACCAGGTGCTGAGCAGCGGATCGCCATCAAGCATGCTCAGGAGCACCATAGTCCTGTGTTACTTATCGACCGTGAAATTGGTGTTACCTTGAAGCGGGTTTTGCACAGTGTCCCCTGGTGGCGGCGTTTTGGGCTGTTCGCCGGACTGCTGGCCAGCGTGATCTCAAAAGATGAAGTGAGTGAGGAGGAGATCGAGAGTCTCAAAAAGGGTGATCTGCTGGAAAGCACTTTCTCTGAATTTGCGGAAGAGCGGCAGGATTTGTTTTTACCGTTGATTGATGAGCGCGACCGCTATATGGCCGCTCGACTAGTTCAAGAGGTGAGCGCCCATTCCCACGAAAATGTCCTGGCAGTGATTGGCGCTGGTCACATGAAGGGTATAGCGCGCTACCTCTCCGACAGTACGGATAAACCGGAAGAGGTGATCAGTGAACTAGATCACCTGCCTACGCCTAAGCGCTGGCCCAGGCTAATCCCCTGGCTGATCGCTGCCCTGGTCTTTCTCGGCTTTGGGCTTGGTTTTGCCCGCAGTCCGGAACTTGGTTGGCAACTGGTGATGGAGTGGGTGCTGATCAACGGTACACTTTCTGCTCTGGGGGCGCTCATTGCAGCGGGGCATCCACTGACAGTGACCACGGCATTTATCGCTGCGCCCATCACCTCCCTTAACCCCACGATTGGGGCGGGCATGGTTACTGCCGCTGTGGAGATCTATCTGCACAAACCGCGAGTGGGTGACTTTGGCGAACTGCGCCATGACACGACGTCACTCAAAGGGTGGTGGCGTAACCGCGTCTCCCGCACTCTGCTGGTATTCCTGTTCAGTACCCTGGGTTCTGCAATTGGTACTTATCTGGCAGGGTTCAGGATTGTTGAACGGCTGGTTGGCTGAACGGCGGCTTCAGGTTTCAAGTGCCTTGATTGGGTGGGGTTTACTCTTTCAAGAAAGCAGAAATTCCCACTTAAGTGCTTCATCCGTCACCCCAGCCTGACCCGGGATGACGATGGTTTCGCCCCTGTGAAAGTGCTATTCAGTCTGCGAGTTTATTATGCATAGCCGCATAATAGACTACCGGAACCACAATTAGCGTCAGTGCGGTTGAGACCAGTAACCCGAAGATAAGCGCTACCGCAAGACCACTGAAAATAGGGTCATCCAGGATGAAGAAGGCCCCGGCCACAGCTGCGAGTGCCGTCAAAACAATGGGCTTTGATCTGACTACAGCAGAGTGAATGACAGCATGTTTAAACGGCATGCCTTCTGTTACCTGCTGGTTGATGAACTCCACCAGCAGAATCGAGTTGCGTACGATAATACCTGCCAAGGCGATCATCCCGATCATCGAGGTGGCGGTGAACTGACGGTCCAGCAGTGCATGCCCCGGCAGTATTCCAATGATGGTCAGCGGAATCGGCGCCATGATCACCAGAGGTATCAAGTAAGAGCGAAACTGGGCTACCACCAGCAGGTAGATGAGTATCAGGCCCACTGAGTAGGCGATGCCCATATCACGGAAAGTCTCATAGGTGACCTGCCACTCGCCATCCCACTTCAGGCTGTATTCATAGGGATTGTCCGGCTGGGAGACGAACCACTGTGGCAGCCCCCCTTGCTCATCCAGCCTGGAGGAGATACTGGCCAAGCCATAGAGGGGGCTGTCTGTCTTTCCTGCCGTGTCGGCCGTAACATAGACTACCGGTAGCAGGTCTTTGTGTTGGATAGAGTGTTCGCGGCTGCTCTCAACCTGTTCAACGATCTCGGAGAGTGGCACCAGACTGCCGTTTTTGCTCTTCAGTCGCAGGGTAAGAACCTGCTCCAGGTCGACCTTGTCCGCCTCGCTGTACCCGACCCGTATCGGCACGGCATATTTGCTGTTCTCGTCGTGCAGATAGCTCATATCCTCTCCGTTGAGAACGGTTCCCAGCGCTTGCACGACACTGCTTTGGGGGACTCCCAGACGCGCCGCTTTTGTCCGGTCGATTTTCAACAGAATTTTTTCTGACGGGAATTCCACGGAATCATCCACATCGACGATATCCTCGGTGGTTTCAAGCAGCTGGCGAAACTCTTTAGCAGCGGCAATCTGGCCTGCGTAATCAATGCCGTAAATTTCGCCCACCAAAGGTGAGAGTACCGGCGGGCCGGGAGGGACTTCCACAATCTTTGTATTACCGCCATAGTGGCGTGCAATGGCCTGGATCGGTTCGCGTACCGACTGGGCTATCTCATGGCTCTTACGATCACGTGCTCCCTTGTCCACCAGATTGACCTGGATGTCGCCAAGATTCGCCCCATTACGCAGATAGTATTGACGCACCAGTCCATTGAAGCTGATTGGGGCAGAGGTGCCGGTGTAAACTTGGTAGTCGCTCACCTCAGCCACGCTGCCCAAGTAGGAACCTAACTCGCTCAAGACTCTTGCGGTCTGCTCCAGACTGGTGCCTTCGGGCATGTCCAGTACTACCTGGAATTCTGACTTATTGTCGAACGGCAGCATTTTGAGAACAACCGACTGGGTTGCCACTAATGCAATTGAGCCGGCAATCAGCAGCATGATGCCGGCCAGCAACAGCCAGCGTAGGCCGCGGGCCTTTCCGGTTCCGAGGAACGGGCTAAGAATGCCAGTGAACAGGCGGTCTAGCCATCCGTTGCCGGTATCCGCTTCCCCGCTGCCGGTATGGATTGTGGTGCCCGCCAGAAACTTGTAGGTAAGCCAGGGAGTAAACACGAAGGCAACGATCAGTGATATCAGCATGCCCATACTGGCGTTGATCGGGATCGGACTCATGTAGGGTCCCATCAGGCCGCTGACGAATGCCATCGGCAGCAGGGCGGCAATAACCGTGAAGGTGGCGAGAATAGTCGGGCCACCCACCTCGTCAACCGCGCGGGGAATGGCTTCCAGCAGATTCTTTGTCCCGAGGGCGAGATGGCGATGGATATTCTCCACTACGACAATGGCGTCATCCACCAGGATGCCGATAGAGAAAATCAGGGCGAACAGTGAGACCCGGTTGAGGGTGAAGCCCCAAGCCCAGGAGGCGAACAGGGTGATGGAGAGGGTTGCCACCACGGCGGCGCCGACAATGATCGCTTCGCGCCAGCCGAGAGCAATCAACACCAGCAGCACTACCGAGGCGGTGGCGAATACCAGCTTGGTGATCAGTTTTTTGGCTTTGGCATCGGCGGTTTCACCGTAGTTACGGGTGATGGTGGCATTTACTCCGTCAGGAATGAAGGTGCCTCGCAGCTGATCAAAACGGTGAATCACCGCCTCGGCGATCTTCACCGCGTTGTTGCCGGGCTTCTTGGCAATGGCGATAGTGACTGCCGGCAGGGTGCCGGTAAAGTTGAGCCCTTTGGTATGGCCCTCAGGGCCTGCACCGATCCAGACATACTGCTGCGGCTGATCTACGCCATGCTTGATGGTAGCGACATCCCGAAGAAATACCGGGCTGCCGTTCTGGCTGCTTATCACTAGGTTGCCGATCTCTTCGGCCCGGGTGAGAAAAGTGCCCGCCTGAACCAGAATTTCCCGGTTGTCGCGGGTGATGCTCAGGTCGTCCCGGACGGTATTACCTGCTTGGAGGGCCTGGCGCAGTTCAGCCAAATCTATCTGGTAGCCCGCCAGTGCCTGGGGGTCGAGCTGAACACTCACCACCTGTGTCGGTTCGCCAATGGTGTAGATATCCCGGGTGCCGGGTACCCGCTTCAGTTCAGATTCGATGGCGTGGGCCACCTGGCCCAGCTGGTATGCCCCCGTTTCAGGATTGTCCGACCAGAGCGTGACGGTAACAATGGGGACATCGTCTATTCCCTTGGGCTTGATGATGGGCTGGCCTACCCCAAGGTTCTGGGGCAACCAATCCTGCTTGGAGAAGATTTTGCTGTAAAGGCTGACGATGGCGTCGGTCCTGTTCTCCCCCACCCGAAATTGCACGGTCAGTACTGCCATGCCCGGGCGGGAGATGGAGTAGATGTGCTTGATGCCCTCTATCTCCGAGAGTACCTGTTCCGCTGGTGTTGCCACCAACTGTTCAATCTCCGACGCAGTTGCGCCGGGGAACGGGATAAAGACATTGGCAAAGGTGACATTGATCTGCGGTTCCTCCTCGCGGGGGGTTACCATCACGGCAAACAGACCGATCAGCATTCCCACCAGGGCCAGTAAAGGGGTAATCTCTGAGGTGAGAAAACGCTTTGCAATGCTCCCGGAAATTCCCAGCCTAGTCATGACGCTTCTCCGACAATAACGCCTTCAGTGCGGCGCCTGCCGCGATGGGATCCAGTGCCACTTTTTCCCCTTCATCCAGACCGGAAAGTACACTGATCATGTCATTGCCGACTTTATGCCCGGCACGGATATGGCGCAGCATAATATTGCCGCTGGCCTGCATCACGTAGACGCCGATGACTTCGCTGCGATAGACTACCGCCTGGGCGGGGATCAGCAATGCTTTGCGGGTGCCAACCTCGAAGGTGGTTTTGACGAACATGCCCGGAAACATCTGCTTGGTTCCTTCGGGCAGATCCAGCCGCACCTTGAAGGTGTTGCTGCCATGCTGGGCAAAGGGAAAAATGACCAGCCTGACCACGGGGATATAGCCATTTCCTGGCTGCTGCACACTGGCCTTGTCGGTGGTGCGAACAGCGGAAATCAGGCTTTGTGGGACATCCACATTGACCCGAAGCTGATCCAGGGAGATGCCACTGATCAGCTTCTGTCCCGGCGTGGCGACTTCACCTACCTCCATGTGCCGCTGAATGACAATGCCTGAGTAAGGAGCACGTACCCGCGTGTATTCAAGTTGCTCTTTGGCCTGGTCCGATGCCGCCCTGGCTGCGTCACGGGTTGCTTTTGCCGCTTTCAGCGTGGTATCGGCCTTGTCCATGGCGGAGCGTGACAGCAATTTCCTAGCAAATATCTCTTTTACCCTGCCAAACTCTTGTTGCGCATCTTGCAGATGGGCCTTGGCTGCCTTTAGATCGGCCTGCGCGCGGGCCAGACGGGAGCGTTGCTCGGTGTCTTTGAGGCGGACAATGAGTGCGCCTTTCTCCACATAGTCGTCTACATCAAACAGGATATCTTCAATTTGTCCACCGGTCTGGGCGGACATAGTGGATTGGTTGATAGCCTCCACAATGCCATCAAGACGGTATTCCCTGGGTAGGTCACGGTACTCTGCTGTAGCGGTTTCCAGAGATGATCCCGCCTGTAGCGTGGCGGAAAAAATCAGTAGTGTTAGTGTAATAGTGTAGAGGGATTTCATGAGTCGGTCTCAAAATATAAGAATATAATTAAAATCTAAATCAATATCGATTTATTCACAAATCAACACCATTTTAGTAGAAAATTATTTGAATGCGACAGCTATTATCCCGGCGTGGACAGTAATCCAACATCTCCTATGATGGCCGCCTTTCTTGATTCCGGCCTACGCCGCGGGATGACGGTGTTTTGAGCCAGCCTTACTTTCTGCATACACTTGGGTACGGATTACATCTGAATCAATCATCAGCCTGCGGAACCTCATCCATCAGCGGCTTCATGGCATGCAGCAGGTTGGGGAAAAGATGTTTGTTTGTCTCCTCCTCTCTGGCCAGCAACTGTTTCATATGCACTCGCTGAGTGGGGACTGAGAAGCAGGCAGGGCAGCTGTCCGATACTACCGGTAGTTGGGTATCGGTAGCGAAATCTGTTGTCAGGGTTTCCCTGCAGTAGGCCAGAGGGCGAATAATACGGATTTCGCCGGTATCATTCAGATAGTGGGCTTTCATGGTTCGCAGCTGGCCGCCATGGAACATGGACATCAACAGGCTTTCAGCCAAATCATCCAAGTGTTGTGCCAGAGCAAGGACATTGTAATGGTGTTCCCTGCAGGTGGAGTACATGATCCCCCGTTTCATGCGGGAGCAGTAGGCGCAGAATGAATTCCCATCCATATGTTTTTCTGCCTGTTCCATAATCGGTTGCTCGCAATAATGGTAGGGGACTCCCAATGCTTCGTAATAGGGTTTGAGTTTAGCTGGTTCGAAGCTCTCCACTTCAGGGTCTACCGTTATTACACCCAGTTCAAATTTGACCGGCGCATAGCTTTTCAGATGCAGCAGGGTATGCAGCAGTGATAAAGAGTCCTTGCCACCGGAAACGCCAAGCAGAATTCGGTCGCCATCGCGGATCATCTGAAAATCGGCAATGGCTTTGCCCACCTTGCGCATCAGGGACTTGGGTGGTTTTTGATAAGTGCTCATGCAGGGATTCCGGCAGGTGCTTTGAATGAGGGCATTCTAGCCTGATTTTTGATATTTGCTACACAACTTCTGAATCGCAGCTTTGCAATCAATCCAGGGGAGACTGTTTCGTGCTCCCAATTTCTCTCGGAATGTGAGTTCACGTTGGTGGTTTTAAAGCGGAAGGAGTGGGGTATACTTCAAGGCGAATAAAAAACTGGAGTAATTCTGATGGATATTTTTGCCCTGATTGTAGTGGTATTAGCCGTGGTTATCGTGGTGCTGGGTGCCAAGCGTGTGCCCCAGGGAAGTGAGTACACTATTGAGCGTTTTGGCCGCTATACCAAGACCCTGCATCCTGGCCTAAATCTGATTTGTGCCGATGATCGATACTGTGGGTGCCAAGCTCAACATGATGGAACAGGTAATGGATGTGCCGTCACAAGAGGTGATCACCAAGGATAATGCCATGGTCACTGTGGATGGGGTGGTTTTTTTCCAGATTCTGGATGCAGCAAAGGCAGCCTATGAGGTGAATAACCTGACCAACGCCATTCTCAATCTCACCATGACCAATATCCGTACGGTGATGGGTTCCATGGATCTGGATGAGCTGCTCTCGAAGCGTGACCAGATCAACGCACGGTTACTGGATGTAGTGGATGATGCCACCACTCCCTGGGGTGTAAAAGTGACCCGGATCGAGATTAAAGATATTTCTCCCCACGGGATCTGGTTGACGCCATGGCGCGGCAGATGAAAGCAGAGCGTGAGAAACGTGCTGCGATCCTTGAGTCGGATGGCCAGCGCCAGTCTGAGATCCTTGTGGCAGAGGGTAAAAAACAGGCAGCCATACTTGAAGCCGAAGGCGAGAAAGAGGCTGCATTCAGGGAGGCCGAGGCAAGGGAACGACTGGCTGAAGCTGAAGCAACCCTGATGGTCTCCCAGGCAATATTCTTGAAGTCTTCTCTCCGGGGGCCTTTTTTCTCTGGATGGGGATCGCCGCCGGTGTGGTCGGGCTGTTATTGCTGATGTTGCCCGAGTTGGCCTGGGAGTATCAGTTGTTGGGGTTCGCGGCTTTCAGCGTTGTCAGTATAGTGGTTTGGCACTTGGTGCTGAAACGACACCCGACAGTCAGCGATCAGCCCAAGCTCAACCGGCGGGGCGAACAGTATGTCGATCGGGTGTTTACACTGGATGAACCGATCGTAAATGGTCAGGGCCGCATTCGGGTGGATGACAGCACCTGGAAAATACATGGTTCGGATTGTGCGGCGGGTGTGCAGGTGAAGGTTATCGGGGTGGATGGCGTGGTGCTGAAGGTGGATATTCATACCTAAACATGTAACGCTGCTGAGTAAACCGGCCACTTGCCTGCCATTGGCAGAACTAAACAACCTGTTAGTAGTAGATTTACGGAACGAAAAAGCAGAACAATGGATGCACAGAAATTCAGGAATTGTACTCAGTGGAAAGCCAAGAGATGGTTTTAACCGGGATACTGTAGCGGAATCGCTCAGCGGTTTGCTTAGGATACCATTGGAGCAGGCTCTTGGTATGCTTGGCGGGGAACGCTTTCGGATACGAAAAGAGTTGGGGCTGGAAAAGGCAGAGCAGTTGCAGGAGAAACTTGTCAGACATGGGGTGGCATGTGCCATTGAGCCGGTGTTGGCTAAGCAACTCGCTGCCTCAGACCACGCAATAGAGGAATCGGAGGAAGTTACACATCTTGAGCTGGATCTTCCAGAGATGGATGAGGATGATGACAGCTCACCTCTATCGCTAGGCGTGACTGCTAATGGTGAGGTAAGGGCATCGCCGGATTTGACTATTGTGCTGAAGTCGCCGCCGCCATTGGAAGAAAGCAAGCAGGAACAGAAAGTGGAGGATACCGGAAACCCTGGACAGATTTATGCACAACGAAGTTCGGCAGGGAGTGGTACAGAAAATAAAATAAGTGGTCTGGATGCAACAAAACGTACCCGACTGCTGGCTCTGGCTGGTGTATTGTTGGTTATCGTGAGTGCTTGGCTTATTGTCCCGATACTGATCGAAGATGATTCGGTAGCCTCTGTGGATAAAGGTATATCTGTTGCAAAAGTTGCGCCGGTCATCAAACCAGAGATGGCCTCTCCTCTACGCACCGGCGTCTCGATCTCCTCACAAAATCAGTGAAGGTATGGATGATTCAGTTTGGCACCGGTTTTGACCCATTCCAGGTGACTCTGGACCGATTGAGTCAGGATCTTGGGGTTACAGCGATAGATATGTTGGATGGCTGGGGGATGGCGTTTCGCTATGAGCCCTCTGAGGGTCGCTATAAGCTGTTGTCAGCTGGTCCGGACAAGCAGTTTGGCACTGGGGATGATCTTCAGCAAGAAGTGCATCTCCAATAACCCATCTTCGGATTTTTGGTAACTTGCTCAGCCTGATCAGCGGGTGCCAAATGCCACGATAGTTTTGCCTTTTACGTATACCAGGCCCTGCTCTTCCAGCTTTTTAAGCACTCGGCCAGCCATCTCACGCGAACAGCCAACGATACGCCCTATCTCCTGGCGGGTAATGCGGATCTGCATGCCGTCGGGGTGGGTTATGGCATCAGGCTGTTTGCAGAGTTCCAGTAGGCTGCCTGCGATTCGACCGGTCACGTCAAGAAATGCAAGGTGTCCCACTTTGCGGCTGGTGTCCAGTAACCGTTGGGTCAGTTGTCCGCCAAGCGCATAGAGAATCTCTTTTCTGAAAGGCTGCAGCTCGCCATCAAACAGCTGTTCCAGGCGTGAATAGCTGATCTCAGCCAGCATACATTCACTACGGGTGCGTACCAGTACACTGCGATTGGACTGGGGGATAAACAACCCCATCTCACCAATAAAGTCACCCTTGTTCAGGTAGGTGAGAATGATCTCTTTCCCTTCGTCATCCTCTATCAGGACGGTGACAGAACCCTCTACCAGATAATAAAGAATATCCGCCTTATCACCGGGGTGAATAATGTTGATTTTTTGTGGATAGCGTCGTCTATGGCAGAACGAGAGAAGCGGCTTAAGATAAGCTGGTTCTTGTTCTGGAGGTTTTATTACACTCATCAACATATTTTCCCTTCAAGGAGCGAGAACATACTACTCCAACCGGGATTTTAGACCAGCACTTATTGGATGTCGATCAGAACTATGGTACTGGATCACATATTCCATCGATTTTATTTATGTTTAAATGAGATATCCAGGCTTCCAAGTGCGTTGTTCCATCACTGGGTGCATAAATAAAACATGCGGGGATCCGATGAAAGCAAGGATTAAATGGGTTGAAGACACCCTTATGGTGGCTGAGTCCGGCAGCGGTCATGCGGTGGTGATGGATGGCCCACCGGACTTCGGTGGGCGAAACCTAGGTGCGCGCCCCATGGAGATGCTGTTAATGGGGCTAGGGGGATGCACTCAGTTTGATGTGGTACATATCCTTCGTAAAGGGCGCCATCAGGTGACACGTTGTGAGGTGGAGTTGGCGGCGGAAAGGGCTGAAACTGATCCAAAAGTGTTTACCCGGATACATATCCACTTCATTCTTGCCGGCCCCGGTTTGTCGGAGAAGGCAGTTGAGCGTGCGGTCAAATTAAGTGCCGAAACCTACTGCTCTGCCTCTTTGATGCTGGGGAAGGTTGCAGAGATCACCCATGATTTTGAGCTGGTGCCTTATAACCAATAAACAGACTTGGTCATGCTCTTGGCTGATAGTTTCATTGCGAGTTTGATCGGTCCCGGGAGTTCTGCGCCACCCCCCTCCAGTGCAAGGGTGGCATGCTGGAGTTCATCCTCTTTCATCTGCTCCAGGATAGAACGGGTTTTTTCGTCTGCGTGAGAAACCTGTTGCAGGTGTTCCTCCAGATGAGCACAGACTTGGTGCTCTGTCTCTGCAACAAACCCAAGGCTCCACTTATCGCCGGCCAGGCCGGCAGCGGCGCCAATAGCAAAGGAGCCGGCATACCATAAAGGGTTGAGAAAACTGGTGCGATTGCCCAGCTCGTGGATTCTTTTTTCGCACCAGGCAAGATGATCGTTCTCCTCCTGTGCTGCCCGTTCCATGCTCTCTCTTACCTTGGGTAGCTTGGCGGTGAGGGCCTGTCCCTGATACAGCGCCTGGGCGCACACCTCACCGGTGTGGTTAATACGCATGAGGCGGGCTGTGTGGTGTTGCTGCTCATCGGTGAGCTCTGTCTCACTCAAACCATCGGATGGATTTGTGCGTTCCGTAACCAGTGGGCGTCCAAACAGGGTGCGTAGCGCCTGGTCCACACCCATCAGGAGGTGGTCAGTGGCATTGTAGTGTCGAGTTGTCATGGGTGTTGGATTACCTGTCTGGATTGTAAGTTCACAATAAAAGCCTGCTGTGGAGGGCCTGGGGGATACGATTTCAGAAACGTTCCTGTACGCTTGAGGCTGGCATCCCTGTCAACCATACTCTTGGAAATAGATCTCCAGACCCGCTCGTAAACATCTGCGCAACGTTGTGGCGAAGTTACTCTGAAGAGGCCCCTCCATTTGATGCTTAGTAGCGTAAATATAGCACTAGGAGGTGCTGCAAAGAATATTTAACAAGACTGTTCCCCGGTTTGATCAGAGGTTTCCTGAATTCCATCATCCCTCGATTGGCGCTCAATGAGCTGAATGGGATGCACTACCTCAATGGGTAAGTGTGCCTGCCGGATACCCGAGTCCAAGTGAAGTGCGCAACCGGTGTTGCTGGTGGCAAGTATATCCGGCTTGGTTTCGATTAGCTGATTGAGCGTTATATCGCGCAATCTGTCCGACATCTCCGGTTGGTCCAGCAGGTAGCTTCCCGCTGCACCGCAACATCCACTGTCAGGCAGCGGTACCAGCACGAGCCCCGGGATTCTGCGCAACAGCAGTGTGGGGGCTTCTTCGCCTTTCAGTACATTTTTCAGGGAGCAGGGTGTATGCAGGGCAACCCTTTTCGCAAGTGGGCGAAGGAGCAGGCTGTCAAATTCAGGGAGGTTCAGAATGTACTGGCTGACCTCCATAACCGGTGCGGTCAGATTGTGTCCATCGTCGCCATAGGACGCCAGTTGGGCGCCACAACCGCTGGCGAGGTAGAGGGTGGCATCGACATCGAGGGCATTGAATGCAGCGACATTCACCTCCGCCAGGGTATCTGCTGTAGCAGGGGCTCCTGTGTGTGCGTGCATAGCACCGCAGCAGCCCTGATTTGATGGGATGATGACCTCTATCTTCAGTCGTCTCATGACCCGGATGGCAGCACCTATTGCGCTATGTTCGGTGATCCGAGCTATACAGCCGGTAAACAGGGCGATGCGCCTCTGGGGGGTGTTATGGATATCGGTGGCAGGGTAGTTCCAAGGTGTTGATTCCTCTATCTCCGGCAGCAGGGCATCCAGACGGCGGATTTTTTTGCTGCCGACAGTGCGTATGATCCGGCGTGCTCCGGACGACTGATAGATCCGGAGCAATGGACGGCTCCATCCCTTGTAGGTCTGCTGTGTTATCAGCGAGCGTTGCAGTTTTTCGAAAAAACCTGGGTGTTTGTGTGTGAGTGCCCGTGTGGCGTCTATCAGCTTGCCGTATTTAACGCCGGATGGGCAGGCAGGTTCACAGGCCACACAGGTCAGACAGCGGTCCAGGTGGTCGTGCAGGCGCTGGCTGGTTACCTTTCCGGCCACAAGGGCCTGGATCAGTGCGATGCGGCCCCTTGGGGAGTCCCCTTCGTCCCGCGTCATGTTATAGGTTGGGCAGTGGGGCAGGCAGATTCCGCATTTCACACAGCGGTCTGCTTCTTGAAGTATCTGGTCCCGGTTCACGGAGGAGCTTGCTGGTCTTTGCTGAAACCGGAGATTGTACCCGGCGGCAACTGATTTAACAGTTTTTTTGACCAACATGCTCGGAAGCGGCATTGCCATGCCCTCTTGCAAGCATCTGCGCGGTATTGTTGAGAAATTGCATCTAGCGGCCCATCGCTGTATATCCCAATTGAATGTAGTTGGCGATACGTTAAAAACCATTGATCAGCAAACGCGAATAGCTAGAATATATTAAACACTGAGTTGCGGAAGCAATTTTAGTACTCCTCCATCCTCCCTTTGGCGATTTTAATATTCAAGCGCCCCCCGAGCTATGCTCATTTCTGGTGTATGGGCTGAATAAGAGAAGCGGTGTACCCTGTTGATTGATCTTAGCGGATCAACAACCAACAGAGGGATACACCGCATGAGTGATAGTAGTGTTATTGAGCTGAATACGCCATCCGGCGATATATTGAATGAGCTCCTCAAGGCTGGAGCACAGAAGCTGCTGATGAATGCTGTAGAGGCAGAATTAGCTGAATTGCTGGAGCAGTTTAGGTCAGAACGAGTAGATGGAAAGCAGACTATTGTACGCAATGGCTACCTGCCTGAACGCAGTACCCAAACAGGCCTAGGCGATATCAGTCAAAATACCGAAGGTGCGTGACCGTTCAAGCCAGGGCATTAGGTTTAACGCCAGGATGGATGGTCGGCTGTGTCTGCTCGTTATTGTTGGCTCGGATGAGACAGGGCGGAAGGAAGTGCTTACGGTTGTTGATGGTTACCGGGAATCGGAGGCCTTCTGGCTAGAGGTGATTGAGCAGCTGGGAAATTAGGGACTGAGCATTCCGCCTCTGCTAGCCGTTGCTGATGGGGCATTGGATTTTCTGGAAGGCGGCTGCGAAGAAATGGCCAGAGACGGTAACGCAGCGATGCTGGGTACACAAGACGGCGAACGTGCTAAATAAGGTACCCCCAAACCGATGCAACCGAAGATCAAAGAGGTGCTGCATGAATCTGGATGGCCGAGAGCATCCGCCCTGAAGGCTTACGATAGCTGTGTCAGGCGCTTTGAGGGCAAGTATCCTGGTGCTATGGAATGCCTGGAGAAGGATAGGGAGTCGATGCTGGCATTTTATGACTTCCCAGTACCACATTGGCAGCATATACGGATGACGAATCCAATAGAGTCGGTGTTCGCTAAGTGCGTCTGAGGACGACAAAAACCAAGAACTGCGACAGCCGGAAGACAACACTGACTATGGCCTGGAAGCTGAGGACGACAGCAGAAAAGAAGTGGCAACGACTGAGGGGATACAGGCTGCTGGCTGATGTAGTCGAGGGAGATTCAAGGATGGCGAGAGAGTAGAAACCGATCAGGCACGCCGGATGAGACCGTACAACAGATTCGACTATAGCTCTGCGTTTTTTGTTAGCAGCAATAAATTAGCGTAGAGTGCTTGTCAGCAGCATCTGTGTCCTGTAACATTCGCGCTCTTTATTTCAAGTGCCTTAACTTGGGACTTTCTGTTGGAGCTGGTCAAATGACGACTGTTAGTGTAAAACCCGCTGAGGTTCGCCACGATTGGTTCGTGGTTGACGCTGAAGGAAAGACCCTGGGCCGTCTTTCTACTGAGATCGCGCGTCGTTTGCGCGGTAAGCATAAGTCCGAATATACCCCTCATGTGGACACTGGCGACTACATCGTTGTAGTCAATGCCGAAAAGATTCACGTGACCGGTAATAAAATGCAGGACAAAATGTACTATCACCACACGGGGTATATTGGCAACCTGAAATCTATCAGTTTGGAAAAGCTGCTGGATAAGGCGCCGGAGCGTGTGATCGAGAGTGCAGTGAAGGGCATGTTGCCCAAAAACCCTCTTGGGCGTGCAATGTTCAAGAAGCTTAAGGTCTATGCAGGGCCCAAGCATCAGCATGAGGCACAGCAGCCTCAGGCTCTGGAAATCTGAACTGCAGATCCTAGTATCGGAACAGAATAATGGCAGAATCCAAAACTTACGCTACAGGCCGTCGCAAGAGTTCCACTGCGAGGGTATTCCTGAGTGCCGGAAGCGGCAACATTACTATCAACAGCGCAACGCTTGACCAGTATTTCGGTCGTGAGACCGCGCGTATGGTGGTTCGTCAGCCTCTAGAGGTTGCAGAAGTCCTGAAGAGTGTCGATATCAACGTCACAGTGAAGGGCGGTGGAACCACCGGTCAGGCAGGTGCTATTCGTCATGCGATAGCCCGGGCACTGGTGCAGTACAACGACGAATTGCATTCGCCCATGCGTAAGGCAGGCTTCCTGACCCGTGATGCGCGCGCTGTAGAGCGTAAGAAGGTTGGCCTACATAAAGCGCGCAAGCGTCCTCAGTTCTCGAAACGTTAAGGAGCTTTGGATTCATTCCAGATTGGATGGATGACGAGTTGAAATTTTCCGGATTAAGGCGAAAATTACTTGTAATAGCTGGCTGTTACCAAGTGTTTTTAACGTATAAATCGGGAGGTTTCAGCCGTCAGACACCGACTCATGAATTGATCAGAGATCCTCATGTATTTCCTTAAGCAGGCCTGGAGATCCGAGCTAGGATGGAACTGCTGTTGTCTGAGGCACGGAGATCTGGGTATCAGGTAGTGGTCTGCTTGCGTTAATCAAAACCAAAGAGCTCCCCGCCCGGGATTCGGGTTTTGGTGCCTCGGTCCTGAATAAATGGGGATTCGTCTAATGGCAGGACAACGGACTCTGACTCCGTTTGTAGAGGTTCGAGTCCTCTATCCCCAGCCAAACTGAAAGGCCCGCTTCGGCGGGCCTTTTGCTTTGCCGCCAAATACAGGAATTCTACCGACCGCACCTCGACCTCCTTTCCCTTTGCGCCTACCACCAAAATAACTTGCGTCTGCTTCTATTTCTCCATCCAGCAATTCCAAATACTCACTGTGATCATAGATAACCTGTCTAAGTCGATGAAAGTAATATCTAGCGGTTGTTTTATTGACGCCAACTTAAAGAAACGGCCATTCGTGCTGTTGCACCCGTTACAAATAACTCGATTAATCGACTTTGTTTGTACCTACTTATATCTGCTCTTTCTCACTTTGTTATCCTAAAATCATTTATTTATAGGACAACCCCATAATTTTTTCTCTATCTCAAGTTAATTCCCTATCGAAGTCTGTATCATTTTTACAACAAATCGGTTTTTGTGGTTTTTTGTAAACAACGTGTTGCAAAACTGCTTATCTGAGTTTAGTATTCAATCTGCACAGTATTTCTTCTCCTTAACTATATAGCGGGTATTTTAAAACTAATGAAAAAACTTCTTACTCTTGCCGTTGCGGCAGCTATCGCTGCTCCTATGGCTGTTAGTGCAGACACTACTATTTACGGTCGTATTAACAACGCACTGGTTCATGCCGATGAAAAAGAGCTTGATGCGAACGGTGACATTGTTAAGAGTGGATCCTGGGATGTTGAGGATAACAGTTCACGCTTTGGCGTGAAGGGCTCTGAGGATCTTGGTAATGGCCTGACGGCGATCTTTCAATATGAGTGGAAAGTTGACTCCGAAGATTCCGCTGGTTTGGATGCCGGTCGTTTGGCCTATGTCGGTCTGACCGGTGGGTTCGGTACGGTTGCTATCGGCCACCAGTGGACACCCTACTACGGTTCTGTAGATAAGACCGATATTTTTCAAATCAATAGCATAAATGATGAGTATATTGGTCCTTTTCGTGTAGGTAATACTCTGGCCTACGTCAGTCCTAATTTCGGTGGCTTTAGTGCAAAAATTGCATTGATAATCTCTGACGAGAAGGCGGAAGGCAGCGATGCTGATCTTGATCTAGGGGCTGATTTTAATGATGGCACTAACATCTCGCTGGACTATAACAATGGTCCGCTGAGTGTCGGCGCATCCTATCTACAGTTTGACAGTAACGACAATAATTTCGATGGTGCAATGTGGGGTGTTGGTGCCAAGTACAGCTTCGGCAACTTCGCTATCATTGGCCAGTATGAATCGGCATCTAGGGAAGCTGGTATGGTTATGAGGACCATTAAAAGTGCGGTTGCCGACATTTCTGACGATATTGACGCCTTTGGCTTAGCTGCTGAAGCATACTTTGGCAGTAATACTCTCCGTGTAAAATATGGCGCGATTGATTATGGCAAGTATCTGGGTGAAGATTTAGATGCTGAAACCTGGGCCTTGGGTCTGCAACACGCTTTCTCCAAACGCACGAGTGTTTTTGCTGAATACGAAAATTCAGAGGTTGGCGACGATAATAGTTCGGATCGCTTTGGTGTAGGACTCCGTCACGACTTCTGATCTTATCTGGGAGTAGTTGAGGTAACAGGATAGAGAATGGAGCCTTTTGGCTCCATTCTTTTTGTTCAGTGGTGCGGAGCAAAATATTACGAATCGTAGTTTAATTAAGTGCTCTGGAGAGAGAGGGTCCACGGTTTTCGAGTTCTTTGTGGTGGGATCAGGTGATCTATAGGGTTTTAATACCTTCCTCTGTACCCAGGATAAGTACATCCGCCGGCCGAATGGCGAAGATCCCTGTTGTAACCACACCTGCGATATTATTGATTTCCTGCTCCATCTTTCTGGGTTCCAGGATACGCATATTATGCGCATCAAGGATGATATTGCCATTATCTGTAGTGAAGTTCTCCCGCCAAACCGGGGTCCCTCCTAATTTGACGAGCTGCCGTGCCACATGGCTGCGTGCCATTGGAATCACTTCAATCGGCAGTGGGAACTCGCCGAGCACACTCACCAGCTTGCTGACATCTGCAATGCAGACAAATTTTCTGCTGGCCCCGGCAACGATTTTCTCTCGCGTTAATGCGCCCCCGCCGCCCTTGATCAGGTGCAGATTTTTGGTGGACTCATCCGCTCCGTCAACATAGAGATCCAGTTCGCCCGCAGCGTTGAGGTCTATTATCGGGATGCCATGGGTGCGCATGCGCTCTGTTGAGGCCTCGGAGCTGGAGACGGCGCCGTCTATTTTATGTTTGACTTTGGCAAGCAGGTCGATGAAGTGATTGATTGTTGATCCGGTACCTACGCCAATAATGCCACCGTCCACATAATCGATGGCCGCTTCTGCCGCCACCCGTTTGAGTTCGTCTTGATTCATTTACTGTTCCTTATTTCTGTGGATCTTTTATCGCCATGATAACGGTTGTTGTTGGGTATGGCGATTCTCTTATAAAGTAGACAGGTTTTGGAACGGAGAGAACCGTATAGCTCACAGAAAACATGATGTTTTTTCAGGAGAAGGAGTGGGTAGATTGTTCCGCCTTCATCATTCTGTCACAGGCCGGAACCAAGAAGCTGCCGTTTTATTTTCCTGAATTTTGGCTTGGGTCAGAGTGATGGGTGGAAATGTGTGTGCTTGTCATAAAGACGGAGGGTGTAACGATTTCCGTGTAACTGCCCGGGTTAAATGTATTCCGCCAAGCGTTCTTCGAACTCAATCATAAATCTATTCAGTGCTGGTTTCCAATTGCAAATCGGCATGGTCCATTTTTTTGATGCTTGCTGCACCGCCAGGTACACCACTTTCATTGCCGAGTCGTCGGTCGGAAATAGCTTCCGTTTTTTAATTGCCTTGCGAACCACGCTGTTCATTGACTCGATGGCATTGGTTGTATAGATTGCCCTGCGGATGTCCTCAGGGTAGCCAAACAGGGCATTAAGATTGTGCCAGTGGCTACGCCACGAACGGCTGAGCTGGGGATATTTGTCGTCCCATCGGTTAGAGAAATTATCAAGTTCCAGTAGCGCTTCATCTTCGGTGACAGGCTTATATATTTTCTTCAGGTCTGCCGTCACTGCCTTGTAGTCTTTCCAGGGCACGTACTTCATCGAGTTGCGCACCATGTGAACAATACAGAGCTGGATCTGAGTCTCGGGAAACGCTGTATTGATTGCGTCTGGAAAGCCCTTCAGGCCATCAACACAGGCTATCAGTATATCCTTCACGCCGCGATTCTGGAGCTCTGTGAGTACATTGAGCCAGAACTTGGCACCCTCATTCTCTGACAGCCAGAGCCCCAACAATTCCTTGTGGCCCTCCATGTTCACGCCCAGTGCCAGATAAATTGCCTTATTGATCACTTTCTTGTCTTGCCGGATTTTTACGACAATACAATCCAGGTAAATAATGAGATAGACCGCATCCAGTGGCCTAGATTGCCATTCAATCACTTGTTCAATAACAGCGTCAGTCACTTTTGGAATCAAGGTGGCGGAGACATCAGCACCGTACATTTCTTTAACGGTCGTGACGATTTCTCATGTTGTCATGCCCTCAAGAAAATAATCTTGTCGTCCATGGAAGTAAATCGACGCTGGTGTTTTTTAACGGGCTTGGGCTCGAAACTCCCAGCTCTGTCGCGTGGTGTATCGAGCTCGAACTGGCCAGCTTCCGTTCGGTTAGTCTTACTGGCATAGCCGTTGCGGTTATTGTCAGCTTCGGACTGCTCGTGCCTTTCAAAGCCAAGATGATCATCTAACTCAGCGTTCAGTGCCGCTTCGGTCGTAATCTTGGTTAGCATCTGCAAAAAAGTCTTTGAGGTCGTCTTCCGTCTTGATATTTTTAGCGGCCGCATGAGCGATCGCCTGTAGTTCTTTCTTGTTCATAGCGCCTATCCTCAACCACGCTTGGGTTTAATGATAGACAGTTACACAGAATTCAGGACACCCTCTAAAGACGAAGCAAAGTACGCGAAGATTACATATTGTAAGATTCAGAATTTCCCTGAGGCACCAGCGTGTTAAATTGCGCCTATTACAGTGACCCACGCGTAACCCTGATCTGCTGAAGAGCCAACTTTACACTGCTAACCCGCCAAGGCTCTTGATACTGGCGTATAGATCTTTATCTCTCATAGGGGGTACGTTAGTCTACCCACTCGGTTAGGGGAAGAGCCATGGCCGTTATCTTTTTGAAAACTCAACCAGTAATAAGGGAACCCCTAAAGAACCGGACAAAGCCCGATAGTCTCTAGTGAATCAGGAGAGCCCGGTCTCTTCACACTCGTTTTTCTGGCAACATCCATATCCATACCTCGCTTCATCCGGCCAGCCACACCAATTGACTCATGTTGTACACCGAATTCATCATATCCATCTTCACGCCGGCCTGGCTTGCCCGATGCTACGCACCAGTCGATTGGCCTGCTGGGCAAACACGTGCTCAACTCGAGCCCGAACTCTTGATCGTTTTCGGTTTGCCTCTTGCTCCCGTTCATTCAAAGGGCGTTTGCGTGCCGACTTGCGATGAATATGACTGCGGTAATGCGCGCCCGGTAAAGCGGCTTCCCGTTCTACACTACGGTAAGCAGAATCGGCCCAGACGCTGCCATTACTGTTGTTCTCATCCCGCAGTTCCTCGAAGACCCGGCTATCTCGTCAACTTCTGCTGATGTGATGGCGTATACTTGCGAATGACCTTGTGCTTCCGGTCTATGCTGATGTGGTTTTTGTACCCATAGCGGGTTTGCCATGCTTCATGGTCCAGCGGGCTTCAACATTCTTCTAGCGGCGTTTGTTATCGCTCCACGCCTCAGGGCTATCCTCGCTTTGATCTGCCTATTTTCCTCTCGTGTATTACGTTGCCTGAGTACTGGAATGATAGTGGCATCTACAATCTGTCCCTTGCGAGCACTGAAGCCTGCTGCATCAATCTGGATCAACGGCTCTGAAAAGAGTTTATCAATAAGGCCCCGTTCTTTCAGGCGCTCATGATATACTCAAACCATTTTGGCATCGGGTACCTTATCCTCCGGGCTCAGCCCAAGAAAACGACAAAAGCTATAGCGATCCCGTATTTGGAACTCTGTTTGATCATCGTTCAGATTGAACAAATGCTGTAGTTCACCTTGAACATCAGTATCACATCGTAAAGTGGACGCCCGCCTTTACAGGGAGCACTGTTTTTATAAACTGAGCCCAACAATACTCGAAAAGCCTCCCAGTCTATGGTCCTTTCCAGCTTTGGCAGCGGGTCTCCCTGTTGCTCAAGGAGCTCAAGTCGGTCTTGATGATCAAAAAACTCGGTTGCATGGCTTTTATCAATGGTTGCTTGAGTTGGTTACTATTATCGCTGATTTGAGAAGATTTTCAGAGGCGTCATAAGGGGAGAAAAACCAAACAAAAATCCAAGAAATGAGCCATAATCTGGCTTGACCGGGTGGGTCAGTTTTCAGTGCAATTTAACGCTTTGTGGTTTTTAGCGATCTCTGCGTTCTTGACAATATTTAAGGTATATTATGGTTTTGTTGTTGATGTGAATTTCGGGATTAGTGCAATGCCTCAAAGCTATATTGAAAGAATACTCCGGGCCCAGATCTATGATGTGGTCAATGAAACGCCGCTCGATGAAGCGCCTCGCCTGTCTCGTCGCCTGGAGAATCAGGTCTTCTTAAAACGTGAGGATCTGCAGCCTGTCTTCTCTTTTAAGCTGCGGGGTGCCTATAACCGTATGCGGAATCTTTCTGATGCTCAGCGTAAGCAGGGGGTGATAGCCGCTTCTGCCGGTAATCATGCTCAGGGTGTGGCGCTCTCTGCCAGAAGGTTAAATATTCGGGCATTGATTGTTATGCCGAAGACAACCCCGCCGATCAAGGTTCAGTCGGTACATGATCTTGGCGCCAGGACAGTTTTGTATGGGGACTCATATGACGAAGCTTATGAGCACTCGTTACAGTTAGCTGACGAAAAGGGTATGACATTCATTCACCCGTTTGATGATCCCGAGGTGATCGCAGGGCAGGGAACCATCGGCATGGAGTTGTTGCGTCAGCATGCCGGTCCGCCTCATGCTATTTTCGTCCCTGTGGGTGGTGGTGGGTTGATCAGTGGTATTGGCTCCTATGTAAAATACGTCTATCCTGATGTGAAAATTATCGGCATAGAGCCTGAAGATGCTCCTACGCTTCAGCACTCCCTGGAAAAAGGCAGGCGTACAAGTCTGAAGCAGGTGGGTATTTTTGCCGATGGTGTCGCAGTCAAAATGATCGGTAAAGAGACTTTCCGGCTTGCCCGTAAAGTGGTTGATGAGGTGATTCTGGTCAACACGGATGAGATCTGTGCGGCGATCAAGGATGTGTTTGATGATACCCGTAGCATCGCAGAGCCTGCCGGTGCTCTGGCAGTGGCGGGGATGAAAAAATATGTTGCGAGAGAAGGCTTGAGAGATCAGAGTTTGATCGCCATTGAGAGTGGTGCCAATATTAACTTTGACCGCCTGCGTCATGTGGCCGAACGGGCAGAGTTGGGTGAGCAGCGAGAGGCGCTGCTGGCGGTTGAGATACCGGAGGAACCCGGCAGTTTTTTACATTTCTGCCGGGCCATTGGCAAGCGGAGTGTCACCGAATTCAATTATCGTTATGCGGATACAGAGCGTGCCCATGTGTTTGTTGGCGTTGAGTTGAATGATAGTCCTCAGCAGCGGGAGGCGTTGCTAGATCAGCTTAGTGATAAAGGTTATTCCGTGGTGGATTTAACTGATAATGAAGCGGCTAAGCTGCATATTCGCTATATGGTGGGAGGGCATGCCCCCGGGGTGAAAAATGAAAGTCTGTTCCGTTTTGAATTCCCGGAACGGCCTGGAGCCCTACTCAATTTTCTCACTGAAATGGGCAAGCGCTGGAATATCAGTCTGTTCCATTATCGCAATCATGGTGCAGCCTATGGTCGAGTACTCATGGGGGTACAGATCGATCAGGGCGAGAAACGTGAATTTAGTCGGTTCCTCAAGGATCTTGGTTATCCATGGCAGGATGAGACAGATAATATTGCTTATCGTCTGTTTGCTTGTGGTGGGAGGTATAATTGAAATTGGGAGGGGCGGGTAAAAATGCTCGATATCCGTTATCAACCATGTTGACAAACGAGAACCGCAAACAAAAAAGGAAAAGAGGGTAAAACAATTGCTTGAGTGCAAAAGTAAAAAATGTGTAGCGGTGGCATTAGCAAACAAAACGGTCAGGACGGCATTTGCCCTATTGACGGAAGGTACAGAATATAAAGCTGAGCCGTTATTGGCTTAAGCGTAACAATCACCAACAAAAAGCATTCTTAATGTAGATGACAAATCAACTGTAAGAGTCAGTGCTTCGCACAGAGCAAACAAACTCGCTGGAGAGACTTGACCATACAGTTCGCGTAAAAATCATTGGGCCTGGGTTAGCTGCCCAAATTAGAGCTCGCACATAAGCACGCATTTATTCTATATTTTAATCATTTCGTTGTTGATGGAGGGGAGTCCACATAAGCGAAGCGAAGGTTTGCTATTTTAGCCTTGTACAGTCCATTCCAAGGGAAAAGAGATGCTGATAGTGTCCTGCATGAAGTAAATGTAAAATAGCACTCGGAATGAAAGCTGAGCTAGAGCCTCCGATTAGAAATCTACGCGGTGTTTTGAGAAATAATCCTGCGTCTGTGTAATTCACTGGGAGACAGAAAAGAGGTGCTAGTGAACTTTTTTTCAATCTGTAGGACAAACATGCTGGAATTTTCAATAAGCAGTATAGAGAAGTATTTATGCCACACAGAGATTCTATCCACCAACTCAAACAACATATCGAACAGCAGATTATCGGCCAGGAGGCGTTGGTCGATCGGCTGCTGGTAGCGCTGTTGGCCAATGGACACTTGTTAGTGGAAGGTGCTCCGGGTCTGGCCAAGACAAGGGCGGTGAAGGCGCTGGCCTCAGGGCTGAAAGTAGATTTTCATCGAATTCAGTTTACCCCGGATCTGTTGCCGGCGGATATTACCGGCAGTGATATCTATCGGCCGGAAGATGGCAGCTTTCATTTTCAGCAGGGTCCTGTTTTTCACAACCTTCTGCTCTCTGATGAGATCAACCGGGCGCCAGCCAAGGTGCAGTCTGCCCTGCTTGAAGCGATGGGTGAGGGACAGGTTACCGTCGGGGCAAAAAGTTACCCGCTGCCAAAGCTGTTCCTGGTGATGGCAACCCAGAACCCCATAGAGCAAGAGGGCACCTATCCACTTCCGGAGGCGCAACTCGACCGTTTTATGCTACATGTGGAGGTCGGCTACCCCCCACGGGAGTCGAGTCACCGCATTCTTGAGTTGGCCCGGCGGGAGGCATTGCAGGAGTCAGCTGAAATCGCTCCCCTTTCCAATCCAGTAACTCAGGAGGCGATCTTCACCGCCCGCCGCGAAGCGATGTCGCTGCATCTCTCACTGCCGGTGGAGAGTTATATTGTCGAGCTGGTAGAGGCAACACGAAATCCCGGCCGCTATGGCACCGACCTAGAAGGCTGGATCAGTTGGGGTGCCAGCCCACGTGGAGCCATTGCTATTGAGCATGGTGCCCGTGCCTTGGCCTGGCTGGCGGGTCGCGACTTCGTAACCCCTGAAGATGTAATCAACATTGCCCCGGATGCTCTGCGGCACCGTGTGCTGCTTGATTTTGAGGCCGAAGCAGAGGGTATTACTCCCGGACAGTGTGTGGCTGAATTGCTGCAGCGTGTTCCTGCTCCCTGATCTGCCGTTTTTATGTCTGCAGTTCATGCCACTCTTGATGAATTGATCCGGTTACGGGCTACCGCCCGTGGCTTGGAACTGGGTGCCCGGCACAGTCAACTTGCCGCGGAGTCGGGTGGTTATCTATCGATCTACCGAGGACGCGGCCTGGAGTTTGATGAGGTTCGTGCCTATCAGGCGGGTGACGACGCCCGCACTATCGACTGGCGGGTATCTGCCCGGCGGGGCCGTATCCACACCAAGCTGTTTAGGGAGGAGCGGGAACGGTCGGTGCTGATTCTGGTGGACCTGCATCCTGGGATGTATTTCGGCACCCGGCATCAGTTTAAATCGGTGCTTGCGGCCAGAATCTCCGCTCTGATTGCATGGGCTACGGTGCAGGCAGGAGACAGGATTGGGGGCGTGGTAAGCAGTTCGGATGGAAGTATGGTGTTACCGCCCATGGGTCGCCGGACCGGTGCCTTGCGACTGCTGCATGGCATTGAGTCTCTTCAGCCGACCCAGCCTGGAGTGCTGATGCAGGGGCGCCTCGGAGATTCTCTGGGGCAGCTCGATCGACTGACACGTCCCGGCAGCCTGATTTTTATTCTCAGCGATTTCCTTGAATTGGGTGAGAAGGGTGAACTGCTGATAGCACGGCTTGCCCGGCACAATGATCTGCTGATGGGACTGATTTTCGATCCGGTCGAAGGTTTGCCTCCTCCGCCTGGGCGTTACCGCATGGGTACGCCAGAAGAGCAGATGGAACTTGATACCGCATCTGAAGCGGTGATTTCCGGCTGGAAAAAGAATTTTCTTGATCATCGGGAGCGATTAACCGGCATTTCCCAGCGTAGCAGGATCACATTGGCAGCGTTCTCAACTGCCGATGAGCCATTGTTGTCATTAAGGTCCGGCCTGGCCCGTCACGGGAGGGTGACATGAATTCTGATGATCTACTCAGCTCATTGCGCCCCCTGCACCTCCCGCCAGCAGTCTCCTGGTGGCCACCAGCTCCGGGCTGGTGGCTGCTTGCCCTCACTACCCTGACCCTAATTGTGTTTGCTGTTTTTTGGTGGCGACGCGGTGTCACCCGTCGGCAGGCGTTGCGTGAGCTGGCGCTACTCAGAAGTGTGATGAATGATAGCGAAATGCTTGCCCGGCTTTCGATGCTGCTTCGTCGCTATGCGCTGGTCTGTTTCCCTCCTGCTTCGGTGGCATCCCTGACCGGAGAGAGATGGCTCTCTTTTCTCGATGAGCATGGAGGTGGTGGTCAATTTCTCCAGGGCTTTGGGCGGGCACTGCTTGAAGGGCCTTACCAACAGAGCTCGTTTCTGGATGATTTTGCTGCGAAATCTGGTGAGAAATGCAGTTTAGATCGTGAGGCGCTGCTGAAGCTCATCCGGCGCTGGATCAAGCGCAACAAGAGATTGAGAAAGTGATCCATTTCGACTGGCTCTGGATTCTCCTGTTGACCCCCCTCCCCTGGATATTGGGCCGTCTGCTGCCGGCTGCGATCGTCTCTGCCGGGGCGACACTCTATATTCCGTTCACTGCTGATCTGAGTGAATTGGCGAGTATACATTCTGATGTCACCCGCCATCCCGGCAGGTATCTGGCGATTCTTGTCTGGTTGCTTCTGCTGATGGCAGCCGCCCGACCTCAATGGCTGGGCGAACCGATTGAACTCCCGGAGGCGGGCCGTAACCTGATGTTTGCGCTGGATGCATCCGGCAGCATGGAGACCCCTGACCTGGACACGGATGGCAGTCAGGCCAGCCGGCTGGAGGTGATCAAGCAGGTGGCCGGTGAATTCATCGAGCGGCGCAAAGGTGACCGGGTTGGATTGATTCTGTTTGGCAGTCAGGCCTATCTGCAGTCCCCACTCAGTTTTGACCGGGTCACGGTGAAGATCCTGCTGGATGAGGCGATGATCGGTATTGCCGGCCGTGAAACGGCGATTGGTGATGCCATCGGCCTGGCGGTAAGGCGTCTGCGTCATGCGCCTGAAGGTCGGGCAGTCCTTATTTTGCTGACGGATGGTGCCAATACCGCCGGTGAGGTGCCGCCACTACAAGCTGCTGAGTTGGCGGCTCAGGCTGGGTTGCGGGTTTATACCATTGGCGTGGGGGCGGAGCGGATGCGAGTCCAGGGACTGTTTGGAAGTCAGACTGTCAACCCCTTCTCCGGTCTGGATGAAGCTACCCTGAAAGCGATTGCAAAAACCACCGGGGGGAGCTATTTTCGTGCCCGTGATCGTGAAGGACTGACCGAAATCTATCAGCGACTGGATCAGTTGGAGCCCGTTGAAGAGGGGAGTAGAGTGGTGCATCCGGTGACCTCTCTCTACCCCTGGCCCCTGGGTGCCGCGCTGTTGCTCACTTTGATTTGGGGGTTCTCAGCCCTCCTTCCACCTCTGAAAAGAGGTGCTGTATGAGCGAATTTCTTAATCAGTTTCATCTATTGCGCCCGGCTTGGTTGTTGGCGCTGTTACCGGTGATTCTGATTCTGCTGATGTTGCGGCGGAGAGAGCGGGGAGCGGCAGCCTGGGGCAATATCTGTGACCCTGAGCTGTTGCCGTATCTGCTGCTGAAAGGCGGCAATGATAAGGCTCGTCGGCTACCGTTTATTCTGTTGGGCCTGGCCTGGCTGCTGGCGATTCTTGCGCTTGCCGGGCCCACTTGGGAGCGCTTGCCGGAACCGGTATTTCAGACTCATCTGGAACGGGTACTGGTACTTGATCTCTCTCCTTCAATGAATGCAAAAGATCTTACTCCCAGCCGCCTGGAACGAGCCCGTTTCAAGCTGGGGGATATATTGGAACAGAGCCGGGAGGAGCGCACAGCTCTGGTGGTGTTCGGTGGTGAGCCTCATGTGGTTACCCCGCTTACGGATGATGTGGCAACCATAGAGACGATGCTTCATGCACTTTCAGTGGATATTATTCCAGTGCCGGGAGATGCAGGAGCGCCTGCGCTGCAGATGGCGGGTGAGTTGCTCAAGCGAGGCATCAGGAGTCGGGGTGACATCCTGCTGATAACCGATGGCGTTGCTGATATGGCCTCTTCTCTTGCTGTGATCAATAAGCTGAACCATCAGGGGATGAGGGTCTCGGTATTGGGTGTGGGTACAGAGGTGGGTGCGCCTGTGCCTCGTTTAGATGGCAGTGCTGCCAATAGCGATAGTGCAGGGTCTGAGATGGCCCGCCTAAGTCCCCGTGACCTGAAGGCGTTGGCAGCGATGGGTGGTGGCCACTACAGCCTGTTAACCAGTGATGAAACAGACCTGCAGCAGGTGTTGATGGAGAGCGAGCTGCTGAATTTAGGTGAAGCTGAAAAGCAGCAGGGAGGTGTTGAACGCTGGGTTGAACAGGGGAGTTGGCTATTGCTCCCTCTTCTGCTGATCGCCGCTGCCGGTTTTCGCCGCGGCTGGATCGGTGCTTTTCTGGTTGTACTGATACTGCCTCCACCCGTGGCGCAAGCTTTTGGGATGGATGGTCTCTGGCAGCGGCCGGATCAGCGTGCTGCCATCGAATTAAAACAGGGGCGCCCTAAGTCTGCGGCCGAGCTGTTTCAGGATGCAGGATGGCAGGGAATAGCACGTTACCGTTCAGGTGACTTCAAGGGTGCAGCAGCGTCATTTACCGGAGAGGTCAATGCCTATAACAGGGGTAATGCCCTGGCTCGCAGTGGTGAGTGGCAACAGGCTATCGAGGCTTATGACGAGGCGCTGAAGCGGCAGCCTGGTGACCGGGGTGCCCAGTTCAACCGGGATCTGCTGGAAAAATTGCTGCAACAGCGTCAGCAGAGCGAGCAAGAGGGTGGGTCAGGCCAGTCCGGGGAAGAGGATGGAGAAGGTCAGCCACAGCCAGGCAGTGATGACTCTGAATCTGACGAAGAGCAGAAGCAGAGCGATAAAAATGGCAATGAAGCTCCCGGGGAGACGTCTGGAGAGGGAGATGGGCCGGATGATGAAGATGCAGAGGACGAGAGGCAGGGTGAATCTAAGCTAGGTGAGCAGCAACGCGATACAGCTGAAGCGGCAAAAAGGGATGTGATGCCGTCACAGCAGTCTGAACAAGCGGGAGAAAAGAGTGGGCAGGAGTCAGGGATTGCCCGTCAGGATGAATCGGGAGAACTTCCGGATGAAAAGGAGCTCGCCCTGGAGCAGTGGCTGCGTCAGATACCGGATGATCCATCGGGCCTGCTAAGGCGTAAGTTTATGTTGGAGCATCTGTTGAGAGAAAAGAGAGGCGAATGATGGTGGTGACTCGATGTCTGCCAGCGAATAGAACGTTTTTTTATCTTCTGCTCTGGCTGCTGTTGTTGCTTCCTGGAGGGGCTTTCGCGCAGCTGAATGCTCAGCTGGATCACAACCGGATTACCGATGGTGAGACAGTACAACTGACAATCGTGTTTCAGGGAGAGACGGCTGCCCAGCCGGATACAACCCCCCTGCTGAAGAATTTTGATCTGCTCGACAGCAGAACAAGCAGCAGTATCACTATTATCAATGGTTCCAAGGATGCCCGTACCACCTGGACACTGACCTTGGGCCCTAAGCGTCTTGGCCGGATAGAGATACCCGCCCTGGATTTTGCGGGTGAGCAGAGCCCTGCACTTGAACTCACGGTGGAGAAGAACAGCGCGGCATCGGGAGATTCTGCCGGTGATATTTTTATTGAAATGGTAATTGAACCGGAGGAGGTATATCTCCAGGGGCAGGTGCTGGTCAGAGTGCAGTTGTTCCATGTTGTCGATTTGGGTGGAGGGAGCATATCAGACCCCAAAGCGGAGCAGGCACTGATACGCCGTCTGGGTAAGGACCACACATTCTCCAGCTACCGCAACGGCCACCGCTATCAGGTGATAGAGCGGCGCTATGCTGTTTTCCCTCAGGCCAGCGGGACGCTTGAGCTGTCAGCACCGGTATTCAACGGACAGATCCTGGAGCGTAGAAAGTACCGTTCCGGGCGCTTCGGTAATATTTTTCAGAACAGTCCGTTTGATGATCTCTTTACCAGCACACGCCGGATACGGTTAAGGGGTAAAGCCGTTTCCATGATAGTGCTCCCTCCTCCGGCAGCGGCCTTGGGTCGTGTCTGGTTACCGGCTGAATCTCTGGCATTGAGTGAGGAGTGGCAACCTGAAACTGAAGAGATCCATGTGGGTGATCCGGTGACCCGTACGTTGATTCTGCGGGCACGGGGCTTGACCGGGGGGCAGTTGCCGAACCTGGTGCCGGAGTCGGTGGATGGTTTCAAGCTCTATCCTGACAAGGAAGAGGTTGAGACCCGGGACCTTGTAGAGAGTGTAGAGGGGCTTCGCAAACAGAAGATCACTTTCATCCCTTCCCATGCCGGAACGCTGGTTATACCGGCAGTCCGTCTCCACTGGTGGGATACTACTACTGACCGGCAAATGACTGAAGAACTTCCTGAGCGAGTGATCACGGTTCTCCCTTCCGTGGGTGCTTTACAACCTCCCCCCCCTGCTGTTGTGGCTACGGAACCTGTGCCGGCTATACCTCCAACACCTGAGGTTGATAAGGATGTGGAGGAGGGAGGTCTCAGTTTAGCTGGTAGCCAGTCGGGACGGTTTGCCGGGATAGAAGCCCTGCCCTGGCCCTGGATTTCCGGGCTGTTAGCGGCTCTCTGGCTAATTACAGGTATCTTCTTATGGCGTGAATATAGACGGCGAGTCAGGCTCTCTGTGCCGGATACCGCACCACCCATCACAGAGCGACCGGATGCGGCAGAGGAGAGGTGCCGCTTCAGGCAGGCGTGTAGGGATGGGGATCCAGCGAGTGCAGTCGCCGCGCTATTGGAATGGTCTTCGGTTCACTGGCCGGAAGATCCTCCCAGCGGATTGGATGCAGTAGCGGCGCGGATTGAAGCACCGGCTGCCAAGGAGGCATTGGGCGAACTGAATCGGTGCCTCTACAGTACTGAGTCCGGAAGCTGGGATGGTGGCAGGTTGTCAGATCTGATCACCGAGCTACCCGGCACAGAGGATAGCAGCCGGAAAAAAGAGCCGGCACTGCCGCCGTTATGGCGTTGATTCTGCCACTGCCTTGATGCTCTCGATATTGATCGCAGGCATATACTCAGGGCGTGGTTTGGCGCGGCGGGTGAATTTTTTGATGATCCCTTCCAGATTGGGGCGCTTCTCAGCGGGACCTTCACCACTGCCGATACCACCGCCGAACTCCACGAACAGGTTGACGCCGTCGTCCAGCGCACTCTGCAGACAGCCGACCCAGTTCACCGGGTGGAACAGCTGGAAGAAGAGCCGGGATTTGATCGTTTCCGCGTCTGCCTGGTGGAAGCCACCGGTATAGTTGGAGAGCACTTTAAGTCCGGGTTGTTTGATTTCAACCTTATCCAGCTCTTTACGGAACTCCCGCGCGGCAGTGACCATATAGTAGGTATGGAATGCGCCTTCGGTCTTGAGTCTCACAGCTCGCTTTTTCGGGTAGAGTTCAGCCATCTCTTCCGATAGCGCATCCAGGTCCGCAGTTGCACCGCCTACGACTGTCTGGTCCGGCAGGTTTAGTCCTGCGATGCCGCAGAAGTGTTTGTCTGAGAGCGGTTGGGCTATCTCCAGGTCGACTGTCAGTGCCGCCATCTCCCCTTCGCCATGGGTGCCCATCAGTTCACCACGCCTGGAAACCAGCTTCAGGGCGTCTTCATAACTCAGTGCCTCAGCGGCTACCAATGCGCTGTACTCGCCCAGGCTGTGTCCGCCCGACATAACGGGTACTATGGGGTTTTCGGCCAGCTCACGGTAAACGGTGAGGCAGGCGATATGGTGGGTCAGCAGTAACGGCTGGGTGAAGCGTGTGAGGTTGATCTGCTGATCCGGGTCTTCAAACGAGAGCTTGGCCATGTCATAGCCCAGTACGTCACTGGCCTGTTGGTATATTTTTCGGACTGAGTCGAACTCGGCACTCAGGTCACTGCCGATACCGGGGTATTGGGAGCCCTGGCCGGGGAAGATGAAAATGGCGCGCTGTTCGTTGTCGGACATGGTGCTTCTCTCTGTTGGGTCTGCGAGCGGGCAGGATAGACATTTATGCTTGTCAGGACAAGTGATAGCTGCTGGTTCGTCAGGTGCCTAATGTGTTAGTGTCGGTGGAGAGGGTATGGAGATACAACACTCAAGAGGCGCTGACATCTCTGTACGCTTGACTGATTATCCAAGAGACTGGTCATTGGCGCGGTAGTCATTAAGCACCAGCTCTGCTTTTCCGATAGAGAGACTGTCCTGCAGATCCGGGAAGATCCCTATTGTCAGCATTTCGTAGGGCTATCGGGTTATCAGATGGATGCGCCGTTTGCCCCTTCGTTATTTGTTGAGATTTGCAAGCGGATGGGGCAGTCGGTCTTTGAGGTATTTCATGGAGCTGTTATCGATGCGCTGGTAAAGTATAAAGGCAAAAAAAAGCCCAGCCATTCAGAGTCGACCAGGTGAAACAGGAAAGTTGCAACAAAAAGGCGATGATGAACCACCCTCAGTTTCAGGGGGTGCACCTGAGGAAGAGGCATCGGAACGCCAGGGCAAATTGATTCTGGATGCGACAATTGCTCCACAGGCAATTCGTTATCCTGCCGACCTGGGTTTGTTGAATGAAGCCAGGGAGTTCAGTGAGTAGATCATCGACACTCTCCATCCCAGGACGGCATTGAAAAAGAAACCCGGAACTTGTCGTGAAAAGGTGCGTAAAGTTTACCTCGCGATAGTGAAGCAGAGGCGGCCTGCCGGAAAGGTACGGCGTTGGGGGATCAAGCAACAGTTGCAGTACTTGCGCCGGAACCTGGACAACATCGAGCAATGGGGGGAATACTGGCCAGAAGGGACACTCTTAACCCCGTTGGTTGTTACATCGGTATTGGGTGATCCAGCATATCGTATGAATGGCAATGGAAGATGTGCGGAAACAAAAGCCACAATTAATCAGAGATGCCTAAGGTATTTACCGTTATTATTCCCGATGCTAAAGCCAGAACATTAATGTCTATAGTTTAGGCAACAGGTAAAGCCCGACAGTATTGTTTATACCGACACATGGAGAAGCTTTAATGCATTAGATGTCTCAGAATTTAAGCACTATCGAATAAATCACAGTAAGTTATTCGCAAACAAGCATAACCATATTACACGGAATAGAGAATTCTTGGAATCAGGCAAAGTGACATATGCGTTAGTTTAACGGCGTACTGAAAGGCCATTTTCATCTTTTTTTGAAGGAGTGTGAATGGCAATCTAACAACAATGATCCAGAAAGTCAGTTAAAACTGTAGCGCGCCGTTCATTTTGCGATAGACCCCCGGTCAATTAGCGATAAGAGTTATTCTGTCTCAAAGTGGTTTTAAAGCCTGCTAGTCAAACATTCAGTCAGCCGATCCACGGCATGGTTAAATTCAGTCTCGCCCATCTCACTACCGATAAACTTGCGGTCTAATTGGTGAGCTGCAATGGCAGTGGTTGCGCTACCTGCAAAACCATCGAGCACCAATGCGCCGGGTTTACTGCTGGTCTCTACTATGTGGCGCATTAGAGCCACCGGCTTCTCACAAGGGTGCTTGCCCGGGTAAAACTGAGCAGATGGAAAATCCCACACATCAGTGAACGGTACATGCTTGGTAACGGCGAAGAAACGGCCCCTCCGGCGAGGCCCTAGCCTGATTGCCATATATTCGGAGTGTAGTTGCCGCCAGGGCTTCAGTTTAGGGGCAATTCGCCTGAGAGTATCATAGTGCTTTTCAGCGGGGAGGCTGAACTGTGACCGGCTAGTCCAGTGATGACTCATTTGTGTATCTGTAGCCAAATTTATCTGTTTATTCGTAATCCCTGCTTCTTTGAGGGTATCGGCCAGATGGCTACGAATTGGCTCGTAGTGAAATGGTTGTCGCTTCCGGCTTTCCGCAAATATGATGCGCTCGGTTTGGGGGAAATACTTCGTTAGAGATTCCTTGTTGCATCCCAGATGCCGCCCGCGGGGCTTCCGCCAAACGATATGGTTCAGCACCCGGAAATGTGTGCCCACCAATATCTCAGTCTCAGAGGCGAGATACGGCCCACAGAATATATAGAGGCTACCAGTGGGTTTCAGCACTCGCTGATATTCCGCCAGAATCTGATCCTGCCAGTGGAAAAATTCCCCTTTATTCTTCAATAGTCTGTCCCAGCTATCAGTTTTCACCTTGTAGTAGGGAGGGTCGGTGGCTATCAGGTCAATTGAATCGTTGGATATGGTTTTCAGTAACGCCAGGCAGTCAGTCTTGACCAGCTTGATATTGTTGTGATTGAACTCCATAAATTGCGCCTTTGCTGCTGACGCTCATGGCGTTCTCGCTGGGGGTTCCTTGACCCTCTATATGGTTAAGTGTCCGACATCGAGGACACTGAATTTGTAATTTTTTTACGTCACCTTTCGCTAATAATTTATTGCAATGACCACATCTGATATTTGTCACTGTGAGCCTCGGTTCACTTCAGGAAGGGGTGCCTTTCTAATCTGGCCAGACCATCGTCGGCAGTTCGGCGATCAACTCCTCGGCAGTCGGCACGGTCCGGTTGCTGGCCTGTACATCGGTTTGCACCTGGAACGCATACGCCCAACACGCATCCATCCACTGTCCATATGCGGCTGCCTCCGACTGCCACGCGTTGGGGTATCCTGAGCGAGCGACGCAGGTCCAGCGGTTGTCCCAGCGTCGTCCCTGGGCGATGGCATCCATGTAGGATTCGATTACACGTTCCATTGCCGCGATGATTTCAGCCTCGGTGGGAGGAATCACAGGCTCCTCGGTCAGTGTCTCGATAGGCGGCTCGATACCCAGATCAGTGATCTTATGACGCGAGCCATCGGGTAACCAGTAGATGGTACCCCGATGATCTGGCACGAGCGTCCATACGCCATTAATGTAGATATCCACCTCGCACTCAGCCGCCCCAATAGGGGCATCAGCCGCAGCGTGAGCGGGAGGGCGCATATAGATCGTCTGTCCAGCCAGTTTGGTCTCCAGCGGGTCGAGTGAGGCGGTAACCGGCCCTAGGTACTCGCCGGTTTCGTGGTGGTAACTGTGGTAGATAGGTGCCGACATGATGCGCTTCTAGTATTTAATGCAGTGCATGATTGCGACGTTGCGGGGCCGGGTTTCGGCACCGTCCCGTAGCAGCGGTCAGTTTATCATTATTATCACTGGTCGCCTGTAGAGTGTTCTGTGTAGTGTTGGTACCGGCTTGCATCGTATCTACACTAGTACGCTGATAAATGGCGTGATCATGACTTATCAGCTGATCGGACTGCAACGACCCCAGCGCCCGCCCGCCATCAAGTCCGCGCCCATGATCCCAGCCCCGTAGAAACTCGCTGCGCAGGTCCGGTGCCCGGAATGTCGTGGCACCATCCCCATTGCTGAACATGCCGTATTCGCCTGCCTGCCAGGCGGCCTCGGGTACGATCAGCCCCTCAGCCGCCGTGTGGTTGTAGAGATTCGCGTAAGTTGTGCGGGACAGCTCTACGCCGGCGTTCTCGATATATCCCATTGGAGCCGAGGTGTAATAGCCGGATATCACCGTGCCGGTTGGTACGCCGGGCGACTCCCCCGCCGCAATAGCCATCGCGATTACCGCCCCAAGCTGGGTAAGGTTCCCGCTATCCGCCTCGCCGCCCAGGGCAGTGATGGCGTTGACGATCTCCCGCATGGGGTGCTCGATGGCTGCTGCAGGCGGGATGCTGCCCTCGGTGCCGGTGTTGGGGTTGCCGTCAATGTATGGGGCATCGGCGGCACCTCCAACGGGTGGTATATAGTCCATGGTTCAGGCTCCTTCGTAGGACATAAACAGGGATGTGTGAGCCGGTTTCACCCGGCGCAGCACGCATTCAAGGTCTTCTGCGCGGTTGATCTTCAAGAGGGGATCTGTTCCCACCTGTGACTCGCCGCAGCGGAAATAGGTAACCCGTGGGTCCGTCAGGCGTACCCGCCAGACAAAACGCATCTTGGGCGGGTTCAGCGCTTGCATACCGCATTGGCTGATGCCGCAGATAAACGGCCTGTACTCGGTGATTTCGACGGTGTAGCCCAGACGTTTGACCACCGACTGGAAATAGGTCACCGACTGCCCACCCGTGGCGGTCAGACGTTGCACCAGCACGGCCCGGCGCTCCTGGAGTGTCAGGGTGCTGCCGGTGCAGGTGTCCGGCAGGTTGGCGAATGCCTCCCACTCGGCCAGCAATTCATAGGTGGCACGCGGATTGGCCTCGTTAAGTAGCGACTCGGCACGGTCATTCACACGGGCGAACTCCTCGGCCAGGGCGGCCAGCAACTGGTCGGCCAGGCTGCCGTCTTCGCGCAGGGCGTCCCACAGGCGGCCCGGTGGGAGCAGTCCCTGCAGCTGAGCTTTATAGTCGGTTGTGGTGGCCATCACAGCGCCTGCCAGATGATGTTGCCGAGGGAGCCGATCTTACCGGCCGAGAACGCGACATCAGCCGCCGGGGTGACCAGGACATGGTCAAACTCGCCATCGGCACGGCTGATGGCCTCGCGGATGTGGGAGATCAGGATGGTGCTAGATCCGGCACCATCATCCACCGATGCCTCGCGCCGGAACAGATCGGTCAGCTCCGCTTCGATAGCCATTTGAACGGCGGTCGTATTCGGGTTGATCCGGATGGTTATATCCACCGCCGACTCGATCGGGGCGACGACTATCAGGTCCGCCGTCACCGGCCGCCGCGCATCGATCCACCTCCAGCGCCCAGGCTTTATAATCAGCCGAGTTGCCGCCGTGGGGCGGGTTCTGTACCCGTGTGCGCAGGCGATCGCGCAGAGCCGCATCGGTCTCCTCGTCGGCGCCGCCGGTCAGGCCACCGGTGGCTACCGTGGTCGTGCTCTGAACCCCGGCAGCCGGGGATACCAACGATAGCGCCACCCCGCCAACGGCGCTGGTATCCTGCCCGGCACTGGATGCGGTTACCGCCACCGTGGCAGTGCCGCCGGTGATGATGCACTCGGCACTCGTGGTGTACTCAAGAGCGTCAGCACGCTGCAGGGTGGCACCGGCGGGGATGGTACCGCCATCCGTACCGGTGAAGGTGACATTGCCTGTGGCCGCTGCGGCGGGCTTGCGGCTGACACCCCACCAGCTGGCCCAGCGGTCCAGGATCTCCGCCTCGGCGGTGTCCGGGATGATCTGCCGGCTCTGCCAATCCAGATGGCCATGCAGGCCGTGTGCCGCACCGGCTAATGTCCGTCCCAGCACGCCCAGCACCGACCGGCGCAGACGCGGGTCGGTCCCCGCCAGACGGCTCTCGATGTCCGTCTGGATGCGCTGGACAATGGTTTGTAATGTGGGCCTGTTAAATGCCATTTATGCAGCCTGTAATTGATAGTTGAAAACGTCTTTGAATCGGGTTTGATCGGCCAGGGTGATAGCCACCTGCAGCCTCAGCACCCCGGCCCGCATCCACTCCGCACTGACCGCTACTGCCGTGGCCACATGGTCCTCGATCAGCCAGGCCAGCGCCTCCTCGGAATACTCCCGCGCCCGGTGCAGCACGGCGGCGGTCTGTTTCTCGCGGCTCAGCAGCCAGAGGCGTGAGCCGACCAGGTCACCCGCCATCTCGGGCCACGCATCCGCCCACCAGCCGCGCAGATCCAGCGCACTCGATGGCAGCGGGTCATCGTCGGCAGCCCGCCGATCGGTGAACAGCGACACCAGCACCGCAGAGCGCAGTCCGGACTCGGTGGCCAGATCGACATTCTGCACCGCTGGCGCGAAGGTCAGCTCACGGTCGTTGTAGGTAATTGCCAGATCCATCAGTCGCTCAACCTCACGTAATCGCTGCCCGTGGTGGCGTGACCACAACTGGCCAGGTGGCCTTCCCGGCAGACCGGTACCCCGTTGATCCGGACGAAGCTGCTACCCTCTGCCATCACCGGACCTGCGTGCCCGCCCTCTCCGTGGCCCTGAACCGGGTCACCCAGCAGCACCACCCGAGCGCCATCGATGGTGACGAAACCCTGCCCGCCGTTGAGCTGGGCACCCCCGGCGCTGTCAACTGATTTGCGTGCCACTCCGTACATGCTCACCCCTTCACAATATCGATGGTCGGCGCAGTGATCGTGATCCCGGCCGGGGTCATCACAATGGATGAAGCCCCCGCCACCAGATGGATCTCCTGGCCGCGCTTGAACCGGATGCGGTGGCCACCGTTCTGGTCTTCGTCGGTGTACAGGGCGACCTCGCCGGGGGCCAGGTTCTGCAAGCGGAACCGGCGATGAAAAGCAGATAGACAGACGGTGTGTCCACGATCACCGCCCAGGCTGGCGCTGATCGCCTCAAACCCGGCGGGCGGGTGTGCCGTCAGGCCGTAGCCCTCGACATGCTCCACGCCATCCAGCAACTCACCGCGCAGTAGTTCCAGCTGCAGGGTCTGCAGCAGGGTGGAGGGATCCACCAGGCGCCCCACGGCACGGCTCACCAACAGCCTCAGCCGTCGGCGCATGGGATCGATCAAACGGCGAATGGCGGACTCGCTCACCAGTCACCTCCATCCTTGGCCGGCAGCGGCACCAGATCGTAAGCCTCTGCCGGCATCACGGTCAGGCGGGTGCGCTGGCCCCGGGCATCGAGCACGAACTCCACGGTGCCGATCATCAGCCACTCATCGTTGAAGCCCATCCACTCATCCAGCACCCGGACCCGGGTGTTGGGTGACCAGAGACCGTCCTTGTGGTGCCAGCCGGTCACCGTGTAGGTGGCCTGTCGGGACCGGCCATAGTGGACGTTGCGCTGCCATTCGGCGCGGCGCTTGGCCTGAGTCGCATCCATGCTATCAACCGGGACAGTCGTCGGCCGGTAACGGACATTCACATTACCAGACTCACCGGTGATATGCGCCGCCAGCTCCGGCTTATCGTCGTTCCAATTGGATTGCTGCGTGCTTACGTAGTAATGACTGAACCGGTCGCGGTGACTGAACGCACCCTCCGCCTCCTCGATGTTTTCGCCGAGCACCAGCGCCGTATCCACGCGCTCTATGCCGGCACGGGTGATCACCAGACTGCCGTCTGTGTCGCTCAACAGCATCACGGCGTCAGCCCGTGAATGAGCCTCCAGGAACTCGAACAGTGTCTCGGTGTTTTCAATAACAGAGACCCGCCGCTTAGCTAGACCTGACACCTCGGAGCGCACACCAACACCAACCAGGTTGCCAACAAACTGAGCCAGTTGCTGGAGCGTCTGCTCTCGCTTCTGAACTCCATTGACCTTGTGGGGCGGCACTGAGCAGTCCACCAGGTCCGCCGTCTTCGACCGTCCCGACACCGTCAGGCTGCGGTTTCGCCCATCGTAGCGAGGGCGGATGCGGTCAACGTAGCCGGTGATCAGGGTCTCCCCATCGATGCGCACCTGGCAGGGCGATCCCAGCTTGACGGTGCGCGCCTGGCTTGCCTGATTGTCGGTCAGGGTCAGGTCGAAGGTATTGGCGAAGATATCCAGCGAACGGGTCAGGCTGATCTCCTTCCAGCCGCCGTACAGCTTGCCCTCGATGTGCAGTTGCACGTCAGGCATGGAACCCCTCCGGCGAGCATAAAACCATCAGCTTCAGAAAATTAGCCATTCAGCACCTCCAACTCTTCGCCCCCCGCCACAAACCCGGGGTGGCGGATACTGTTACGTGAAATGATCTCCTCGGCCCGCTCGGCATCGCCATACATCTGGTGGGCCACCACCAGCGCCGGCAGGGTCGCTGCCGGGGTATAAGTGGTCAGCTCCGGCAGGCGGGCACCCCGACCGCGCAGGTCGGTGGTCACCGCCGCGCGCAGGGACAGCAGCGCGTCATACACCGCATCGCCCACCGGCCGCCCGGTCACCGGATCGGTCGCCTCCATCTGGTCATCCAGCGCATCCTGCAGCCTGGCCGCCGTGTCCAGGGCCTCGTCCCGAGTGGCGTAGTCGGCCCGGCTCGATGCGCGGGCCGCCTCGATCACCGCCACCTGCTGCACCAGGCGATGCAGCGCTGCGCTGCCGACCGCCTGCCGGCGTCGGGTGGCCGTGGTGGCGGGTACGCTCGGCGCATCATCACCGGTACCGAGCAGAGCGCTGTAGAGCTGCAGGGCGCGCTGCGGTTCGGACACCGTCCCGCCCAGGCGCTGGACACTGCCGATCAGCCGGGTGGCCATTCCGGCCGGGTGGCGGATCTGGTCCGCGATATCGGCAGACACGCCGTCCACCTGGTTCTCCAGTCCCGTCAGGGTGGTGTAGAGATCCGCCACCACCTCCGCCTCGCTCCACCCCGGCAAGCCCGTCACGTCGAACACCTCGCTGAAGTCATCGCCTGCCGGTCCACGGCCACCTGAGTGTCCCTGCCAGAAGTCGGAAAGCGCAGCTCACCCGCCTCGATAAAGCTCAATCGGAAGGTGGCCCGACCGCCCTCTCGGGTGGACTCATGCACGTTGGCCTCGGTCACGCTGACGGTGAGCGTACCGTACCAGGGATGCACCAAAGTGCCGGGGCCAGACTCCTCCAGAGCACTGATCAGCGCATCCCGGGCAGTGAGGTAATCACCGCCATCGGCCACCCTGCCGTCCACGAATACCTCCGCCTGAAACTGTCGCGCCTTGCGGCCGAGGTCTTCCACATAGGGCAGATCGCGCAGGGGGTATTCATGCACCTCGTTGCGTCGTCCGATCGTCGCATCCGAGTTGGGTACCACAAAGCGAGCAGAGCGGAAGCGGCCCATCATGGCCGCGCTGCCCTTGCTGCGGGACTTGAGTGTATCCCGCCAGCTCATGCTACACTCCGGTCTGAACAGGAAATAAAGGAGTCTTCAACATGCGTTACATCGGGATTATCGCCGCCCTGCTGATGAGCGCCGCCGCCCAGGCAGGTGAACCCACCACGCCACGGGGCATTGTCATGGCTCACGAGTGCGAAAGCAGCAACCCAAAACAGGTGGGCTTTTCTTGTCACTTTGATTCCAGCGGAATGCTGATTGTCATGCATGAAAACGCCGACGAGATGTCCCCGGAGAGACGCGAGCACACCGACTACGAGTTTTACCGTCTTGCACTTCGCTTCTTCGAGCTTGGCGGCCACAGCTTTGAGATGCGATCGGACCACTGGCTCAAAAACCGCGTACGGACATGTGTCCGTATTAAGGGAAGAATACACATGCCACAGCCAGACCGTAGGTGACTAGCATTACCAAGCCCCTCCCACTCTAACACCCGCTTCCGTCTCCACCTCCAGCCCCAGGGTTCCACCCGAGTGCGGGCGATCGGCCCGTGCCTCGGCTCCCTTCTCGGGCCGCACATGTACCACCACCTCACCGCGTCTCGGTTCGGCCTGGTTGTTTCTGGCAATGGCCTGCCGGGCCTCGTCACTGCCGAAGAACGCCAGCACGTGGGCAATGCCCTCGCCGATAGCGTCCTTGATCTGCAGTCCGGTCTCGGTCTTGTCTAGCAACTGGCGATCAATCAGCGTGCCGATGCCATACCCGGCGGCACCGGCCGCCGCCAGCCCGGCACCGGCTGTGCCCACTGCCCCTGCCCCGAACATCCCCAGCTTTGACAGCGGCGTGGAGGCCAACAGGCCCAGGGTGGTCTTGGCCCGGGAGAAGATCTTCCCCGCCACGCCTCCGGCAGCCATGCCGCCCGCCGCGCCGGTGCCACCACCTATGCCACCGCCCAGCATGCCGCCCCCCGGCCAGTTGGTGACGAACACCGGGGCCACGCCGGTGGCCGCCTCGACCGCCTTGCCGGTGGCGATCCCGGCGGCGGCACCGCCCAAGCCCTTCAGGCCCTTCATCACCCGCAGGCCGGCCAGCCCCGCCCTGGAACAGTTTTCCGACCCCGTAAGCGATGGCCCCGCCACCCACCGCCGCCGTACCTATAGGTCACCGCCTTGCCGACGTTCTCATTTTCCAGCGCGGCCTTGCCCAGTGCCGCCGTCCATTCGTTGGTCTTTCCAATAACGGCGGTCAGTGGCTTCAGGGCCGGTTCAAACAATATCGCCAGCGTGGATTTGCCGGTGCCGCCCAGGCTGTCGATCTGCCGGTTCAGGCCCTTCATGGCTTCATCCAGCTTATCGGACAACGATTGCGCATCGTGCATCGACTGCACAATATCCTCAAAGCTCTTCTCGCCCTTCTGGAGCAGAGCCAAGGCCACCGGCAAGCCTTCCTGGCCGAACACCTTGGTCAGAATGCCACTGCGCTGTGCCCCCCCATGCCATCGGTCTTCTTGCGCAGGATCTCGATGATCTCGACCGTGCTCTTGAGTTCACCATTGGCATTCCTGAACATCTGCTGCTCTGCGGCCTTCAAAAAGAAGTTCTTCAGGCTGGTGCCGGCCATTGAACCCTTCACGCCCTGCTGGGCCATCAACGCGATCAGGGTCAGCATCTCGCTGGATGAGCGCTGCATCGATGCCAGCGGCCCGGCGGCATACTTGGCCGCCTCGGCGATCTCGGCGGCACCGGTGGTAGAGGCCGAGGCCGCGCGGGAGATCTGATCCGCCAGATCGGCATAGCCGGAGGCGGCGATCTTGAACGGGGTGCCGATGCCGATCAGCGCTTTCCCGGTGAGCACCGGGTCAAGTTTTTCGTAGGTGGCCAGGGCGGCCGATGCCGCCGCCGCTCCCCGCTCGCCGATGACGTCCTGTATATTGGCACCGGCCTTGATCAGCTCTTTCTCCAGGGCAACGACCTGGCCAATATTGAAGGGGGTTGACGACTGAACGCCGAACGCCGTCTTGCGCACATCGGTCAAATGCCTGGCCAGTTCGGCGGCACTGGTGCCGGCACCGCCCAGCTCGGCCCGGACACCGATCATCTCCTCCTGCAGATCCGCCGCCGCCGCTATGCCGGGCCGCATCTTGGCGGCGATGTAGCCGCCCACTGCCAGCGACTTGATGCCCCGGTTCACCGAGGTGACCATTGTGTCGTAGTCCTTGCGGACCCGTCGGGCAGCCCCACCCGCGCCGGTAATACGGTTCTCGAACTTACGCATCACGCCGCTGAACAGGTCAGCGGCGGTAATGGTCAGAGCCAGGTTAAGTGCATCACTCATCGGTCGGTTCCGGCTTACTCAGATCAATCAAGGTCTCGGCATAAAATGTCAGCTCGGCAGTCGGCATAGCCATCAGTTCGGCGCGGCTCCAGCCGGTTCGCACGCCCAGCAATAGGATCAGCTCGTGCCAGCGCCGTCGCTGCTCGACAAGGACTTTCCCTGCGCCTCCAGCTCATTGCGGGCGCTGTAGAGGATATCGAAGCGGCCGGGCTCAGGCGGCGGATCACACCCATGTCGATCGGTCCGGGCACATCACCCAGCATCACCAACTGGCGGCTGATCAGCGCCCCCTCATAAGAGACCGGCTTGTCCGCCGGGGCCAGCATCTCGGCATCGAACATGTCGCCGGCGGTGGCGGTGCGCATCTCAAAGGTGGTGCCCCGCTTGCCGCCGATCTCAATCCCGTCTTTTAAGTCGCGTTTAATCGTGTTCATAAGATCCTTCACTGCTTGTCAAACGAATCGCCGACGAACTTGATGGCGCTCTTGCCGCTGCCGGCATCGATCTCCACCGGGTTCTCCACGGCGCCATTGCGCATCACGTACTTCTGGCCGGTGTCGCACTCGAAGATGATAGTCGCGTCCTCAATGGCGGAGAGCGTCAGCACGTCCACATCCTTGGTGTGCAGCACATTGCCTTCCACGGATGGCACCACTTCCTCCTCGCGGCCATAGGTGCGACCCCCGTGGCGCTCGAACTGGCGGCTGATGCCGCCGGGGTTGGCCTTGGCGCCGTTCTCCATCTGCAGCTGTTCGCCATCGACGTAGATGGTCGCCTTACCGGTAATCTGTGCCATTGCTCAGGTCTCCTTAAACGATGAATTGAATCTGCTCGGCGAAGATCCGCAACTGGTTGACCAGGTCCGGCGGACTCATTACGTCCACGCGGTTGCGGTCGTCGGCATTGCGTTCCACGATCAGATCGGCCTGGTACTGGTCGAAGTTCTCCACCAGGCCCTTCTCTTCCAACTCGCGGAACAGCGCCAGCAGTTCGGCCCGGATGATGGAGGGGGTGACGATTGCCTGGCCGGGGCCGAAGCGGGTGCCGTCGTCTGCCAGCTTGTGACGCGGGAACTTCTGGGTGATGCGTGCGCGGGTGGCGAAGCGGATATAGCCCAGAGTGGCCGGAGTGGTCACGTCCAGGTAAGACGGATCGGCCACGCCGTAGCGGTTGGTCTGGTAGGTGGTGATGGCGCGCTCGATCTGTACCTTGCCATCACGGGTGACGCTGTAAGTACTGATGCCGTCATACAACAGCAGATTGCGCTCTTCCATCGTCCAGCGGTCTTCCACCACCGGCGGCAGAATGCCATCCAGTACCAGAGTCTGCAGCGGCCGGGCCGGGTCGTTGGTGATGGAGAAGGCCGCCACGCCGGCATAGACCGCCGCCCAGATCCAAGGCGGGGTCGGGCTGGCACCGGTGCCTAGACAGCTGACCAGATGGTCGTTGCGACCGCCGCCGAATGTGCCGGTGGTGCCGTGGGTGCCTTTGTGGGCACTGTAGGCGATGCCATCGATCATCCGCAGCGGCTCCCAGCGATCGGCCAGCTTCATCTGCAGCGTGTCCAGGTTGGCGGTGTCTGTGTAGGGCATCACCAGGCTGTTCCACCACTCGTCACCCATCGCGGCGATGCCGTCGGCGATATCGGGGTTGGCGGTGCCGCCGCTCATGTCAGTGATGACCACGGTAATGCTGCTGGGTGTGCGCTCGCCCTGGTAGTAGTTGACACGCAGGTCGATATCGTTGGCCGCCTCGCCCTTGTTGCGGGCGGTCAGATCCACCTGGGTGGCCTCGCTGTTGATCTGGGCGGTCACGGGCAGGGTAGTGTCGGCGTTGATCGCCGTGGCCAGGGCGGTGGCCACGGCCTCGCCGGTATCGCCGGAACTGATGCCGACCCGTACCCGCTTGCCGCCGATGCAGGCATTCAGCGTGCCGCTCCGGGTGGCGGTGCCGCTGGTGTCAATATTGCCGGTAGCCGCCGCTGCCGCGCCATCATCATCAAGAGCGATGGCCCAGGTCTCGGTGTAGCGGTTCGCCTGACGCAGCGCCAGCAGCATCTCCGCGAGCATCGAGCCGTCCTCGGCCTGGGCATCGGAGGTGATGCGTGTCGGCACGTCCGCCGCAACGCTACCGACCGCCAGCCGCTGACCGAAGACCAGAAGCTGGTGCGAGATGGCCGGAGTACCCTGCACCGCGCGGCTGTTGTCGAACTCGATATAGACCAGCGGTACCCTGACATTTGTAGGGATCTGGTTCATGGAAATAGACATGGCTTATTGCTCCTTGATAGGGGTTCGTTTTGCCCTCTTTTCGGCGGTCATTTTCACCTCTACCACGTCACCGTCTTTCAGGCGGCGCAGCCAGTAGTGGTTCCTGGGCAACTCGGCACCGGCGGTGGTCAGGTGCGCACCGTTTCGCGGGTCGCGTACCTTGACGGAGCCGGCAGGTTTCAGATACAGGGTCTGGCTCATGGTCTCTCCTATTGGTCCAGTCCAATCATGTGGTCATTGGCCTCGGGTTCGCCGCTGCCGGTGGGTGGGTTCAGGTCATACACCGCGTCGAAGGTCACGAAGTCATCCATGGCGGACTCGTCCGCCAAGTAGTCCAAGGGTATGTTGGGCAACTCAAACTGGATGGCGTAGACCGTGCCGCCCAGGTCGAACATGGCATCGCGGAACAGGTTGTCGATGCCGCGCAGCTGCAGGATCCCGATCTCTGGCACCCGCAGGTCGTTCAACTCAGGGGCCAGCCGGGCCACCAGATCATAGGCCCCGATCACCCGCTCATTACCGCGTCGGCGCGCCTGCTCGTCGGCACCCTTGGTGACGCAGTAGACGGTGAAACGGCCGCTCAGGTAGCCCTGTGATATGCCGTTAACCGCCCCCTGAAAGGTCACATAAACCCCCGGTGCGAACTGCAGTGCCCGCTTGAGCGTGTCCAGCGTCCAGCCGCCCGGCACCGACTCCAACCGGCGGACGGTCTGGCCGAGGGTGGCTTTGGCGGCGGTGATGATGGCATCCTCGGTAGTGGCGATGGGGTCTGTCATCAGAAGTCCTCCAGGGAATTGCCGGTAAATATCCGCTCCGGTGCATCCACCTCGGGGCTGCCGGTAATCGGTTCCACCCCGGCACTTGTCGGCAGCCCAAGTTGCACCTTGCCGGTGGAGATCGACGCCAGCAGCCGCCGGGCATCCTCGTAACGGGTGCGCACCTGGCTGTGGGGCACATCGTCGTAGAGGTGGTAACGGGTGATATCACAGGCCACCCGCACCAGCACTGGCGGCACCTCGGCCAGCGGCAGGGCATAGCGTCCCGAGAGATAGCCGTCGATCTCGCCGTCGGCTACCGTGCGATCTAGCACGGCGGTATCAATGACACCGGCACCGGTCCGGTCAGTGAGCTGGATCAGCTCCTCCTCACCGAAACGGTCAATCAGGTCTTGGGTGGTGGCGTAGGGCATCGGTCAGCGCCTCACTTTTTCACCGGTTTTTTGGTCTTGGACCCCGGCGGAGCCATGACCTTGACATCCGTCAGCGCACCAGAAGCGACCGCAGGCGCGGCCGTCTCTGCATCGACGGTGATCGGCTTACCACCAGGGGTGTGGATCTCGCCGGCCACCTTCACCGGATGGTTCACCTTGTAATCGGGCATCATTTGCCTCCGCTGTCTATAATGGATGGGGAGCGCTCCCGCTCCCCTGAATCGCCATCCCTGGAATGCGCCGGTTTAACTGACGTTCTGCAACAGGTAACCGGCGGACATGCCCGAGAGCACCGGAGCACGCTCGTAGGTGACCGGATAGATCCAGCTCTTGGCGTTGCGATCCTGGTAGGGCTGCTCCACCATCGGGTGGCTTTCCATCGTGTAGGTGTAGCCGTAGCTCGGCTCCTCCGTACCTGACGGGCTGTCTGGCACATAGGCCAGCACGGCATCCTTTCCCCAGATAGCGGTGGATGCGCCGGCATCGTCAAAGGTGATGGCCTTGCCCACCACCACATGGTCCTGATCGAACAGGGCGGCCAGCATCTCTGCGGTGATGGACTCTTTGCTGGTGTACTTGAACCGCTCCAACACATTGGCGTTGTTCTTGGCGGCGAAGAAGGCGGCACGGGAGAGCACCAGTACATTGGGCTCGATGCCTATGCTATCAGCGCAGGCGGTCTTGCCGATGTCCAGGTCGCTGTTGGGATTATTGGCATCGTCCGTCCACTTGGCTGCCGCCAGGTCGATCTTGTGGTCATCGTCATAATTGGCGGCGTTGCGGGCGGTACCCGCCTGCTCGTTCTCCAGCGCCAGCGCCAGTGCCCGCATGGTGGCGTTGGCAGCGCGGGTGCCCAGATTGATACCCGGCACGCGGCCGGCATCGCGCAGGTGCTCGAAAGGCACTTTGCCCTCCAGGGCATCCTGCAGCAGCGCGAACGGCTTACCCAGATAACCGAACTCCACCCGCTTGGTGTTACTGCCCGGTGCCCGGCGGGCGTTATAGAGCCGGAAACTCTCTTGGCCGAACTCCATCACCTGACCACCGGCCACTTGTACCGGTACACGGGGAAAGAGGATATGGCCCACGTGCTCCGCATGGCGGTAGCCCTGGGCGACGTTGGTCAAGATCGGGTCAATTACCCGGACCTGGCTGTTATTCATCGGCATTGGTTATTACTCCTGTAGGTCTGGGTGATTAGTTGGGTAGCAGGATCACTTCCACCTGCTCCCCGGCTGCCCCGGCGCTTTCACCAGGCGCCCGATGGTCACACCGGACGACCTGGTGACAGCCCGTGCGGTGGCATCCACTTCGATGGAGGCACCGGCAGCGATGGCGTCACTGGCCTCCACGATGGCGGTGCCGAGGATGTCCACGGCCGCCGAATCACCAATGGTGGCAGCATTCCGTGCCACTCCCAGCGTGTTGCCGGCAGCGGCGGCGACATCGCTGTCATGGCCGACAAAACGGTTGGCGGTCAGTGCTCCGGCGGCGATAACCGTCAGGGTGAGCAGGGGGATCGATTGCGACATGTCAGTCTCCTGTATCGATGAATGGGATCAGCCACCCACCGCTCGTGCGGCGGTGGCGTAGTCGGTGTCATGCTTGCCCTGGTACGCAACGATTTTGCGGTGCAGCGCCAGCTGTGATTGGTCCACGGTGTAGCCGTCGGGCGCCGCAAAATCGACCGTTGCCTCCTCCTGCCCGGTTCCGGAGTGCTCGGTACAGTCCACCTGGGCCGGCAGTGAATTCAGGAAATCGCGCAGGAATCCGCCAGCGGTGCCGCTGTAGGCGTCGTCACCCTCGCCGAACTCCAGCGCTTCATTGGGTAAGCGGGTCAGCAGGGCCGCGACGCCCGCCTGGTGACGCGGCAGGATACGGCCGGCCCCTGCCAGCTGCTCCGCGAAGTCGGTCACTTCGCGTTCGGTACGCTGATCTTCCTCGGCCGCCAGAGCGGCCTCACAGTCTGCGATACCCTGCTCACGGACGCTGAGTTGCGACTCCCGTTCGGCAAAAGCGGCGGTCTGTTCGGCTGTCGGCTGATTGGGGTCTGGCATGATGGGCTCCTCGGTCTCGGAATAAGCAGGGGATGCGTCGGCGGACTCTTCAGCCTCCCCGGCGCGGTCGATATCATTGATCAGAAAACTGGGCAGGATCTGCTCGGCCGCCTCCACGCCATCCTTCTCGATCCACTGCTCGCGCAGGTTGCGCAGCAGGTTGGCTACGGCCAGCCAGCCCCAGCGCTCCCTCTCGGAGAACTCGATGGTGACAATACCCTTTCCCTCATCGGCAAACTCCACCGTCTTAAGCCCCTTGATGGCCGGCGGTTGAGCGCCGAGAAAACCCACGTGGCGCAGATAGTAGATACCGGGCTTGGGGTTGGCCGGATGTGCCGGCGGATAAAAGCTGGCTGAAACCTTCTTGAAACGGCCTTTATCGACCATTTCCGCGAAAGCGCTATCGACCTGGGTCGGTAGCGCCTCCAGGGCACCCTCGTTGAATAGCAACCCGGAGACCCAGCCGTAGGCCGGGGCATCGTGGCGCGGGTGGCCAATCACCAGCGGGGCTTCGTGCAATGCAGCGTCGTAGGCGTCGGCGACAGCGGACAGGTCATCCTCTGAGAAATTGAGCACGGCGCCGCTCATGGCGGTGTGACGACCGGGGCGGAATATCTGAATCGATTTGGGCACGGCTGGCCTCGTGTGTGGATGTCCATACATGAGGCTACTTTACGGCGGATGGGCCGGGGTGTGACGGGGGAACGGGTTCCGGGGGAGCGTGATTCGGGCTGGAACCCGGTGTACAGCAGACTAACAGGCGGCAGGGGTGTGGGCAATGCCCGTGAGACCCGTTTAAAAACCCTGGGAAACGGACGGTATGCCATGGTAGCGGAGAACGCCCCTGGCGGCCTCTGTGGACCTCTCAGGACGCATTCCGATTTAACCGCCCAGCGCCTCTTCCAGGTGCCGCTGCAGGATCGCCAGGATCTCGTCCCGGTCCTGGTCATCGATGCCGAGGAACGGTCGGGCCGGGATGCCCCGTTCCTGGTCACCGAGCTGGTGGGTGGCGCCATACTTGCGATCAGTGCCGAACTCCAGGCTGTCGCGCAGGGCACCGGACTCCACCAGGATCCGTTTGCCCGCCAACTTGCCGATAGCCCCGGCCTTGGTACCACCGCCTCGCTTGGTGAGTGATCGTCGCTTCTCGCCCTTGCCGCGCTTGACACCGGTCAGCATCTTGCGCCGCAGGGTGGACTCGGCCAGCGGCTCCCAGGGGGTGCCTCCGGTCCGCGCCCGGCATCGAAGCGGGCGCGGGTGGCCAGATCCAGATACTCGCCAATATCAGCGAAGGCCGGGCGCAGGTCGGCCCCGGCCCGCGCCAGATGGTTCAGGGCCTGGCGGATCTCGCGGTCATTGTACTTTACCTGGATTCCGAGGGTGGCGCCGGCCACAGTATACTCCTATAATCTGAATTCAGATGGTTGGTTGTTGGGGCCCCACCCGGCAAGCTCTGGTAAGCGTCCAGCCAGGCCAGTGACGGGGTGGCGTCACTGGCCATCACCCCGCACGTAGATCCTCACCCCTTCCCGTTGTGCCTCGATATACGCCATTGCGCTCTCAAATCCATGCTCACGGGCAATGGTGTCGGTGACGTGGAAAACGGTGATCTCCCGCCAGCCACCCTTGCCCAGCTCAAACACGGCTATGCCGTCCTCTTCCCCTGGCAGCACCCGGAGATAGCGCCGGCGCAGCACGGTCGGCCCTTTGTCGCCGAAGGTCTTCCACGCCAGCCAGATCTCATCCGGGTCCAGCAGGGCGGCTGCTAGCACATGCAGATGCTCGTGCCGGCCGTTTTTCAACACCTTCCACCGCCCACGGCTATCGCGGAACATCCCCTCTGATAGCGGTAGCGCCTCGCCGAGCACATCACGATAAACCAGTTCTGATTGTCCCTGGGCACCCAGGGCATTTAGAAACGCTTGGGCGTACTCGTGTTCAGTCTTACCCTTGGCAAACTGCTTGACCTGCAGCGCCTTGGGTTCAGGCCGTGGTGGCTTCGAGTCCGTCTTGCCGAGATAGGTCGGGGTTTGCCCCTCGATCGGGTGTGGTGTAACGGGTGCGATACTCAAACCCCGGGCCGATACTCAAACCCCGGGTCGATCCCCTTGGGCACCCGCACGGTGCGCGGGCTGGGCCCCCGGATGCCGACCGTCTGTTCCTCCCACTGGACCGGCGGGGCTTGCTCGGCCACCGCCAATCCCATGCGTTGCACGTCCCGTTTCGAGAGGGTGAACTTCTTGCAGGAACAACCCCAGCCGTTCTGTGGGCTGTGAGTATTCCACCAGGGATCATCCAGGGGTAGCACGGTGCCGTCCCACGCCAGGTGTTCCTCGCGTGGCTCGGCGCTGCTGCCGTGGCGGTAGAGGCCGTAGGGGCACCCCTTGCGCAGGGCCGGGTCGGCCATCTGTGCCTCGCGCCCGGCGTTATAGCTCTGGCGCAGGTTGGTCTCGTAGATAATGCGGGTGCGCCAGTTGCGGCCGCCATTATAGGCCCAGCCGGTACGGGCGACGATGCCGTCAAAATCCTTCCGAAAGTCGGCGAGGGTATTGCCTTGATTGATGAAGCGGGCGATGGCGCTATGCACGTCCTCCAGCACCTGACCCCGTGCCCCGGCCACCATGAGGCCGTGGTCGTGCTCGCCGGCGTAGACGTCGGTCCAGGCAGCAGTCGGAATGCTGACCTTCTGCTTGAGAAAGTCGATTTGCGCCTGAAACGGCAGTGAACCGTAAGCGGCGGAGGTCACATCAAGCTCCGTTCAAGATGTCATAACGGCCCGCCAGGTGGGCGGCGGCCAGCGCGTCCCCCATCGCTTCTGCAAACTGGGCCGGGTCCATTTTTGGGTACAGTTCCAGTAGGCGGTCGCGCAGCTCTTCCAGGGTATCCACCTCATCGACCAGGGCACGGATCTGCTCCACCCACTGCTCCACAGCGGTATCGCCGGTGCGCTGCAGCTGCTCAAGCTGGGTGGTGGTGGCGTCAGCCGCCGGCTCCGGCTCCGCGAACGCCGGTGCCGGGTCAGGTTCTGGTCCAGTCTCCTCCCACTCGCCGCCATAGGTGGCGTGGACATGCCGCAGGGTGGACCTGAAGCCCATATCGAATACGGTACTCTCCCGCTCGGCCACTCTGCTGAGATCCTCGGCATCCTCGGTCTTGCGCCAGACGCGGGGCGGGGCGGCGTTGGGATAGTTCCATTCCGTGAGCCAGCGTACCACCGAGCGGTTGAACGAGTCGCACACCAGGTTGGCATCTGCCTTGACCAGGTCCAGGCGCACATCCTGTTGCAGCTCCTCGTTGCCCAGCTTGCCCGGTGTGCCCTCGGTGCTCGCCACCTGGCCCAGCACCACCTTGGCGATCGCCCGGTCCATGTGATCGTACAGGGCGGTATAGTCGCCGGTACCGGAGCGCGCCGCCTCCAGCAACTCAATCTCCATCCCTTTGGGGATGCTGATGCCGGAATCGGTGTGAATGGCACGTAGCGCCTGCAGCAGTTTGGCCCGCTCTGGTGGTGTGGCGTTGGTTTCGTAGCGCCCGACTGCGGTCGGCTGGCCGAACTTTTCCAGGAAGATCAGCCAGAACTTGATCCCGTTACGCTTGAAGAACACGGGCCAGTAGAGCCAATGGGCCAGTCCTAGACCGTAGGGATCATCGTCGTGATCGGCACCGGTCTGGAAGGCCCAGAACTTGTGCTCCGGCAGCGCTTCGCCATCCGGCTTGGCCATCGTCAACAGCCTCAGATCACCGCGCCCATCAAAGCCGAAGCGTTTGCGGTCACGCACCCGCACCGCATCCATCACCACCTGGCGGCCATCCCGCGCCCACAGGCATTCGGCCACCGCGTGGCCATAGAAGATGCCGGAGAGCATCTTGTCAGTCACCGCGTCCCAGCGGATCTGGCCCAGCTGCTCGCGCAGGGATTCGGCGGCCGCCTTGTCCTGGCGACGCTCACCCCCAGGCTGCACCTCCCAATCACGGGCGATTACCGCCAGTCGGCGCTGATGAAAGGTGGCCGCCACCTGATCGTCGCGCAGCAGCTCCCGGTAGGCGCTATAGTCGCCGGCAGCGCGGGTCATCAGCACCGAGTCCTGGGGCTGGGCCAGTGCCAGCGGATCCACATAGCCACGGGTGATGTCGCGCCCATCCAGGGTGGTGGCGATCTCACGCATCTCCGGCTGCACGCTCACCCTCTCGGCAAACTGCGCCCGGGTGATCACAACACCGGATTTGAGCTGTACATAGTCAGCCATCAGAACCCTCCAAAATCATTGTCGCCACTCACCACGCCGAAACCGACCCCGTTCAGGATGGATGGCCCGATGGTTGTCTCACCCGCGAAGGCATCGCGGGATTCACGGGGACCGGTGGATTGGTAGTCGATTTTCCCGGCAGGACTGGACGCTGCCTCGACCGCCAGGGCCAACGCCCAGAAGCGGTCCGCATGGCCGGCCTCGGAGCGCTCGGCGGTGAAGCGTATGTTGCCGACCGCCGTCGTGGTCTTGGTCACCGTGCGCAGATCGGCCCGCACAACCGGGTCGTAAGGCAGGCGCAAGCGCTGCTCTTCTAAATGCCCGCGCACCGGATACGCCAGCCGTTCCTTGACCGGGCCGGTGAAGGTCACCAGCTCGACGCGGTAGCTGCCGAACTTCGCCTGGGCATCATCACCCCAGCCGATGCCCAGCCCGGTGTAGTCAAAGCAGGTACGGCGTATGCACGCCAGCCAGGGCCAGAGCACCTTCTCCTGGGCCGGCTTGCTCATCGCCTTGAGCGCGATGATCTTGCGGGTGTAGAGCACATCGCCCAGGCGCTCCAGTATGCACAGCACAGTCAAATCCCTGGTGCGGCCGATATCCACCCCGGCATAGAGTTCGCGCTTGCCAGTTTGCGCCTCCTCCAGGGTGATTTTCCATGGCTCGCCCTTCGTGTATTCGCATGAGGCGATCAGATCGTATTCCAAAAAGGCTGCATCATCGTCACCGGGCAGGCACATGTACTCCTGGAGAAATGACTCCTCATCAGCGGTACCGGACTTGATGAAGTCGAAGTACGCCGCCTCATCCATCGCCTGCTGCTCGGCTTCGTCCGGCAGGGCCTGCTGCAGCTTGAACAAGAAACCCTGATCCAGGGCATCTTGCAGGGTCACCCGGTGCAAGCTGATCTGCTTGGGGTTGCCCTTCTCGCGCGCCTCCACCACCAGATCGGTGTTGAAGAAGTTGCGGCTGCCGCGATGGGTGGAGATTACTTCCATCTGGCCGCCCCAGGTCAGCCCGGGATAGGCGATGGTCCAGAGCTTGCGCGGATCCTTGTGCAGGGCGAACTCGTCAAGCACGCGCACGCCACGCTTACCGGCTTGCGCGTCCGGGTTGGAACTCATCGAGTAGATTTGCTTGCCCGAGGCGAAGCGCAGCACCAGCGCCGTCAGCCTCTCTCCCGGGTCGATCACCAGCTCACCGAGATCCTCGGCGGCCATGTTGAACGCCTGCGCCCACATTTTGCAGTCTTCCAGGAACAGCCGCGCCTGGATCTCGTCGCGGGAGGAAACCCACTGATCGTATCGGGCCGAGGCCGCCGCCGTGCGTTCCACCAGCGGATAGGCGGTACTCCAGGATAAACCGATCTGGCGGCTCTTCTCCATCACCTTCAGGCGTGCGCTGTCCTTGATCCACTTCTCCTGATAGGGCAAAAAAATGGCATCCAGGTTAGTCGGGATGCACTTGGCGTTGCCGCGTCGTTTGCTGCTCATTCCATCCTCAGCACGTCGCGGCGGATGCGTTCGATGGTCTCGGGGGAGACACCGGACTGCTGGGCGGTGGAAGCCATCGCTTCGGCCGCCTTGGCCCGTTCCTGCTTGCGGATATCCTCATCGCGCTTGACGTTCTCCGATGCCGCACGCTCCAGGCGCACCACGGACAGAGAAAGGTGTTTCAGCTGGTCGATGATCACCGGCATGCTCTCGTCGGTCACTTCACCGTCCGCCAGTTTCATGGTCAGCTCAAAGGCCAGTGTACGCAGCGTTTCGTTAATCAAGTGTCCCAGTTGCCCCTGGGGTGCGGCGCCCAGCTTGCCGATCCAGGCATTCGCCACCTGGCGGCTCTGGCGCAGGCGTTCCCCGACCTTGCGCATCTTGAGGTCGTAGCGGTTGACCGCCTGGCGGCTGACCTGCTGCTCGGCACCCAGCTCGGCCAACAGGGCATTGAGTCGATCGGCGGCCTTGATCTGGGTGATGGCCGGATCGCGCAGCCAGGCATGCAGGCTGTCGCGCACCTCGGTGGGCAGCAGGTCGATGGTGCTAGGGCGGGACATCAGCTCACCCCCCCGGACGCGGGCGCGCAATACCCGGAACGCGGGCGTGCCCCAGGGCCACGTCCTCGCCTCGGTTGGTGAGCTTGGCCACCTGCAGACCGGCCAGGTTCTCGACGGTGATCAGGCCCTGCTCTGACAGCCAGGCCAGTTCGGTGCGTAGCCGGTCGCTACTGATGCTGTGTCCCATTGCCTCCAGTGCGCGCTGCAGGACGGTCTCGTTGTGGGCGTAGTCCACATTCTCTTCCAGGACCTGCAGTAACACCAGACGCTGGTCGCTGGCGACGATCTCCTCATAACTCATGCTCACTCCCTCTCTAACAGATAGGTTTCCACTCGATCCACAGAGCGACGCATCGCTTGCAGCACCCCGGTCAGTTCGCGCACCGCACCGGACAGGTCCGTGATGCGATCGTGCAGCACCGCCAGATCGTTGTGGCTCGGCGCGTTATCGGCGCGTTGCTCCAGGCGGTCCGTTCTCCTGATCGTCTCGGTCATGCGTTCGTCCACCCCCTCGATCGCCTTCCTGTTGGCCTTGCTGCGATTGGCCACCCAGGTGTAAGCAAAGTTGACCACCACCACGCCACCCAGGGCGATCTCGTACCAGAAGCGCCAGGCACTATAATCAATTTTCATATACTCTCCATTGCTCCCGCTCCCGCTCCGTCAGGCATTCGACGCAGATGCCCGCCATGTGCCGGTGTGTCGGCAGCGGCTCCCGGCAGTCGGGGCAGTGGGGCATGCCATCGATCATGCAGGGGGTTACCCGCGTCCGGCTGCGCTCCTGTTGCGCGGCCAGTGCTGCAGCCTCGAAGTACTCGATACGCTCTCCGGCGCGGTCTGCATCATCCATGACTATCCCCCAGTCGTTTTGCCAGAGCGGCCATCAAGCCGCCCGCCGGTTCCTGACCGGCAGATACCTGCTTGTCTTTCGAGCGGCTGGTGACGTTGATGCCCAACACCGACAGCGCCAGTGTCCACATCACGGTCATGGCCCCCATCAGGGTGCCGATGGCGTTAATGATGGTTCCTGCCTCGGCTGGCTTGCTGATGGCGTAGCCGATGGCAACCATCAGGCCGATGGTCTGGATCACCCATGTCGCAGAAACGGCGTAGCCGAAGGTAGGCCGCTAGCGACGTACCACTGGGTCGTGGCTCGCTGCCTCAGCGCGTATGGTTTGGTTGACTTCTGCCAGGCGGGTGGTCTCTGCCTCCAGGTGCATGCGAGTCAGATCCGTCTGGTTGTCCTGTTCCAGTTTGCGTATTCGTTCCAGCGCGGCCGGATCCTGCAACGCGGTGGTGATGGCGGCGGGGTCTGCTTCCGTACCCAGGGCCGATGCCACCAGGCCGCCGACAGCCGCGCCGGCAGGACCGCCCAGCAGGGTGCCGACCAGCGGCGCGGCCTTGGCGACGGCATTGCTTATATCAGACCAATCCATACCATACCTCCAGCCAGAGACCGCCAGTGATCAGCGTTCCGGCAATCCAGCCGCGCAGGTATTCCTGATGCCCCCAGTTGCCTGGGCGTGGGCTCTGATGGCGCACGGTAATCCAGGCCGCCAGCGGCATGGCAGGCAGCGCCAGCAGCAGACGCGGGTCGAACAGGGCCAGTGGTACAAACCCAATACCCCAGATCGCACCCCGGGCGAGCAATGCCAACCAGGCGTTGCGCAGCAGCAGCCCGCGTTGCCACCATTCCGGATCGTCGCGTCCAGGTGGCTGGCCAGCCAGCGCGGGACCAATGGCGTTGCCCCATCCTGCCGACATGCCGACATGCCGACATGCCGGCAAACATGGCCAGCATGATCGGTGCGGTCAGCCCGTCCCAAGGGTGGCCGAACAGGGCGGCCATCAGCCAGCCGTAGACCAGCCGGTCAACGATGAAATTAAACAGCAGTTCGTAGTCGTCTCCCCGCAGTCGGTCGGCGGCGCCGAGCAGGGTGATTAGCAGCAGTTGCTGGGTGAGTAGTGACCAATCCATTAGACGGCCTCCTTTTTACTGAGAGGGGTGAAATGGAGCTGCCGTGCCTCTTCGAGGGTGCGCAGCCCAGTGACGTAGACGGTGCGGGGTTTGCCGATCAGCCGGGAAACCTTGATAGCGGTCAGCCGCTCCATGCGTCCCGGCATCGCTGGCGTGGACAGGGCCGTGGAGGGCACGGAAACATGCACCCATTCGCCGAACTCGTGAATCAGCTGGTCGTAGCCTGTGACGTGGTCGCACAGCCAGGTCGCCACCTCCAGCGGAGCATGCCCGGTGACCACAACATCGACCGCCTGGCCGTACTGATGCTGCGATGCAGGTGAACCGCCGATCAGGCGGTTGAGCTTGGGCGGGCGATAGCCGGAGGTGATATGCACCGGGCCGAGGGCATTGCGCAGGGGTTGCAATACCCGCCAACACAGGCAGCGCAGGTAGAAATAGACCGCACTGCCCTGGTAGACGGACATATCGATGCCACGCCGGGCAGCCGTCTGCGAGCGGGTGAACTCGTCCAGGTAGAAACTATCGGATAGCTGTATGCGACTCATGCCGTCATGCTAGACGGATGGCGCCGGGGATAGACGGGGGAACGGGTTCCGGGGTGAGCCAGAAGAGGGGGGCGCTGGCTTTTTACAGATTAGTCCTTGGTCGTCTCGGACGCAAATAGTTGACCCTGGCGGTCGGCGAGCGTCAGTTCGTCCTCGGCCCGTCTGCGTAGCTTGCGGATGCCCCGCTCGGTGTAGCCATAGCGGCGCGCCAGGCTGGCATTGGACACCCCGGCGGCGGCCTCGCTGGCGATCTGCTGTTCCTGCACGGCGCGCAGGGCGGCAACGCAGCGGGCGATATCGATCTCCTCGCCCCGGTAGCGTTCCACCAGCGCAGTCAGCGCCGGCAGGCCAATCAGCGGTGCCAGCCAGTGGTCCGCCGCAGCCTGGGCGGGTACGCACAGACGGACGCCGCCGCGCTCCGCTACGATGACCAGGGCGGCCGCCAGTCCCACTACCTCGATCAGCTCCTGAATCGAGGTCGGCAGGTAATCAGGATTTAACTGGGTTGTTTTCACTGCGCTCCTCCCGCATCTGGGCAACTCCTGTCGGTTTCTTATGCATCAGCGTTTCTTTTCCCAGAATCTGCAGGCCGGACCTTTGATGCGGATGTCGGTGCCGGATCCGTGAGTGGCTTGAACCAATCCACACTTCCAGTAGCGTTTACTGTGTTCGTGATACCAAGAGTGCTTGCAGGTTTTGCAGATCTCTCCCTCGGGGCCAGTTCCTGGAAGTGCCGGATAGGCACTACGGCCCTCTTTGATCTCTACGGCCTCACCAAAGCCAGGGAGTACCGCTTGAACGGCCATCACACGTCCTCCTGGCTGGCAGCACACTCGTTGGCCAGGACTTCGACGATATGCCGGAGCCAGGCCCTGTTGCGCTGCCATTTTCCGCACATATGTTCTGGGAGCATGGCATCGATATGTGTGCGGTTTTCCCCCAGTTTCCTGAGCAGCTTATCAATGCCGGCAAGGTTGCCCCGTTTTTCCTGCTCGACATCGAGGGCAGCGATAATGGCGCGGAAATGTTCGGATTTGCGCACCCACTCCAGGCGCTTGATGCCTGGACTGCTGTTGGGCTTTTTGCCTTTGCCGCCAGTGATGTTGTAAGCGATGCTCTCGGCGTACTGCCAGCTGAGCCCCATGGAGGCTAGCTGGGCTTCGATCTTGGTCATGTAGGATGAGGGGTTGAACGGCACACGACCGGCATGCCTGGGCGGGCGTTTTACCAGTGCTTTCTGTCTACGCAGCTCAGCCACAAGGTTCTCCAGATCTGCATCGCTCATGTTGCTGCAGCTGGAGTGACCAGTGCGTAGCTTTTGCCAGTTGCGGCGGTCATCTTCGTCGGAAAATAGTTTGGCGGCACCGACATGAACGAGCTGGATTAGCTTGTTGCGGTTCATTGGTTGCTAATTTTACGTTGAGTGACCCCGGATACTTGCCGAGCGAGGCTGGCACTCTGTCCAGACTGATATCCTTTGCTAAAGAAGCTGTCTGAGCCGGTGAATTTGGCGGGGCCGGGGTCGCTATATTCCGTGGGCCCGAACTCGCGCTCAACCAACTGTCCCTTACAAGCAACCAAGGCGGCACCGGAAGATGTTTTGATCTGCTCACGCTTGCGCATGGCCTCGTCGACCTGATTGGTGACACCGTTGGCAAAGCCAAGTCGGTATGCGCGTCCCTGGGTGAATCGTTCCGCCTGCCGGTACATTTCATTACGCAGATACTTCATTAACTCAACGGCACAAATGGTGTCTACCAGCATTCCGCTGAACTGCACATCATAGTGCTTGTCGCGCCAGACGTAGCGCACTATGCCTTCGTTGAAGATCGCCACCGCCACCGCCACCGCCACCGCCACCGCCAGGGTACCGATCGGCGCTATGGTGCTGGTCATCCTGGTTTCGTAGTTGTTGCTGCCCATATTCGAGGAACTGACAGTGGACAGGTCCAGCTCCGAGACCTGGTGTTCATCTATCAGCTTGCGAGCGCGCTTGGCGGCAATGCCCGCCTCGTAAGGACTGCTGGTATCTCTGCTCATTGCCAAGAGTTTGCGGATGCGGTCAATGATCTTTTCGTGTTTCATGGTGCTGACTACACCGCCGCCAGATCGAGCGGGATCACCCGGTACTGGCCGCTGTCGCCGATGGCTCGTACACCCGCACGTAGATAGCGGTCCCCACGGTCTGGATGCTGTCCCGCAGGGCGTCCATCGCGCGCTGCCATTCTGCATCGTCGATCTCCAGCCGCAGCAGCTCCAGCACTGCAGCGCTCTTGATTTGCCCCTGGGTGTCGGTGCGGAACGCCCGATCGATCAGGGCGCGAATGTTGTTGTTGGCACCCTCGCTCCAGCGGGTGATGCATCCGTTGATCAGCATCTTGGCCGCCTCCAGCTCTTCAGTGAAGGCAATCCGACGCTGTACCTTGTAGCGCCCGTCGTAGCTGGCGAGCTGGACGTTGCCCCTGCGTCCACCTATTCGGGTGTCGTAACGCTCGGCGGCGATCTGGATCAGGTCCTCGATATCATTCAGGGCCTGCTCTTTGAATTTCGCCAGTTCTGCGTTCAGCTCGTGGGCACGGGCGGCCAGACAGAGCACCAGATCATCGCGCAGTTTGTCCTGCTCGCGCACCTGGCCTTCCGGCACCAGGTGGCCGACGGCGTTGCGCATGTAGCCATCGGGGATCTGTTCAGTTGTCTGCATGGGTCTCTCCTCCTGTGTCTGTTGTATCGATGTGATCGTAATGTCATCGCTTCCCGTGCTCATGCCGGCACCTCCCACTCAACCTGACAGTGTTCATAGTCGGTGGCATAGGTGATCTTTTCCGGGTTTATCCGCAGCATGCCGCCTTTGAGACCACCTGGCTCAAGGTAAGGCGCATCGATGATGATGCGCGGTCGCGGCAGTGTGCCGAGTTCGACTCTTGCAATCGCCAGTCCTCGCTGTGCCAACTTGATTATGCACCGTAAAGCATCTTCCATCTGTGCGACCAAGCGGCCATTACAGGTTGGTCTGTTCATCGGTTCCTCCGGTTTTCACAGGTAGGGCAGGTCTTATGCAGCTGCACCCGCAACGGATTTGTGGATGCAAAGTTGTTGCTGCGGCGCTGATGTTCGATGCAGCGATTACGTGGGATGGTTCCAATCGCAGGACATTCAACCGTTGCCCCCATTAAAGCCCCTCTTACCACCTCTTCAACACTGATTAAGTCGCCGTTGTATGTGCCTTTAAGCACCTGATTGACTACCGCTGTTGAGTAGCCTATGAGTGCAGCGGCCTTGCTTTGTGATGTGCTTTCACACTCTGTCCGCAGTACGTTAATCCAATTACTCACTGTGTGAGTCCTCCGTCATATACTTTGTGTTCATTGGGATCATAGGTACGGCCATCCGTCTGCAGCCGGGGCGCTTTTGGCCCGGTATTGCGGACTAACCGATAAACCTCATGGCCTCCCTTCCGTCCTTCATCTCTTGCTTTGGCGATGGCGAGATACTTCGAGCATCGCAGACCAGTCACATATTTACGGGCGTTGTATTGTCCGATATCGGCCGTGGCCATCAGGTCAGGCAGCGTAAAACGGACAAGAATCCGCATGCTCTGCCAGGCCCTGTCTCGGGCGCAGGGTTGTCGGTTCGACACGCGTGACCTGGACCCGCGAAGTCTGGCCATCAAACGCTCCGGATACTGGCGACTTTGCCGGCAGGCACCGGCCTGGCCGCCTGACCCTTGAAGAAGTCATCTCCCCGCGTCCACTGGGCTTCGCTGATGGTGTCCAATCCACGGGATCGGGCGAACTGCTCAATCTGCTCCAGCCCAACCAACACGCGACGAATCTCCGCACTGCCAAGGACTTCATTCTGTTTGTTCTTTGGGCTGGCTATACGATGCAGATGTTCGAGCAGGTCCTCCGCCACCTTCACCTCACACAGTCCATCCGCCAGCAGCTGCGTATCTTCCATGTCTGCCCCGCTGAACTCCACCCACTGTGCGATACGCCCGGTGAATTGCTCCATGCCCCTGCGATTGAGCTTCTTGCAGATACCCTGCATACTGATCAGAATGACCGGCACACTGGAAAGGTCGTGAATATCGCGCAGGGTATCGACCAGACGCTGGCTATCAATCACGTAGTCCGCCTCATCGATAAATAGTGGGCGACCCGTTTCTGCCAGCCCCTGGATAATGGCCTCGACCCTTTGCCCGTTGTTCATGCCTTTTCCATACAAATCCAGTTCCCGCATCATGGCGTCCAGCATGGAGCGAGGAGACCAGAGCCGTATAGCTTGGATATACACACCGTGGCACTGGTTAATGAACCAGGTGGCCGCAGTGGTTTTGCCGTATCCGGTAGGCCCCCAAATCAAACCCATACCGGGCATTCCCATGCTGCGACTGATCAAGGCATCACCAGCGTCCTTGATTCGGGAAATGTTTTTGACGGGTAGAATGCGATAACGCATAATATTTACTCCAATGTCGATGTCGTTTTGACGTTGCTTTCACGCCCCGTTGCACCCGGGCGTCTCTTTTGTCCACGGATGGACTTATGTCGCATGAGCCATGGATGGCGGTAGCGGCTCAAACAAAATCATCGGCGGTCAGACCAAAGGCGTCGAATAGCTCTTGCCGTGAGCGGTACTGTCCGCTCTGTCGATAGATTTCCAGACCGCGACGAAGCTCCAGGCTGACAGGCTCGTGAGACTCGATGTCGGCTTCCACGCGCAACCAATGCGCGTGAATGCGGCGACCATCCTCTTCGGCCAATACCTGCTTGTTGTTCTTCTCAAAATCTGTGCGGAAGGCGTCGTAGTCCACCACCTCTGCCGTGGTGGGTTGCGCGATGATCTCGCCGGTGGCCGTATCGGCCAGACTGCCTTCGTCAAGCCGGGTGCGCGCCGCCTCACCCGTCGCCTCCAGGGCCGGGGTGCTGTACTCTTCGGTGCGCTTCGGCAGGTCCACCACGTTTTCTGATTGCGACTTGCGGTAGTCCACAATGGCTTGGGCCGGGTTCTTTTTGACCTCTTTGGTGTACTGCTTGAGTTCAGCAGCCTGTTCGCCCATGAACTTCTTTCTGGCTGTGCTTGATCGCCTTGGCGCACTCACGCCGACTAATTCCGGTGGTGTCCGGGTCTTCGACCCAGCAGAGAAAGGCCCCGTCCAGGTAGACCGCCAGGTGGCCCATGTCCTGTTCGTCCAGCCGCAGCATCACCTGGCGCCCGACGTGGTGGAATATCAAACCATCCTGATCGAAAAAATGCCGGTTGTCGTAGCGGATGCCCTTCTTGCCGATGACGCGGATGCCGCCGATCTCTGTCATCAGCTCATCCAGCGCGTGTTCGTCTGTGATCTTGCGCAATGGCTTGTTCCAGGCGCGCCACACGTCCCATGGGCTCTGGTTGCTCAGCCCGCCATGTGGGCTCTGCTCATAGTAATGCTCGACCCACTCATCGAGTTTCTGCTGCAGTTCAGAGGACGACATCTGCACCTCGACCACGGCATCCTTTTTCATGATGCGCTCAGCGAAACTTTTGCGGGACTCGATCTCTTTACGCTCGGCCACGTTGTGTCCGATGAATCCTTCCAGCAGATTGAGCACACCGTGGCTCATGGTGCGGAAAAAGCGCTCGATGGTGCCCTTATCCCCCGATGCGAAGGGGATGCATATCTCGTGAATGATCTCGAGATCACACAGCAGGCTATCAACTTCATCGGAAACGTAATCCTTGCCGTTGTCGGTGCGAACCGCCTCCGGAACACCCCAGTCCAACATGCTGCGCCTTAGTACCTGCTTCACAGCGGCCGCCGTGCTGCTCTTGCTCACGAACAACTTCACCCGGCGGGTGTGCATATCGATACAACCCACCACCGAGTGACGGCCATCGGTCAGCAGCCAGTCATCGGGCGTGGAATCCAGCTCCCACAGCTGGTTAGGCCGGGCGATCTGCTCGAACACTGAGCCGACGCCCGCCATGTAGATGTTTTTCCACTTGTCCGGGTGGCTGATATAGGTCCAGATCTGTGAATTTTCATCCTTCCAGTGCTTGAAAAATCGCTCAATGGCCTTCTGTGAGCAGATATTCAGCTCCGGGTGCTCGGCCGTCAGGAACTCTTTAACCGTACGGGGAGTGATCTGTGGATATTTGATCAGTGCGCCAAGCACCAGGCGAAACAGGCCGGGGTTGTTGTTGATCCTGGAGTTGCCGAGGCTCTTGCCCCAGCCTGGGGTCAGCCCCCAGATGCCATCTTCTTTATAGGTGTAGACCCATCTGCGCAGGGTCGGCTCTACCAGGTGGCGCTGGTTTTCTCGCTTCGGCATATGCGGCTCAACCCACTCCGGCAACATGATCTCACCGCTGGCTATCTTGGCACAGTATTCGATACGGGCCTGTTTGCCGCCCAGCCTATGAGTGCGGCGATATTCGCCTACCGAGTGCAGCACCCACTCCAGGGCCTTGGCGCGCTTGCGCTTGGGATCATCCTTTGGCAGTTGGCCGAATTTCCTGCGGCCTTCCTCTATACGTCTTATCCGTTTGGCACGCTTCGCATCTGCCTTCTCCTGTTCCATCTCTCCCAGGCTCTTGCCTGCCTCGGCCATCTCACGGGCATAACGGGCATCTTCCTCACGGGCCATTTCGTTGACACGGGCAACGGCGGCGACGGCACGTCTGGCTTCCTCCCGGGCGTCTATGGCCTTCTGAATGTCGGTTGGGAGATTGTCGTAACGATGGAATATTGCCCAGCCACCCTGTACTTTTTCTCGCTTAGCGATGGGCCAAGAGGCTTCGGGCTGGCGCTTTTTGTTACCCTTCATGCCGTTTGATGCGCGGTATTGAATCGCCTGCCTAGTTTTGCCCATCGCCTCGGCGATCTGCTGATGGCTATAGAGGCGTTCCTCGCTCATACCGGCGCTCCATCGGTAACCCGGTAGATGAATACCTCAGATGCCAGTGCCTCAAGCTCATCCTTATGATCCAGCGCGATTATCGTTTCTAAGTTATCCAGGAAAGTCTCTATCTCATCAGTGCAAAAGTTGAACTTGAGGCTTGTGCCTTCTTGCCACTGCTTCTCCGCTTTCATTTACGTGCCTCTAATATAGCGTTTTAAGGCCGCTTTTTGATGCTTTAATTCAGCTTCCATCTGCTCCACCCGGCCCAGCTCCGCCAGCAGCGCGTCGTCCCCCACCAGGACTTCGCAGCCCCGTGCCTTCGCAAGCAGATTCGTCAGGCAGAAAGAGCCGGTAACAGACTCGAATGCGCTGGCGTAACGGAAGGGAAAATTGTGATCAGAGCGACTATCGGCAGTGTAGGCGTCGAGCATATACTTGCTGATATCGTGACCAGTGAGCCGACTCATATCAGCAGCCACCCGGTAGCGGTCCTGCTCGCAGTGTTTCAGTGCCTCGGAAAGGGCACACCTTAGCGCTATATCAAGGTCCAGATTGCCGGGGGTTGGTGCCTGTGCTCGGGGGATATTGAACAGGTCCATGGTCAAGGGGTCACGGATACGCCTGGGCATCGTCTATTACTCTCCCTTCAGGTTTACATTGCCGGAATCAGCAGAGGTGCTAGACTTCTTTACTGGAAGGTCCGCTCCGGCTTCGCCCAATTTGCGGGTCGACGGACAGGAAAGGTGCCCCGTTTCCGGATGTGGCAGTGATTCTCGTCATAGCGGCTGGGCCAGATTTTCCAGGGGTCCATGCCGATGGCGTCAGCGATCAATCGCTCACCGTTTGGATATGGTTTCACTAGGGCATGGATCGCCATGCTAGGGGGATAACCATGGTGAGTGGCAAGCCGACGTAACGACCAGCCGGCCTTCTCCAGGGCAGCCTTGATATCGGCACGATGCCAGTCTTTATGTCTGGCTTTTTTTGACTGTATGTGATTGCTCATACTTCATGCATTAAACACGTTAGAGTCTGCTGTCAACTACGATCGAGTGTATTCCGCAGTCGATTATGTTTCTTTGATTAGATTGACTTGTAAATAACTTATAAAACAATGAGATAATACTTCGGATCTTCAGATAATGTTCCGTATTGAAAACTTAATATGACTACGGAACCTGAAAAATACCTTGGGAAGGCCCTAAGAAAAGTACGAGAAGAAGGGGGGGGTTGGTTCGTTGGACCAATTTCACGCACAGCTTGGGGTGTCGAAAAACAGCTTGGCTGCGTATGAACGGGGAGAGCGTCTTCCAGACGTAGATTTCCTTGCTGTCTTCGCTGATCGTACTGGCGCGGACTTCAATGAGCTGCTGCGCCTGCGCCTGGCGTCTGGCAAAACCGAGGAGGCCCGCGCGCGCAAAGACCCTGGTTCCAAGTCGAGCCAAACCCGGCTGTCCAGGAAAGGACGTGTGAAATCCGGGAGCCCGACGCGGAGTATGCCCTGATCCCGCTCTACGATGTGCGAGCGGCGGCGGGCCACGGTGCGGTGGTGGAAGAGGAACGGATCATTGATTTACTGGCCTTCAAGCGCCAGTGGGTGCGGCAAGAACTAAATGCCAACCCGGACGATTTCTATCTGATCTATGTGGATGGTGAATCGATGGAGCCCACCCTCTGCTCTAAGGACGTGATCCTGGTGGACCGCCGCAGCGCCCAGGAGGTGCCTCGGGATGGGATCTACGTACTGCGAATCGACGGCGGCCTCCTGGTCAAACGCCTCCAGCGCCTCCCAGGTCATCAGGTGAAGGTCACCAGCGACAACCCGGCCTATGACCCGTTCAATATCTCCTTGGAAACACGAGATGAAGACCTGGCGATCATTGGCCGCGTCATCTGGACCGGCCGCCGGATGTAAAGCGCTAACACAGCTTGGTGAACGCCGTTTAAAGTCGCTTTACAGTATCATTATGTCGGTGCTGCACTAATCGCATTTCATCTGTCGTTGACAATTTTTCGGCGGCTTTCGTGTGTCGCGCCGATTTTCGCTTGAGTCTGTGAAATCCTCACCACAACTTCTCCAACTCATTGATTCCCTGCTCACTATTGCTCGGTATTGCTCATCATTGCCCACCACCCTATGTTTCGCTAATTAAATGTCTCTTCACAGATGATCTGCCGGTTCAACGTTGAGTGCTGCATCGACCGTGATTTTTGGCAGCGTTTGCCGAAACTCGTTGAGATCTTCTTCAGTTTTGATGTTATTAGCGACCGCCTGGGCTATCGCCTGGAGCTCTTTTTTGTCGATCATCTGCCTATCCTGGGTTTAATGATAGGCAGTTACACAGAATTCAGGATAGTCTCGTCTCGTGCCGTGGGATTGACCGGTTTCTACATCTCTCGCCATCCTTGAATACTCCCTCGACTACATCAGCCAGTAGCCTGCATCCCCTCAGTCGTTGCCACTTCTTTTCTGCTATCGTCATCAGCTTACAGGCCATGGCCAGCGTTGTCTTCAGGCTGTCGCAGTTCTTGGTTTTATCGTCCTCAGACGCACTTAGCGAACACCGACCCTACTTGGATTCGTCGTCCATATATGCTGCCAATGTGGTGCTGGGAAGTCATAAAATGCTAGCATCGACTCCTTATCCTTCTCCAGGCATTCCATAGCACCAGGATACTTGCCCTCAAAGCGCCTGACACAGCTATCGTAAGCTTTCAGGACGGATGCTCTCGGCCATCCAGATTCATGCAGCGCCTCTTTGATTTTCGGTTGCACCGGTTTGGGTACCTTATTTAGCATGTTCCGTCTTGTGTACCCAGCGTCGCTGCATTACCGTCCCTGGCCATTTCTTCGCCGCTGCCGTCCAGAAAAACCAGTGCCCCATCAGCAACAGCTAGCAGAGGCGGAATGCTCAGTCCCTGATTTTCCATCTGCTCAATCACCTCTAGCCAGAAGGCCTCCGATTTCTGGTAACCATCAATAACCGCAGGCACTTCGTCTCATCTAAGCCAACAATAACGAGCAGACACAGCCGGTCATCCATCCTGACGTTGCTGTATATCCCATCTGTCCAGACATGTACGCAACGCCGTTTGCTCATTCAATATATCGCCGGATGGCGTATTCAGCTCAATAACACTACTATCACTCATGCGGTGTATCCCTCTGTTGGTTGTTGATCCGCTAAGATCAATCAACAGGGTACACCGCTTCTCTTATTCAGCCCATACACCAGAAATGAGCATAGCTCCGCTTTTTTCAGTGCTTGCCAAACAGCACTTTCAGTTATCCCTCTTGATTTGCGAGTAGCTTACTGTGATTTATTCGATAGTGCTTAAATCCTGAGACACTTAATGCACTATGGTTTCTCCATGTGTCTGCATAAACAATACTGTCGGGCTTTATCTGTTGCCTAATTAGTTTTCGCTGAATTATTCATAACCACATGATAAGTATTAATTAATAAACTATTTATGATGGAATAGTCTGCAAGAAGAGCCTACTTTATCATCAAGACCTTGCAAATATGAAACCACAAAGTCCGGATAACGGTGCTGATTTATTCCGTTCGCAACTCTCTCAGATCTTAAATCTCTTGCACCCACTGGTGCGGTTATCCGAGAAGATGAACGGGGAAAACTTGAAGTTGGCATTGATGTTATTTACAACGAAGGTGCTGGCCAGCCCCCGTTACTCACTCGCTTACTAGCGGGCCTACATTACCTCAAGTACACCTTTAATGAGAGCGATGAGAGCGTTGTGAAACGCTGAGTTGAAAACCTATATTGGCCGTACTTTGTGTGGATTTCAATAGCTGCAACACAAACTCCCCTTACACCCCTCCAGACTGGCTCGTTGGCGCAACCGGGTCGGTAATAAATTTGATGCGCTGTTGAAACAAACCATCGAGCTAGCGCTGAATACTAAAGCAATGAGCTTGCGTGAGTTAAAGGACGTCAATGTGGACACAACCGTTCAATAGGAGGCCATCACCTTCCCAACAGATGCAAAGCTCTACCATAAAATGCGTGACCTATTGGTATCTGCGGCACCAAATGACGCCAGAGCCATATCAGGGTAGGAAAGAATGCCTTGATCATGCAAGGACGATGTTCTCATGCTCAGCAGATGAAGCGTTCAGCGAGACAGACTGGAAAACTCAAAACGCACTTGGGCCGAGTGATGAGAGACATTGGGCGTAAGACACTGTATAGAGATGGTGAACTCACGGCGTTACTTGTACGCGCCAATCATTTACTCGGCACCACAACGACAAGACAAAAACAAGCTTTACAGCGTGCATGCAGCAGAAGAGGAATGCATTGCCAAAGGTAAAAAACACACAAGTGTTACGTGTTTGGCAATAAGCCCTCATTTGTGACCGGATCCAAAGTCAGCTGGTTAGTTGACACATGGCGTTTGACGGGTAACCCTTATGATGGGCATACACTCTTGGCGGCCACTTGAACAAGCGGAGAGTTTGAGCAGCCGAAAACTCAAGAATGCATATTGCGCATCAGGACTACTCTGGGCACCGCGTAGGCGATGAAATTGACGTTAAGCTTTGTGGCAGGCTCCTTAAGAGGGCGACTCGGTCAACCCGAAAATGGATGAAGCGCCGAACCGCTATCGAGCCGGTTATTGGGCGCCTTAAATCAGGCAATAGGCTAAATCGAAACTGCCTTAAGGGAACCCCCAAAAAAATCGACAAAGACCATATAGCCTCTAGCAAATCTGGAGAGTCCGGTATCTTCACGCCGACCCTGCCTTGCCCGATGCTACGCACCAATCGATTAGCCTGCTGGGCAAACGCGTGCTCAACTCGAGCCCGAACTTTTGATCGTTTTCGGTTTGCCTCTTGCTCCCGTTCATTCAAGGGGCGTTTGCGTGTCGACTTACAATGAATCTGACTGCGGTAATGCGCACCCGGTAAAGCGGCTTCCCGTTCTATACTGCGGTAAGCAGAATCGGCCCAGACACTGCCATTACTATTGTTCTCATCCAGCAGTCCCCGAAGGCCTAGCTGTCGTGAACTTCTGCTGATGTGATGGCGTACTTGCGAATGAGGTGGATTCAACTCCAAAGTGCATCACCTGGATGACTAAAAAGAGATGATTTGAATGCCGGATAAAATTAAGATTACGAAATCTTATTTACACAGGAGCACCGCAAATCGTGTTTTATCGCTATTTTGTCGCAAAAGAACGCCATACGCTCATGTATCTTTTGCATTGGCGTTTAAGTTATAGAAACATTGGTCGTCGTTTGGGTCGTCATCACACCACCATCTCACGTGAAGTGAAACGCAATGGTCGATTCATAGCCTGTTACCGGGACGAGTTTGCACAGAAACGTGCGATGGTTCGATGCAAGAAACCGAGGCACACTCGCAGGTGATCACATAAAAAACGCCTATATTATGTCATCAAGCGGTTACAGGAGGATTGGTCACCGGAAACAATGGCTGGACGCCTCAAGCTGGATCACCCTCGAAGTGCATGTCTGCGGATTAGCCCGGAAGGTATCTATCGATGGATATGCGAGAATGCTGCACAAGCGGTTTTTTGCACCAACATCTACTGAGGCGGCACAAAAAGCGTCTAAGACAGCAATACGGGACTGAACGGAATGCTATTTACTTAAGTTTTTTGGGTTGGCCATTTTTCCGAATATTCTCTCGCGTAATAGCCCTGGGTTTGGTAAATAGCGGGAATTGCCTGGGTCTTCGTTTTATAGCTAGAGGCTCCATACGTCCCGGTTGTTTTCCAACCTGCTGCGGTGCAATGAGGATAAAAAGGCCATCAATTTTGTCGATGTCGTAACGACCGCTTTTTTGCCACACAATCCATAGCTGCAAGGTATGCTTGAAGCCAGGTTGTCGAGGAATGATGTCAGCCAGTAATGCCGCCTGAGCCATCAGTAAACGGATCAAGTTGTAAGCCAAAAGATAGACCCACAGCTCCTTTTCCGCCATTTCCGGTGTGCGACAACTTAATGTTTCCATTCCCGGAGTGGTCTTGATGTCTCGTAACAACAAATCAACCAGATACGCCGCTTTTTTTCAATTCCTTTCAAACACCACTTTCAGTTATAATTCCTGAACCAGACTTTTTTTATTCGTTATATCAGCAGGTTATTACTTAAGTAAGTAGCATCCGGGACTGAACGTGGTTTGATACCCAATTGTATCAGCATCCATGATCGTCCTTTGAGTATTGGCAACCGCCGTCGCTTTGACTACTGGAGAGGTGATAGTATTGAGGGAGCCAAGGGCTCAGGTGGTATTGCCACCCACGTGAAAAGAAAGAGCCGCGTACTGGTTGCCGCTAAACTGAGCGACAAATCGACAGATACTTTCTATCTGGCGACAACAACTGCCTTTAAGATCACACCGGAGAAATGGCGTAAAACCGTGATGGTTGATAACGGTAAAGAATATGTTTAGTTCAAGAAAATTGAAGAGGCCACAGGCATGAATGTTTACTTTCCTAAAGAAATCGATTGGTGAAAGGTCACTAATCTAGTGCTCGCAACAGTGGTGGGAAAGCTCAACAATCGACTTCGGAGATGCCTCAATTATCAGGCACCCAACGAAGTCTTTCTGAGGAGTATAGGTGGTGCACTTTGGAGTTGAACCCCCTCACAACAAGAAGAGCACTGAACCACTTCAAGTAGACGAAGCCGGCTGGCCATATTTTAGCCACTGTTGGGCACGCAAAGAAATCGTTACAGAATTAACCGCATGGACTACTAGTAACTGTAGCTTTGAAAATTATTCGTGAAGTCAAACATGACAAAAAACCGTAATAATGTAATTGCAAATTATATTGGAGCTGGCTGGTCAGCAGCTCTCTCATTTGTCACTATTCCACTACTGTTATCAATGCTTGGGGCTGAATACTATGGCCTTATCTCATTATTTCTTGCACTTAAGGCAATTGCAACGGTTTTCGATTTTGGTTTGGCTGTTGCGACTAATCGAGAGGTAGTATTCCGGCTCGAGAAGAAAAGTAGCTCCGTTGATACTCTTATAACGACAGTTGTAACACTATACTGGGTTATCGGCATCGTGATCTCATTTGTCGTTTGGCTTCTCTTGCAAATATTTCTGATTGATTGGGTATCTGCAAAAGAATTGACATCAGATCAACTGGCTATGACGTCGCTGCTGTTTACTCTTTCTCTGAGTATTTCCTGGCCAGTTGCTTTGTATCAAAACATTTTACGAAGCATTGATGAATATGTGACATACAATATTGCACTGGCTGTAAGTGCTACTTTTAGAAATCCAGGAGCTCTATTGGTATTATGGATATTTTCGCCCACTATAGAGGTGTTCATGTACTGGTATCTTATGGCATCAGTCTTGGAAATACTGATGTATTGGGGACTTGTGAGAAGAAAATTATCTTTAGTATTAGATTACTCGCGGGGTCGTTTTGATTGTAACTCACTGTCCGGCATGAAAAGGTTCGCGTTAGGCACAGGGTTTTCGTCGATAGTAGCAACAATCATTTATCAGGTTGATAAGATGCTTATATTCAAGTTATTAAGCCTCGAGTTGCTTGGATATTATAGTGCAATCCTTGCTTTAGTGGGTGCATTCGGGAAGTTGACAGCACCCATTGCCACAGCAGCCTTTCCAAAGCTTACTTCAACCTACGGTTCAGGTGATATGGATTCTGTTGCCGACATGTATCTACGCTATGCACATATGATTACTAATGTATTAGTGCCAATGGTTGTCGGGTTCATCGCTTTTGCACCTCAGATCCTGGAGCTTTGGTGCACATCCTGTACAATAAGCAATGATCTTTACTATGTTTTTGTGTTTTTGAGTATTGCATACATGTTCTACTCCCTGGCAGATATGCCAGTCATCAGTCAGATGGTTTTCAAAAATATCAATATTCTTATTATTTCCCGGGTAGTAGCGTTAGTATTGTTGGTGCCACTTCTATCATTTCTTATTGTTGATTATGGATTAGAAGGTGCCGCTGTTGGGGTATTAGCTTGTTCGGTCTTCTTATATATTATTTTAGCGATTTCTACCTCAAAGATAATTTTTCCTCAATATCGGGTAAACGAACCTGTCATGCTTGTCAAACCGTTATTGATATCTATCTCTATCTTTTACTCACTACAACACATTTATTTGGTATGGTCGAAGGATAGTCTGACTTGGATATCGCTGGCAGTAGTAGGTGCTATTACAAGTTACCTCATTATTTTCCGTTCTTATTTTGTGAGAGCGAAGAAACGAGATACATAAATTGGGAGTTTCATCAAATTTATATATCGTGGTTAGTACGAATTTTGTTTTCTGGTTGATTCTATCTGCGATACTGATAAAGCGAACCTATCTAGCGCTAGCAATTGCACCATTGTTAATATCACTTGCTCTCCGGGTGCTATCAGTTTCATATATTGATTTGTTTGGACCTGTGTATTCAAGTCAGCTTCTCAAAACACTAGGGCCGGGAATAGATTCTCTCTATATGATTCTTTGCTACACTTCATTCCTTGTGCCTTTTCTGCTTATTTTGGAAATATCTTTTTTTCGCAGTGCAAAGAATCTGACTATGATGGGGGATACTTACAGCAGGCGATACACAGCAGCACTATTTTACCTATTTTTGTTCGGATTTCTCACGGCATTATATATGCAATTATTTATGGGTGAGGTTATTCCGCTCTTTGACCGAATTGAGAGGTATGATTATTGCTAATAAATACGCCGGCCATCTGCATGATTATGTATTTAAGTATGGAGCTGTTATTACCCTTGTTCTTGGGGGGCAATCGGTTTACTCAAAATTGACAATAGATCGCTATGATCGTAGTGCATTAATAATTCTTTGTTTACTTCTTTTTTATGCCGTTTTAACGGGCCACCGCTTTGCAGCATTGAATAAATTCACGGCTTTCTATTTGCTCCCATTTTGCCTGGTATTTGCTTATAAATTTCATTTTGAAAAGCAGAATATACGTAAATGCGCCAGTAAAGACGGCTGGATTATTATTGGGATTGTAATCGTTGTATTTTCAATTTCATTATTCGCGATTATCAATTCCTACAGCAATGTCCGTACTACAGCAAATGAATCCGTAATCGCGAGAATCCAGGAAAGACTTCTTATTCAACAAGGCGAGTTATGGGTAGAGGAGGTTAATAGAATTAAGGAAAGCGGGAAGCAAAGTATAGAAATTGCGATGAATAATCTCTTTTTTGATCCTATAGTTCCTGGCAAGAACACAAGTATTCAATATCTAATGTGGCTCTCTCTGGGAAATGAGGCAGAAATAATATTAAATGATGGGCGACAATTTGCCGGTGGATTCCCTGAAATCTTCGTGGAGATTTTTGGTATCTATATACTTCTGCCAATATTGATGCTGTATGGCATGATCATGGCCATGGTTTTTGTCGTCTTTCTAGTCTCACTAAGGAAAGGAAAACTACTGAGCATGTTGATGACTAGCTTTATCATATATGGATTTATGCTAACGGTGTATAATGGCATGTTAAACCAGTTTTTTATATTAACATTTTGGATAAAAATAATAATCCTCACCATTGTTTTTGTATGCAAGCCTATTCAAATACCCAAACTGATTTTATATAGGCGCTTAGGGAAGGTACAACTGAAAGTGGTGTTTGACAGGCATCGAAAGAAAGACGGTGTATCTGGTTGATTTGAAACTGCAAAGCAATCAAACAACCAATGAGACGAAGGTGTCCTGAATTCTGTGTAACTGTCTATCATTAGACCCAAGCGTGGTTGAGGATAGGTGGATTGCCCCCCGAACACTAGACCAGTGGTATGTTAGGTTTTCCTCTACCTGAGGAGAACCAGGATGAAGAAGGAACATTTTTCAGATGAGCAGATCGTGGCTGTACTGCGCGATGCAGAGGCAACAACGGCCGTAGCGGCAGCACGCAAACACGGCGTATCGGAGCAGTCGATCTACCGTTGGCGCAACAAGTATGCCGGGATGGAAGTTTCAGATGTGCGGGAGCTAAAGCGAGTCAAGGATGAGAACATGCGGCTCAAAAAGCTGCTAGCAGAACGTGACCTGGAAGTAGAGGTCATGAAGGAGATACAAGCAAAAAAGTGGTGAGCCCCCGCGCGAAGCGCGCCATGGCATTGTTTGCTATTGAACGGGGCCTTAGCCAAAGGCGAGCAAGCTGGCTTTGTACGACACCGCGATCGGGGCTTCACTATAGTTCAAAACGAGAACGTCGTGACCGGCATCTGTCGGCCGCGTTGCGTGTAGTGGTGCGGGAGGATCCCAGTTGGGGCTATCGTTTATCAGGCGCCTATCTGCGGCTCAGAGGTTGGCAGGTAAACAACAAACGCGTATATCGACTCTGGCGGCTTAATGGCCTGTGTTTGCCGCCTTATCGCCCTCGACGGAAGATTCGCACTGGGGTAAAAACTGGAGGGATTGGCGCTACGACGGAATGATGTGTGGGCATGGGATTTCGTACATGACCGCTATCATGACGCAGAGCCTCTGCGGTGCTTGACGGTCAAGGACGAAGCAACCGGTTATTGTCTGGCAATCAAAACTGGTCGATACCTACAGAGTCAACACGTGAAAGCGGTGCTACGTGAATTAATCATTCGCTACGGAATTCCCCGAGCCATTCGCAGCGACAACGGAGCTGAGCTGTTGGCCTTCGTACTGCGCGAGGAACTGGAAAAGGATGATATTAAGCTAGCCAATATTGAACCGGGAAAACCCTGGCAAAATGGCAGCAATGAAAGCTTCAACGGCATTTTCCGCAAGGAGTGTTTAAATGCAGAGATATTTGGTAGCCTGACCGAAGCCAGAGTTGTTATTGAACAGTGGCGTTGCCGATATAATGAGCGGCGACCCCACAGTTCACAACACTACGTCACGCCAGAGATGGCGTATTTTGGATTACGTGAAATGCGGAGAACCTAACACGCCAAGTGGCCATAGAATGGGGGCATTTCATAGGCACTATGAACAAGAAAGAACTACAGGCGATCGCTCATGCGGCCGCTAAAAATATCAAGACGGAAGACGACCTCAAAGACTTCCATCAGATGCTAACCAAGATTACGGTCGAAGCGGCACTGAACGCTGAGTTAGATGATCATCTTGGCTTTGAAAGGCACGAGCAGTCCGAAGCTGACAATAACCGCAACGGCTATGCCAGTTAAGACTAACCGAACGGAAGCCGGCCAGTTCGAGCTCGATACACCACGCGACAGAGCTGGGAGTTTCGAGCCCAAGCTCGTTAAAAAATACCAGCGTCGATTTACCTTAATGGATGACAAGATCCTCTTCTTGTATGCCCAAGGTATGACAACCCGCGAAATCGTCACGACATTCAAGGAGATGTATGGGGCCGATGTCTCTGCCACACTCATATCCAAAGTCACTGATGCAGTTATCGAACAGGTTGTTGGTAATCCCCCCATTTTTAGCTGCGCACAAAAGTAGAGCTTATGCGGCTTGCGCCAACTTCTGATACGGGGTTATTCCTCCAATGGCCATGTTTGGCCGCTCTGTATTGTAGCGCCACAACCATTGAGTGGCGGTGTGCTGGGCATACTCGATCGACTCAAAGAGATGCTGGTTCAGCCATTCATGTCGAACTGTTCTGTTAAAATGCTCCACGTACGCGTTCTGTTGCGGGTTGCCGGGCTGGATATAGTGTAACTTAATCCATTGTTTCTCTGCCCACTCCATCAGTTGACCACTGATTAGTTCGGGGCATTGTCGCAGCGAATGGAATTTGGCTTGCCTCGCCACTCGATGATCTGTTCCAGTGCACGAATGACACGCACTGCCGGTAACGAGAAGTCCACCTCAATACCCAGCCCCTCACGATTGTAGTCGTCGATGACATTGAATGTCCTGAAGCTACGGCCATCGGCTAGGCTGTCATGCATAAAATCCATCGACCACGTGATGTTAATTTGACGAGGTACAGCTAGCGCATCCGGCACGTCGCGCTTCAATCGACGTTTGGGCTTGATCCGCAAGTTCAGCTCAAACTCCCTGTATATGCGGTATACACGTTTATGATTGTAGGGGGTAACCCTTCACATTGCGCAGGTACAAATAGCACAACCCGAAACCCCAGGTTCGATTGGTCATCGTCAATCGGAGTAACCAATCTGCAATCAGTGCGTTGTCGCTCGAATGCTTGGCCTGATAGCGATAGCAGGTCTCGCTGATACAGAATGCACGACAAGCCAGGCGTACCGACACGCCATCCTGCATAGCTGCGATCTTGGCCATCTCCTTGCGACGAGATGGCCTTACCATTTTTTGCCAGGGCCTCCTTGACGATCTCCGCCTCTAATTTGGTCTCGGCGTACATCTTCTTGAGTCGCCGGTTCTCATCCTCGAGTTCCTTCATACGCTTCATGAGAGAGGCGTCCATGCCGCCGTATTTGGCGCGCCACTTGTAGAAGGCGGCACTGCTCATGCCATGCTCCCGGCACAGATCAGAAACTGGTGTGACAGTCTCAGCCTGCTCGAGAATAGCAAAGATCTGGCTGTCCTTGAATCTTGATGTCTTCATGCAGAATCTCCTGCGTTCATATTACGAGAAAATTCTACTTTTGGCGTCAGCTACTTCCCGGGAGGATTACCCTCAAGCATCTGGAAGACCTCAGTGACGAGGTTCTGATTCAACGCTGGATACAAAATCCCTACTACCAGAGTTTTACGGGTGAGATCGAATTCCAATGGCAACTTCCTTGTGACCCCTCCGACCTGACTTACTTCAGAAAGCGTATTGGCAACGAAGGTTTTGAAAAGGTCCTGGCTGCCTCTATCGCCTTACATCAAGAAAAGGCGATCGAAGATGAAATGTGTATCGACACTACCGTACAAGAGAAAAACATTACCTTTCCAACTGATGCAAAGCAGTACCGAAAGATACACGGGCAGTTACTCAAGATGGCCCGAGCAGAAGGTATCGTGCTCAGTCGAAGCCATGAGAAGGAAGTAAAAATTCTCAAGCTCCCCACCCGATTTGCCACACATCCGAGGAATCGTAAAAAGGCACGTAAGGCCGTCAAGCGATTAAAGACCATCAGCGGCCGATTACTGCGTGAAATACAGCGTAAGATGACCAGAGAACAACAGAAATTCTATGCAGAAAAGTTCGCCCTGTACCAGCGCATGCTGAATCAGAAGCGTGCTGATAAAAATAAGTTGTACAGCCTACATGAACCTCATATTTACTGTATGAGCAAAGGCAAGGCCCAGCAGCGTTATGAGTTTGGCACCAAGGCATCAATCACCACCACAAGGGATGCGGGCATTGTGATTGGTGCCCTGGCTTTTGAGAAGAATGTATTTGATGGTCACACCGTACCTGAGGTCTTGGCACAGGTGAAACGTCTCATCAATCGAGTACCCAAAGTGGGTATTGCTGATCGAGGTTATCGGAGCAAATCAAAGGTTAATGACACCCAGATAGTAACGCCAAAGCCTGCCAGGAAGAATACCTCAGAAGAAGCCATGGCATTAGCCAGAAAACGTTTCAGAAGACGAGCTGGCATTGAGCCTGTGGTCACTTAAAGAGTGACCACAGGCTAAAAAGGAACTTTCTTAAAGGCTTTGCCGGGGATCAGATTAACTTGCTTATGGCGGCGGCTGCCTTCAACTTCAGAAAATGGATGAGGGAGGTTCTTTTTGTGCTGAAAAATATTATGTCCATACTGTTGTTCCTGTTTGCAAAACAGAAACAACAGTATTATTAAGTGCCTGGAATGAATATTTCAGGGTCGACTAGTTAATTTATAATGCATTCTTAATCTCCCCGAGAGATATCTCTGTTACTTCTGCTGGGTGTTATCATTAGCATGGCTTCTGCCTTGTTTATTTATCTGGTGCAATGGGTGGTGGAAACATCAAAAATGCTTGTTTTCTGGCAGCGAACCACCATTGTCAGCCTGTTGATCGGCTTGATGAGCCTGCTGGCGCCGGAAGTGATGGGCATAGGTTATGACAGGGTCAATGCCGCGTTGCTGGGCGAAGTCAGGGGGGGCTTTTATTTGTGGTGGTTGCATTCAAGATGCTGGGAACTGTGGCTTGTATTGGCATGGGTGTTCCTAGCGGGGTAATTGGTCCCACACTGTTTATTGGTGCCGCTCTGGGTAGCTTAATCGGGTTGTTGGTGAACAGTGGTTTTTCCTCCGATCTGGTGGGTGTTGGACTCTACGCCCTGCTCGGGATGGGTGCGGTGATGGGCGCCAGCCTTCAGGCGCCGCTGGCTGCGCTTATCGCCATGATGAAATTGACTCATTCCCCGCAAATTATTATGCCGGGGATGCTGGTGATTGTGGTTGCCGGATTAACCGCAAGTGAGCTGTTTCTGAGAGAGTCGCTGTTTGTCACCATGCTGAAGGCGAGTGGCCTAGATTACAGTGTGCAGGCCTCCGCGAGATGAGTGTGGCGAGTGCCATGCAAAAAAAGTTTGTACGCGTTGGGCGTTTGATGTCTCAAGAGGGGGGTGGATGAGAAGAATCAGCCGGTGGCCCTGATGCTGGTAGTGGGTTTGGCCCGTCATCTCCAGGATGCAGAACAGAAGAACGGAGAGCTGGGGCAGATCGATCTGATTGCCATCCCGGCGTGGGGTTCCAACGTGACCTCGATAAACCTGCAAGGGATGCTGCAGGAGGCGGTGGAGATGCTGAAGAGTGGTGCCGCCGAAGCACTTTATGTATAGCGAATGACGGCCCCAGTATTCATCGCATCTACAGAGTTCTTACCCGGGAGCATGTAGAATCGGCTTACAAATACTGATTCCAGCCCTTGCTGTTGATATGACTCAAGTCAGGTGGGATTTACTGTCGACAATGGGTGCGCATTGTTGGCCTGAGGCGTAGTATCCGTAAGATAAATTTTTACTTTATCGGGCTTTAAATTGTGCCGAAGCTTTGTTATCGCTACTTAAAACAGGATCCGCTGTCATGATAGATGGAGAGAACCAGGAAATTGCTGGAGAGGGCGCTGGTGCCGATGACCTCAAGATGGATGAGCTGATCACCGAAAATGAGATGCTGAAGCTAGAGGCTCAGCGCATTCAGGAGGAGCTTGATCAGCATAAAAAGGTAAAGCGTAAAGCGGTTCGCCGTTTCCGCCGGGAGGAGGAGCTGAAGCCCTATCAGGCAGAGCTGATCAAAATGCAACAACATCTGGAGGCGAGCAGCACCCGGATGATTATCCTGTTCGAGGGTCGCGACGCATCAGGTAAGGGCGGAACCATCCGGCGAGTCACCCGCTACATGAACGAGAAGCATTATCGCGTGGTTGCGTTAGGTAAGCCGACTGAGCATGAGCGTACCCAGTGGTTTTTCCAGAAATATGTGAGGCAGTTTCCCCGCGGTGGCGAGGTGGTGCTGTTTGACCGCAGTTGGTACAACCGCGCCATGGTGGAGCCGGTATTCGGTTTCTGCTCCGATAAAGATTACAAGAATTTTATGCGCGGCGTCGGTGGCTTCGAGAAGGATCTGGTGCGCCAGGGGACCATCCTGATCAAGCTCTACTTCAGTGTCACCAAAGAGGAGCAGGAGCGCCGGTTCGAAAGGCGCAAAACCGATGGGTTGCGACAGTGGAAGTTGAGCGAAGTGGATGTCCAGGCCCAGGAGCGCTGGGATGACTTCACCAACGTTAAACACGAGATGCTGAAAAAGACCCACACCACACACGCGCCCTGGACCGTTATTCGTTCCAATGATAAGCATCTTGCCCGGCTGAATGTGATGAAGGTGATCCTCAATTCTGTCCCTTACGACCGCTCTGCGAGCAGTGTGGATTTTGTTCCTGATCCATCCGTGGTGGTGTCAGGCTCCCGTGAACTGGAGATGATGGAGGCGCAACGCCTGCGGGGTGGTAAGTTCATCGTATAATTGTCAATCTGCCTGATGTTGAGTGCTGGTGATCTACAGCACTCTCTTAACCCTCTCCCTCCGGGAGGGGGTGAGAGGGTAATCCAATCCCTGATCTTTTTTCCTTCAATACTTAAACCTCTTCTATTATCCTGAGTGCGGCGTAAATATCTCGGTGCCATACTGTAAACAATCCCCGGAGGCGTGATGGAGCTTGCTACTGATCGTATTCTTATTCTCGCCGGCGTCTGGCTGTTCTATTTTGTTGTGCATTCAGTGATGGCTTCTCTTGCGGCAAAACAGTGGGTTGTGGCGCACTGGCCGTCTGCGATGCCGCTCTATCGGCTCTGCTTTAATTTTGTGGCGGTGGTGATGCTGATTCCACCTCTTCTCCTGATCTATTATTGGCACGGCCCTTTTCTCTGGCAATGGACCGGGTTCGGCTGGTGGCTGGCCAACGGTTTGTCGCTGCTCGCGGTAATCGGTTTTTTCTGGTCGCTGAAATATTATGACGGCGATGAGTTTATCGGGCTGCGTCAATGGCGTGAGCGGGAAGGGCGGGTCGAGGATCAGGAGCACTTTCATATCTCTCCGCTTCATCGTCACGTGCGCCACCCTTGGTATGCGTTTGGACTGGTGCTGATCTGGAGCCGCGATATGGATGGGGTGATCCTGGTGTCCAGTCTTCTGATGACGCTCTATTTTCTGATCGGCTACCGTCTTGAGGAGCGGAAGCTGGTCGCCTATCACGGCGAAACCTATCGGATTTACCAGCGACGGGTGCCGGGATTGATCCCGATGCCATGGAAAACACTCTCTCCCTAGGAGGCTGAGGAGCTTGTTTCAGGTAAGTTTTAGAGCGAAATTCGTAAAGCGGTTGTGCGGATTATGAGTGGATACAAATTGTATCAAAAGCATTTTTGCCGGTTGCAGCCGAACAGAGTTAACATTTTCTTCATTCAGCATTCAGCATTCAGCATTCAGCATTCAGCCTTCAGTATTCTGCATATCGGTCGATGCACATAGTCAGATGCCAAGATTGGATTTCTTCGATCGAAGGCAAAAATAGAGCGGAGAGGGCGTTTTCTTCGTCGGATTTGACAGTAATAATCCGGGAGCAAGGAAAAATGCAGGAGTACCAGGAAAAGCGTGATTTTCTCCGTATGACCATGGGCACTGCCGCGCGGTTTCGTGTTGTGGGCGAAGGGGTGATAGCAGAGGCCGTGGTCAAGGATTTCAGCAGCGGAGGTCTGCTGTTGTGGACTGATAGTGAGATTCAGCCAGGCAGTAAACTGAATGTTGGAATAGTGCCGGTAAAGGGTGTTACGCTACCTTTGCGTGTGGTGGTTGAGGTGGTGAGATCAACTCCCTTGGCGGAAAGCGATGAGGCCTCTTACTCGATAGCCTGTAATATGCTTGAAATGCTGGAGGTTAATGCATCTGGGGTGGGTTTTCCCTGAATATAAAAAAGTAGAGTTCTCAGTGGTTTTATCTGCTTTTATTGAAGCGTAATTGTTGTGTATTGCCTCCTCTCCTAACGATCCGCAGGTTGTTTTTCATCCCATTCCCACGCTCTGCGTGGGAATGCATGCCGTGGTCTGATTCGTGCGTCCGGTATATTCCTGCGTGAAAAAAATGGGAATAGGGAAAATTAAGAATCTCTGTGAACGCGGTGTTCCTCTACACACCTTTGTGAATAAACACTCGAAAACGTCCATTTTCAGCAAAATAGTTTTTTAAGGTTATTGCGGATTGCCCCGTAAATTCTGATGATCAGAAAAGCTTTACGTTTTTCACCTGCTTTGAGATAAAATAGCCGTTTATTACAGTCCGTTGACAGCCCTGTCCCCGGGCCTTTTGTTTCAGAGATTCTCGAACAGCGATGAGCGCACCAGATTCCCAACGTATCCGCGAAATACCCTATAACTACACCTCATTTTCAGATCGGGAGATCGTGATCCGGTTTCTGGGTAAAAAGATGTGGCCGGTGATCGAAGCATTGCGAGGCAGTCGACGCACCGGTCGGTCGGCGCGTATGCTGTATGAGGCGCTTGGCAGTATGTGGGTAGTCGTGCGCAACCCCTATCTTCAGGATGATCTGCAGGATGATGAAGGGCGGCGGGCCGCTCTGATAAAGACCCTTAATCAACGGCTGGACCAGTTTGAAGCCCGGACCAACGATAATAAAAAGGCGCTGCAGTTGCTGGAGGCTGCCCGGTTGGCGGTGGATGATTTTGCCGCTTGTTTTGAAAAAAACACCGAGCTGAGAAAGCGGGTCAGGCGCACACTGGAGCGAATCACCGGGCGTGACAATATCGATTTCGGTGGACTTGCCCGGGTCTCCCACGCAACCGATGCCACTGACTGGCGGGTGGAGATTCCCTTTGTTGTGATCTCGCCTGACCGGGAAGATGAGGTGGCCCGGATTGTCTCTGCCTGCATTGAGTGTGGTCTGACGATCATTCCCCGTGGTGGTGGCACCGGTTACACCGGCTCGGGTGTGCCACTGGATGCCCACTGCGTTGTTATTAATACTGAGAAGCTGGAACAGTTGGGAAAAGTGGAGTATCTGACGCTTCCCGGAGTGGAGGGCCAGGTACCGACAGTCAATGTCGGCGCCGGTCTGGTTACCCGGCGGGTCTCTGAGCTGGCGGAAGCACACGGCCTCGCCTTTGCGGTAGATCCCACCTCTCAGGATGCCTCGACCATCGGTGGCAATATCGCGATGAATGCGGGCGGAAAAAAGGCGGTGCTCTGGGGGACCACCCTGGATAATCTTCTCTCCTGGCGGATGGTGATGCCGAGCGGCAACTGGCTGGAAGTGGAACGGCTGAATCACAATCTGGGCAAGATCCATGAGCAGGCGGATGTCAGTTTCCGGGTTACTCACTATAAGCCGGATGGCAAGCGTCAGATCGGTGAACCCGAATTGCTTAAGATGGCAGGGTCCAGTTTCCGCAAGAGCGGGCTGGGGAAGGATGTCACCGACAAGTTTCTCTCCGGACTGCCGGGGGTGCAGAAGGAGGGGTGTGATGGTCTGATCACCTCTGCCTGCTTTATCCTGCACCGGATGCCTGAACATGTACGGACCGTCTGTCTTGAATTTTTCGGTTCCGATCTCTCCCGTGCCGTGCCGGCCATTATTGAGATCAAGGATTTTATTGACGCCTGTGATGGAGTGTTGATGTCCGGCCTGGAGCACCTGGATGAGCGCTATATCCGTGCGGTAAAGTACTCTACCAAGGCACCTCGTGGTGAGCGGCCGAAGATGATTCTGATTGCCGATCTGGTCGCCGATGATGAACGTGCCGTGGCGGCTGCCGCATCTGAGGTGGTGCGACTGGCCAATGCCCGTGAGGCCGAGGGCTTTATTGCCGTCAGCCCCGAGGCACGCCGCAACTTCTGGCTGGACCGGAGCCGCACTGCCGCCATCTCTGCCCATACTAACGCCTTCAAAATTAATGAGGATGTGGTGATTCCCCTGGACCGGCTGGCTGAGTACAACCGGGGTATAGAGCGCATCAATATCGAGCAATCCATTGGCAACAAGCTGGAGATAATGGATGCCGTAGTGGATTATCTGGCCGGCGATATGCCTGAGTTGAGCCAGGGTAGCGCTTATGAAAAATCAGCGGAAAGCAGTGCCATCCTGGAGGCAAAGCAACAGGCGGCGCAGACTGTGGTTGCCTCGGCGCGTGAGCGTTGGCAGTTGATTCTGGATAATCTCGATACGCCGGCAGTGCAGCATGCTGAACGCCTGTCTGAGCAGGAGAGAGAGAAGATTCTGCCGGATGACAGCCTGTTGGATCTGTTGTTGCGGCGGGATCTGACACACTCCTATCGCAATGAGGTGGCTGCCAGGCTGAGTGAGATTTTTAATGGCCAGGAGATGAAGCCGGTAAGAGCTACTCTCGATGCCATTCATGCTGAAATTCGTAATGCGAGGCTGTTTGTTGCACTGCACATGCACGCAGGGGATGGCAATGTGCATACCAATATCCCGGTGCACTCCCATAACTATGAGATGCTGCATCAGGCAGAGCGGATGGTGGATCAGATTATGGATCTGGCCCGTTCTCTGGATGGTGTCATCTCCGGTGAGCATGGAATTGGCCTGACCAAGATCCAGTACCTGGAGGATGAGAAGCTGCAGGCTTTTACCGCCTACAAAAAACAGATGGACCCTGAACAGCACTTCAATCCGGGCAAGTTGATGTCGGGCTCAGGCCTTGACGGGGCGTACACTCCATCTCTCCAATTGGTGCAGCAGGAGGCGATTATCCTGGAGGAGAGTGAGCTGGGCGAGCTGAATGACGATATCCGGCACTGCCTGCGATGCGGCAAATGCAAGCCGGTCTGTCAGACGCATATTCCTCGGGCCAATCTGCTCTACTCCCCGCGCAACAAGATTCTTGGCACCGGATTGATTATCGAGGCATTTCTCTATGAAGAGCAGACCCGCCGCGGTCTCTCTCTGCGCCACTTTGAAGAGATGAACGATGTGGCGGACCACTGCACTGTCTGCCACAAGTGCCTTGCCCCCTGTCCGGTAGATATTGATTTTGGCGATGTCTCTATCCGCATGCGTAAAATTCTCACGGAGCGGGGACAGAAGCGAAAAAATCCCGGTACCTGGGCCGCCATGGCCTTCCTCAATGCCACGGATCCACGCACCATTCGCACCATGCGAAAAGGGATGCTGGAGTGGGGATTCAAAGGGATGGCGCTGGGACATGAACTGTTTAAGCGTTTCGGCCTGTTGCGGGGGCGGGGTAGTCGGATTCCCGCCCGCACTACCGGTCGGCCTGATGCGAGGTCCATGGTGGTCGAGTTGGTGCGCCGCCCGGTCCGCGGCGGGTTGTCGGAGAAAACCACCCGGGCAATGCTTGGATTGGAGGAGAAAAACATGGTACCGATTATTCGCGACCCGGCCAGGGTGGACGAAGAGTCGGATGCGGTTTTCTATTTTCCCGGTTGTGGTTCAGAGCGCCTATACAGTGATGTCGGTCTGGCCACCATCGCCATGCTCTATGAGTTGGGGGATAAGGTGGTGCTGCCGCCCGGCTACCTCTGCTGTGGCTATCCACAGACCGCGGCGGGTCAATATGATAAAGGACATCAGATAACCACCGAGAACCGGGTGCTGTTCCATCGGGTGGCCAATACCCTTAACTATATGGATATCAAGACGGTTATCGTCTCCTGCGGCACCTGTATGGATCAACTGCTGAAGTATGAGTTTGAAAAAATATTCCCCGGCTGCCGACTATTGGATATCCACGAGTATTTGATGGAGCGGGGTGTCACTCTGGGTGAGGGCAGTGCGACAAAATACCTTTATCATGACCCCTGCCACTCACCGATGAAGCAACACAATCCGCTTCAGGTGACGACAAAACTGATGGGGCAGGAGGTACTGCTTTCAGACCGTTGTTGTGGTGAAGCGGGCACCCTCGGGGTGGCGCGTCCCGATATTGCAAGTCAGCTTCGCTTCCGCAAGGAGGAGGAGTTGCGGCAGGGGATACATCAGTTCAACGGTAAAGATCATACTGTGGCCGGCGACGTGAAGATGCTTACCTCCTGTCCGGCCTGCCAGCAGGGGCTCAACCGGTACCAGGATGCCACCGGGCTGGAAGTGAGCTATATCGTGGAGGAGCTGGTGCGTGACCAGCTGGGCTCCGACTGGCAACGGGGGTTTATCGAAAAAGTCTCTAGGGGTGGTATTGAGCGGGTGCTGCTGTGATCTTGTCATGTACACCTAAATGGTATCGAGATATCCACTCCCAAGAGCCGCTGTGAGTATATCCTTCGGGGCGGCGTCAAGCCTGCCTTGCCGCGCTGTTTGGACGTACCATTGTCTACCTCATCCGGCCCTGTGGTTATGCAATCGCTGGCCATGTCGAAGATCTGCCCCGCTGCCACCCTGGAGTGCGGTAAACCGGATCAGGCACACGGAAGGGAGCATGCAATGGACTATCTGGATGCTTGTCTGTACCTGTCGGAGGACCCAAGCTTTGAACACAGATGTTGATCTGTTCCATACCGTCGCCATTGTTAAAATCCCTGATCATCTGAGTTTCAGCTTTGAAGAGAAGGATGTGGATATCCAGTTTGCGGAAGATCTGGATTACCTCAATTCCAGAAAACTCCCCCGGGGTACCTCTTTGGGGCGGACCCGGCCTGGAGGTGTCTGGCGAGAAGGGGAAGAGCGTATAGGAACGCTATTCCAAGGTGGAGGATGGTGATTTGAAGCTGAAGGTGCCGGTCATACCCTCGATGCTGACTAAAGATCACCGGGTGGTGCGGCAGGATTGTGTCTGTTATCTGATGAAACGGTATAACGATCATCTTGTTGAGAGTGAAAATACTGCCAGCTAAACTCTGCCACTTTACCTAGCATTGTCCTGCTACCAGTATTTCTGCCGCCTTAATAAAGACGGTTGATCTATTCACAAATTCCCCCGAAGTCCTCTTTTTTCACCCTCAACCCTTGACTCTGGGAAAACCGCCCCTATTATTAGCACTCAATCACGGAGAGTGTTAACAAGACATCCCGGGTAACGAGAAGTATAAGTTTTTAACCATTCAAATATTAGGAGAAATCAGTAGATGAATATTCGTCCACTGCACGACCGTGTGGTCGTACGTCGTATGGAAGAAGAGCGCACCAGTGCTGGTGGTATCGTCCTTCCTGACTCTGCAACCGAGAAGCCTGTTCAGGGCGAAGTTATTGCAGTTGGAAAAGGTAAGATACTCAACAATGGCGATGTTCGCCCGGTAGACGCGAAGGTTGGTGATAAGGTTTTGTTCGGCAAGTACTCGGGTACCGAGGTAAAGATCGGTGATGAAGAGCTGCTGATCATGCGTGAAGAGGACATCATGGGTGTCGTAGAGGGCTGATTTAGCTTTCTGGGCCTACCAAGACCTATCAACTGAATTCCCAAGGAACTGATTATAATGACTGCAAAAGATGTGAAATTTGGTGACGATGCCCGTCAGAAGATGATGGCTGGCGTTAACGTCCTGGCCAATGCCGTTAAAGTGACACTGGGCCCGAAGGGTCGCAATGTGGTTTTGGATAAGAGCTTTGGTGCTCCTACCATTACCAAAGACGGTGTCTCCGTAGCTAAAGAGATCGAGCTGGCTGACAAATTTGAGAACATGGGTGCCCAGATGGTGAAAGAGGTCTCTTCCCAGACTTCCGATGTGGCCGGTGACGGTACTACCACTGCCACCGTACTGGCACAGGCCATGGTCCGTGAAGGGCTGAAAGCGGTTGCTGCCGGCATGAACCCGATGGATCTGAAGCGTGGCATAGACAAGGCTGTGGCTGCCGCTGTAGAGTCCTTGGCCGGCATGTCCAAGCCTTGCGCAGACGATAAAGAGATTGCCCAGGTTGGCACCATCTCCGCCAATAGCGATACAAACATTGGTGATATCATTGCCGCTGCCATGCAGAAGGTTGGCAAAGAGGGTGTAATCACTGTAGAAGAGGGCACCGCCCTGGACAATGCGCTGGATGTCGTCGAGGGTATGCAGTTCGATCGTGGCTATATCTCCCCTTATTTTGTCAACAACCAGCAGAGCATGAGCGCTGAACTGGAAGATCCTTACATTCTTCTTCACGACAAGAAAATCTCCAATATCCGTGATCTGCTACCGGTGCTGGAAGCTGTCGCCAAGGCTGGCAAGCCGCTGCTTATCGTCGCTGAAGATATTGACGGTGAAGCACTGGCTACCCTGGTAGTGAATACCATTCGCGGTATCGTCAAGGTGTGTGCTGTGAAGGCACCTGGTTTTGGCGATCGCCGTAAAGCGATGTTGCAGGATCTAGCTATTCTTACCGGCGGTACCGTGATCGCTGAAGAAGTTGGTCTGACCCTGGAGAAGGCAACCCTTAACGAACTGGGTACTGCCAAGAAGGTTCAGATAACCAAAGATGAAACCACCATTATCGATGGTGCTGGTGCCGAAGGTGATATCAAGGCTCGAGTCGAGCAGATTCGCGCTCAGATTGAAGAGACCAGCTCTGACTATGATCGTGAAAAGTTGCAGGAGCGCGTTGCTAAACTGGCGGGCGGTGTGGCTTTGATCAAGGTTGGTGCTGCCACTGAAGTCGAGATGAAAGAGAAGAAAGCCCGTGTCGAAGACGCGTTGCACGCTACTCGCGCTGCTGTTGAAGAGGGTGTGGTGCCTGGCGGCGGTGTGGCACTGATTCGCGCACTGTCAAGCCTGAAAGACCTGAAAGGCGACAACCATGACCAGGATATTGGTATCGTCATCGCTGCACGCTCGATGGAAGAGCCAATGCGCCAGATCGTTGTCAATGCCGGCGGCGAAGCCTCAGTTGTTGTTAACAAGGTGAGAGAGAGCGAGGGTAACCTCGGCTTTAATGCTGCCAACGACACTTACGGTGATATGGTTGAGATGGGTATTCTCGACCCAACCAAGGTAACCCGCATTGCGTTGCAGAACGCTGCTTCAGTTGCTGGTCTGATGATCACCACCGAGGCAATGGTGGCTGATGAGCCCCAGGATAATGCTGGCGGCGCTGCTCCTGATATGGGTGGTATGGGTGGCATGATGTAAATCATCAATGTGGCCTGTTCAGCAACGCTCATAGCGTTTCAAAAGCCAGGAAGTCATTGATTTCCTGGCTTTTTTATTGCCTGCCGTTGTTCAGGATGTTTCATTTTGTGTCACCAAGTTGCAGAGATTGGTGGGTATGAGGTGGGGTACCAATATTCCAAGTAGATATTCTTCCGTTTCTAGTGCTAAAATCCTGACCTTTCCCCCACCTTAATACCAAGACTTGGATGAGATAATTCATTCTAAGCGGCCCTATTCACAAAGGCCACAGGTGACAAATAATTTAATGCGCTATGAGGCCGCACGTGATTGTAGTGCTCTCGCCATTGATCAATTTCATGTCTAGCGTCATCAATGGACCTGAACCAATGCTGATTTAAGCGTTCATTTCTGAATTTACCGTTTAAGCTTTCTACAAACGCATTCTGAGTAGGCTTACCTGGCTGAATAAAACCTAGCTTAACGCCACTTTCTTTTTGCCAGTAGAACATCGCCTTGCTAGTAAACTCAGTACCGTTGTCGCAGATTATTTGATCCGGAGCGCTCCTTAGCTCAATTACCTGAGTTAAAAAACGAGCGACCTGGTGACCATTGATCGAGAAGTCAGAGAGCTGGCCAATAACTTCTCTTGAGTAATCATCAATCACATTAAATACTCGAAAGCGGCGACCATTAGCCAACTGATCACTGACAAAATCCATTGACCAGCGTATATTTTTACCAATGGGCATAATCGTTGGCATTCTTGGTCGTATTATCTTCTTGCGTTTTTTAGTCCTCACTTGAAGACCTTCTTCGTTATAGACTCGGTAGGTCCGCTTCTTGTTTTTCACAAGCCCCTCTCCTCTCAGGAGGCCATGTAAAAACAAATAACCATAACTCGGATGCTTTTTTGCCAGCTCAAGTAACCGTTTGCGTAGAGGCTCATCTTTTCCCCATTGAGTAACGTACCGAAAAGCGGTTCTACTTAAGCCTACTAATTGGCAAGCTCTACGCTCACTTAATTTGAACCGCGACTTAAGGTAGCTCACGATTTGTTTTCTATCAGCAGGCTTTACCACTTTTTTGAGAGCACATCCTTCATCGCCTCAGCTTCAAGCATTTTCTCGGCAAGTAACTTCTTAAGCTTGTTGTTTTCGCTTTCAAGCTCTTTGAGCCGTTTGGCTTCTGAGACATCCATCCCGGCGTATTTGCTTCGCCAGTTATAAAAGCACCCGGTTGAAATGCCGAACTGACGACAAATGTCATCAACTTTTACCCCTGACTCATGCTGCTTGATGGCACCAATAATTTGCTCTTCTCTGTAACGCTTCTTCTTCATGTTGAGATCTCCTAATACACAGACTAATTGGAAATCTCATCCTTGTCATGGCTCTATTTTTGGGGGAAAGGTCAAGCAGAGCAGACGAAGCTGTGTGCCCTGGTGGTGATCGGCGTGAATGAGCGTGGTGAGAAGCATTTTCTGGCAATTGAGGATGGTGTACGGGAGTCCACACAGAGCTGGCGGGAGGTACTGTTGAAACTGAAGTCACGCGGACTGACCCCGCCAAAATTGGCGATCGGTGACGGTGCCATGGGATTCCGGGCTGCGCTGGAGGAAGTGTATCCGGAGACGCGCCGGCAGCGCTGCTGGATGCACAAGACCATGAACGTGCTGAACTGCCTGCCAAGGTCAGCTCAGCCGAAAGCGAAGCAGGCACTGCATAACATCTGGCAGTCGGAGACCCAGGCCGATGCGGAAAAGGCCTTTGATCTGTTTATCAAAACGTATGAGCCAAAGTATCCGAAGGCTGTCATCTATCTGCACAAAGACCGAGAGGAACTGATGGCTTTCTATCAATTTCCTGCGCAGCACTAGCAGAGCATTCGGACCAGCAATCCGATTGAATCCACCTTCGGGACAATTCGCCATCGAACCAGGCGTTCCAAGGGCTGCCTATCGCGTGACGGCATGCTACACATGATGTTCAAACTCGGCCTGTGTGCCGAGAAGACGTGGAGACGATTACGGGGTTTCGATTACCTGGCGAAGGTGATAACCGGAATCAAATTTAAAGAGGGTGTTGAGGTAGCAAGAGTCGATCAGGTCGCCGCTTGATTCAACTGACTAAACACCAGATTTGACTATAACTCCGGGGCCAAAGAGAGTCACCAAAGCGAACCGGGAAGAACTGAGGCGTTTGAAGGCACAACGACATGAGGCGTACCTGCAGCGTATTCCGGTTGAAGGGAAGTTCGATCAGGAAAAAACGGCTATCGATTAAACGATAGCCGGGCGAGGCGTGTTGATACCTCCACTGTCTGGATCAGGCAGTATCTTCCTGGTGATTAACCTGATTCTGTTAAGGTTTTTTTGCACTTTGCAAGAAGCGCGTTATTGTCGTTATTGCGAATTGAGAAGGTACTGTTCTGCCATCGCCGGCGCATCCGATCCGGTCGTCGGTAGGGGCATTTTATACCAAACGGTGGCAGTCTAACTCACTGCGCAGACTCTAGTTTGTGATATGGTAAGAGGTACCGCAATTGGTGACAATGGGAATTTTATCATGGCTACATTAGCCAAGTTAAATGGAATTGTAAATTTTGCAAACTTGGTATCAAGGAAATTATCAGGCATGACCTCATCGAAAATAAAAAAACATTTGATCGAGAAGCTCCGCAACAAGGAAGCAGTAATTGGTATTTTCGGCCTGGGTTATGTGGGGCTCCCCCTAATGATTCGTTACGCCGAAATTGGCTATAAGGTTATCGGTATCGATATTGATGAGGAGAAAGCTACAAGTCTTAATGCAGGTCAAAGCTATATTGAGCACATTTCATCCGCGCATATCCGGAAGGCGAAGGAGCAAGGTTTTGAGGCGACGAGCAATTTTTCCCGCTCATCCGAGGCGGATGCGCTTATCCTTTGTGTTCCGACCCCGTTGGACAAGCACCACGTGCCCGACCTTAGCTATGTGACTAGCACAATGGATGCTGTCACACCTTACCTTCGCAAGGGGCAGGTTCTGTCACTGGAGAGTACAACTTACCCCGGGACCACTGAAGAAGAGTTGTTGCCGCGCATGGAGTCTGGCGGATTAACGGTTGGGAAAGAGCTATTCTTGGTCTACTCCCCGGAGCGGGAAGACCCGGGTAACCCGAACTTTGAAACACGCACCATCCCAAAAGTCTGTGGTGGACACACGCCGGTCTGTCTTGAGGTAGGGGTTGCCTTGTACGAACAGGCTATTGACCAAGTGGTTCCCGTCAGCTCCACAAGGGCGGCAGAGATGACCAAGCTGCTCGAGAATATCCATCGAGCAGTCAATATTGGCTTGGTTAACGAGATGAAAATCGTCGCCGACAAGATGGGTGTGAATATCCATGAGGTGATCGCCGCCGCGGCTACCAAGCCCTTTGGTTTCACCCCCTATTACCCAGGCCCCGGCCTGGGCGGCCACTGCATTCCCATCGACCCCTTCTATCTGACCTGGAAGGCCCGTGAATATGGCCTAAATACACGGTTTATTGAACTAGCAGGAGAAGTGAATACTTCAATGCCGCCGTGGGTGATTGGCAAGCTGGCAGATGGCCTAAATGCAGCAGGAAAAGCAATTAACGGTAGCAGTATTCTCGTTCTTGGCATTGCGTACAAGCCGGATGTGGACGATATGCGTGAATCTCCATCTGCTGAACTGATGAAATTGCTCGAGAAGAAGGGGGCCATAATATCTTATTCAGATCCACACGTGCCGGAGTTTCCCAAGATGCGGAAGTTTCGTTTCGATCTGAAGAGCGTTGAACTTTCTGCTGAAATGCTCCGTGAATTTGATTGTGTTCTCGTTGCGACCAACCACAAGGCATTTGATTATGAGCTTATCAGGGAGAACTCACGACTGATTGTTGATTCCCGCGGGGTCTATAAAGAGCAATTTGATACCCTGATAATGGCCTAAGGCAGGCAGGCTCTATCTATCTCCTTTCGCATGAAATTGCCAGCTATTAATCAGGCAGCGTACCTTGTGTGTGTCGCACTGAAGTAACTTTTTACTCGTTCAGGCCTCTTTTGCAAGGTTCGCACACAGGATCGTGTTCTCTTTTTCGGACCGTTCAGAGACTGTCCTAAATTCTGTGTAACTGCCTATCATTAAACCCAAACAAGGGAGAGGATAGGCAGATAATCGACAAGAAAGTGATCAACAAAGCAATTTATCTCGCTCTGGGCGTTAACCTGGAAGGCCACAAGGAATTATTGGGGATGTGGCTGTCGGAGATGAGGGTGCCAAATTCTGGCTGAACCTGCTGACAGAGCTTCAAAACCGCGGTGTGAAGGATATTTTGATTGCCTGTGTCGATAGCTTAAAAGGCTTTCCTGATGCCATCAACCCGGCTTTCCCGAATATCCAGCTCTATAATTGTGCATATGCTACGGAACTCGATGAAGTAGCTGCCCTGGAAAGACTACAAGCCTGTGGCGGCTGATTTGAAAAAGAGTTACCAGTCCATCACCGAGGAAGAAGCTTTACCGGCGCAGGATAAATTCTCTGACCGATGGGACAACAAACACCCCCGGATCAGCCGCTCCTGGAGTGCCCATTGGCAGAATCTCAACACGCTGTTCAACTACCGGGAGGACAGATGAAAAGTGATCTGCACGAGCAGCGCCATTGAGTCGCTGAACAGCGTCATTCGCAAAGCGATCAAAAAGCGGAAGTTGTTTCCAACCGATGACTCGGCGAAGAAGGTCATCTACCTAGCAATTCAGGTCTCATCGAAAAAGTGGACAATGCCGATCCGTCATTGGGAACCAGCACTGAATAGATTTATGATTGAGTTCGTAGAACGCTTAGCGGTATATATTTGACCTTGGCTGTTACACAGAAAACTTTACAGGCTCAATTTTTGCGGTGCGGTGCGGTGCGGTGCGGTGCGGTGCGGTGCGGTGCGGTGTAGTGCAGTACGGTCGCGAGAGATGTTGTCGGGCTTCGCAAGCTCAGCACCAACTCAGTGATTATTCGCACAACTTTACTTCTTGTATTTTCCTATTCAGCTCAACTAGTTACTAGTTTATAATCTCTCTCCAATGTCCACCTACCATCAATACATCCGCCTCCTGACTTACGTCCGTCCCCACTGGAAGCTATTCTCCATTTCAATTTTCGCAACCATCATCATGGCGGCGACACAACCCGCCATGCCCGCCTTACTCAAACCGCTTCTGGACGGCAGTTTTGTGGAAAAAGATCCCGATATGATTGCTCTGATGCCAATTCTGCTGGTCCTGCTGTTCGTAGCAAGGGGCATCTCTACGTTTATCAGCACGATTACAATGGAGAATGTTGCAACAAAAGTGGTATTCGGCCTGAGGCAACTCATGCTCCAGAGACTGCTGACCCTGCCAACCAAATACTATGATCAGAGTGTGTCCGGCGTCACGCTCTCAAAAATAACCTTTGACGTAGAGCAGCTTACTCAGGCCGCATCCCGTGTTCTTATCATTTTAGTACGAGATTCCCTGTCGATTATCGGCCTTCTAGGCCTGATTCTCTATATCAACTGGAGACTGGCACTTATCGCCTTCGCTTTGATACCCATCGTTGCTATCATGGTACAAATGATCAGCAAGCGCCTGAGAGAGATCAGCCGCACGCTCCAGGCCCGCATGGGTAATATGACCCATATTCTTGAAGAGGTGATCAACGGACATAAAGTAATCAAACTTTTTGCCGGTCAAAAATATGAATCTGGCCGTTTTGACGAAACGGCCAACAAGGTGAGGTTGTATCGCGTAAAAAACGTCGTGGCCACTACTGCCAACGTCCAGTTTATCCAGCTTCTCGCCGTATCAGGCTTGGCCCTTATGGCCTATCTTGCAGCACAGCAATCGTTTGTCGGGGGATTTACCGTGGGTGAATTTGTCGCCTTTTTTGGTGCCATGGCCATGTTACTCTCTCCCCTGAAAAAGCTGACCGGTATAAATGCTGAACTACAGCGCGGGCTTGCAGCTGCCGAAAGCGTGTTTACCTTCCTCGATCAGGAAACAGAGCAAGATCATGGAAAACAACGGCTGAAGAAGGCAAAAGGGAAATTGGCATGGGAAGGAGTCGAGCACCGATTCTCCCCTGTAAAGGACCCTGCACTGAAAAACATCGCTCTCACCGTCTCGCCCGGTGAGAATATTGCCTTAGTAGGCCCATCAGGCTGCGGCAAAACAACACTAACCAATCTGCTACCCCGTTTTTATCAACCATCAGAGGGGCGTATTCTGCTGGATGATATCGATATTGCAGAATTGAAGCTGGATGATCTCAGATCGAATATCGCCCTAGTCAGCCAGAAAATCACCTTGTTTAACGACACAATCAGGGCAAACATCGCATATGGCACCATGAATGAGGTCTCTGATGACGCCGTCAGGGATGCCGCAAAGGCTGCCAATGCACTCGAGTTCATCGAAGCCATGCCCGATGGAATGAATGAGATCATTGGCGATAATGGCATACGATTGTCCGGAGGCCAGCGCCAGCGTATCGCCATTGCCAGGGCGCTGCTGAAAGATGCACCTATTTTGATCTTTGATGAGGCGACATCGGCCCTTGATGCCGAGTCTGAACAGAAGATTCAATTGGCTATGGACGCCCTTCGAAGAGGGCGTACGACCATTACCATTGCCCATAGACTTTCTACAATTGAGCAGGCCGACCGGATTGTGGTGCTGGACCGAGGAGAAATTGTTGAGCTAGGCTCGCATCGGGAGTTGCTAGCTCAGGATGGGTTATACAAGAAATTGTATCAGATTCAGTTTACGGTTGGTAGAAGCTAGTATTCTTTACAATCTGATAATGATGGATATTTTAGTGTAATTTATCGACTCTCAGGCTTCCATGGTCTACGGTGTTTTTCGTCATAATCAGCTTGTAAAGAGTGTTAAAATGAGTGGCCAACCCGAATATCTGAATCTGAGCTTCTTTGCCCCCCGGTATTGGCCTACCTGGATGGGATTGGGAGCGCTGCGACTGATACACCTCCTCCCCTACAATTTTCAACTGGCTATTGGCAGGGTTCTTGGACGAATTTTCCGGATATTAGTAAAGCGCAGGGAAAAGATTGCCCGCCGTAATCTCGAGCTTTGCTTTCCAGAGCTGACTACAGCAGAAAGAGAAAAATTACTCGGACAACATTTTGAGGCATTGGGAATGAGCCTGATCGAAGGTGCTATGAGTTGGTGGGGGAGTGACAGCAAAATCCAATCCCTTGCCGAGGTAACAGGCCTGGAACACGTCTCCCAGGTACTGGAATCAGGCAAAAGCGTTGTGCTTCTAACAGGGCATCTCACCAGCATCGAATTGAGTGGGCATATTCTCGGCTGTTACATCAATATCGGCGCCATGTACCGCCCGATGAAAAACAAGCTTATGGACAAAATCATCAAAGAGGCTCGTAGTCGTCGCCTGTCACCGCTTTTTCAGCGGGATGATATTCGCACTATGGTCCGCGCTTTGAAAAGCGGCCATGCGATCTGGTACGGTTTTGATCAGAACTACGGTAAGCAGCACAGTGTATTCGTTCCTTTTTTTGGCATTCCGGCCGCTACGATTACAACCACATCCCGATTTGCCAAAATGGGGGATGCGGCGGTTATTCCCTATTTTCCATTTCGAACAAACAGTGGGCGTTATCTTATTGAAGTTCAGCCTCCTCTGGAAAATTTCCCATCTGGAAATCTTAAGGAAGACGCTCTACGACTGAATACTATTTTGGAAGAGGCGATATTGAGGAGACCGGAACAGTATCTGTGGATTCATCGGCGTTTTAAGACGCGCCCTGAGGGTACTAATCCGGTATATTAGCCGATCACTAACTATGAGTGAGTATCCCAGCCCAAGACTATGTGCCGCCAGCGCTAATTCTATACAAAACCCAATATGCGTATTGCATTGATTACAGCTGATTTTGCACCCAACATCGGAGGAATTGCCTCCCATGTGGTAGAACTCGGAAAAGCGTTGTCACAACTCGGGGATGAAGTTCATGTTGTGACGAGACCGCTAGGGGATATGCGCGCACGTGAGGCGCAATGGCAAGGCATGACGGTTTACCGCCCACGCCTGCCACGTCCAAAACCATATTACAGCTGGACGCTCGCTTTCTGGCTACGCCGGTTTTGTGCCAGCGCTCACCCAGATATCATTCATGTACACGGTCTGCGACCACTTGAAGCGACCAAAAATCTGGCCAGCCCGATTATGTTTACCAATCACACGTCGGGTTATCTGAAAAGAATTCAAAAAGGGGAACGGGAGCGAGTACGTATGGCAAAACGCATGGCCCACATCTGCCATGTACTGGCGCCAAGCCAGGAACTCTGCGATGCAACGCGCGCTGCTGGCTATCAGGGCCCCATTGACTTTATCTCAAACGGGGTGGATACAGAGAGATTCTCACTAGCCCAAAGCACGCTAAGAGAGAAGCTGGGAATCTCAAATAACGAAATTGTCATACTGCTTGCTCGTCGCTTGGTGGACAAGAACGGCGTAACTGTTTTTGCAGAGGCGGTAAAAGCGCTGCACGATCTGCCTGTCCGCCTGATATTTGCCGGTGATGGCGATAAGCGCAGCCATGTTGAGCGGATACTGAATAGTAATGGCCTTTTTGAAAAAAGCCTTTTTCTTGGCAATGTACCGAATACGAAGATGCCAGATGTCTATCAGGCTTCCGACATCTCTGTACTTCCCTCCTTCATGGAAGCCACCAGCATTACCGGCCTTGAATCGATGGCATGCGGTCTTCCCCTAGTTGGCACCCGTGTAGGTGGTATTCCCACGCTTATTGAAGAGGGGGGCAACGGAATCATGGTCTCTCCAGGCGATGCCCCTGCTCTTGGATCAGCACTAAAAACACTGGTATTGAACCCTGACCTAAGAGTTCGCATGGGAAAATTTGCACGAAAACAAGCCACCGCTAGATTCAGCTGGCTACAAATTGCCGCAACTACCCGGGAAATCTATACCCGACATCTTGGAGCAATACCATGAAGCGCATCATGGTAGCATTTGGCACCCGCCCGGAAGCGATAAAGATGGCGCCGATTATCCAGTCACTAAAAGCTCACTCTGATTTTGAACCCGTTGTTTGCGTGACAGCCCAACACAGAAAGATGTTGGATCAAGTACTGCAACTGTTTGGTATCACACCCGACTTCGATCTTGATCTCATGCGTCCGGGACAGAACTTGGCCGGGCTCAGCGGCCGCATTCTTCATCAGATAACCCCCATACTCAAGGAGTGTAGACCAGATACCATTCTGGTCCAGGGAGATACAACTACAACCTTCTGTGCAGCGTTGGCGGCTTTCTACCAGCAAATCCCGGTAGGACACATCGAAGCAGGCCTCCGCACTGGGGACTTGGCATCCCCATTCCCCGAAGAGGCCAATAGGATCCTGACCACACGACTTTCAAAATGGCACTTTGCGCCCACTCAGCTCAATTACAATAACCTCCTTGAAGATAACGTAAAAGAATCACAAATCTTTCTCACCGGAAACAGCATCATAGATGCGCTGCTATGGGTTAGAGAACGAATTGCAGATAAACCACCCGCCGAAGCACAGCCTGTTCTTGAAAAGTTAAGTTCCCGTTTTATTCTTGTCACAGGACACAGAAGAGAAAGTTTTGGCAAAGGACTTGAGGATATATGCATAGCTTTAGCGACAATCGCTGAAAAGCACCCGGAAATTGACATCCTTTACCCTGTTCATTTGAACCCTAATGTCCAGGAGCCAGTGAGACGTATCCTCGGCAGCCGTAATAATATTCATCTTATCGAGCCATTGGGATATCAGGCTTTTGTTATATTGATGGATCGCTCGTACCTAATACTCACTGACTCTGGTGGTGTACAAGAAGAGGCTCCCTCTCTTGGTAAGCCGGTACTTGTAATGCGAGACAAAACCGAAAGGACAGAGGGCCTCTGCGGAGGAATCAGGCTGGTTGGCTCAGACAAAGCGGTTATAGTAAGCGAGTGTGAACGGCTGCTTACCGACCATGAGCACTACGTATCTATGGCAGAAGCAGAAAATCCATACGGTGATGGAAAAACAGCTGAACGTATTACAGCTATACTTGCTGACCAGCTTAGCTGATTTTTTCCAGAAATCGTATACCATTGATTCATAAGATCACCAGTTCCAGGAAACCGATGAAACATCAAAGCTTAGAAGCCACAGGTTTTGAAAAATACCGAAAAAAGATCCGCAAGGAGCAGTTCTGGATGAGATGGAGCAAATCATCCCCTGGAAGGAGCTTGGCGAGGTCGTAGCACACCCTGTTACCCAAATCCGAAGGACGCAGGTAGAAAGCCCATTGTTCTAGAGCGCATGCGGCGCGCCCACTTTCTACATCACTGGTTTGAGCTCTCTGACGCTGCAGCGGAAGAAGCGCTTCATGATTCACGTGCCATGAGTAAGCTCGTCAGTATCGATCTGGGTAATGAGCCCGTACCAGATGAAACAACCATCGGCAATTTTCGCCATCTGATGGAAAGGAATAATCTTGGGGATGAGCTGTTTCGCTTGGTCAATGTTTACCTAGCCGAGAATGGTATGAAGCTCAACCGGGAAACTCCTTGTTGATGCCACGATCATCAATGCGCCAAGTTCAACGAAGAACAAAGAGAAAAGCCGTAATCCGGATATGCATCAAACCCGCAAAGGTAATCTAATGGTACTTTGGCATGAAGGCCCATATTGGCGTGGACAGCAAAACCAGACTGATCCACTCAATTGCTGTGACACCGGCCAATATTCATGACTCGCAGGTATTGGAAGACCTGTTGCATGGAAACGAAACCCGCGTACGGGGAGATTCTGCCTATGCAAGGACAGAAAGATAAACTGACTGAGCATGCGCCAGAGGCCAAAGATTTTACCCAGAAGAAAGCCTGTCGTAATCGACAATTAACCGGACAAGAGCCATCAGCGAATCGATACAAATCGGGAACGCGCGCCAGAGTTAGAGCATGTATTCGGTGTAATGAAGCAGCAGTTTGGTTTTAACAAGGTTCGCTATCGAGAGCTTGAGAAAAATACCCATTGTGTGTTTATCAAGTGTGCCTTGATTAATCGGGTACTGGCTAAGCGGTATTTATTAGCCATTTCATAGGCAAGTTGCGACTGAAAGCCCCGGAATAGCCAAAATTAAGGTCAAATCGGAGAATAACTCGGGTTGTTTTTACAAATATTCAAGATTGGATAGCAAGTGAAGTGAAAAACTTCAATTTTTAGACCATCCTTAATAGGTTTCCAGCAATGCATATCCTTCATGTAGCGAATTTCAGCACGCAAAAATACGGTTCTGTGTTCTATGCTACAGACCGAAAACTTTCTAATGGCTTCATTCGAAATGGACATTTCGTATATGAGTTCAGCGATAGGGATATTGCTCGCCAGGAAAATATTTTTGGATCAAAAAAGCTTGGGAGAAATAAACTCAATGCCTGTCTGCTAAAAGCGCTGGAAAATCTTCAGCCTGATCTCTTGCTGCTTGGCCATACCGATTTAATCTTTGAGAAGACACTGGATGAGGCGCGAAGAAGAGTACCCAACCTTAGGATTGCACAATGGTTTGTAGACTGGCTAATAGAAAAAGGTACTGATAAATACCTTTACAAACGTCTACCGCACGTTGACGCATTCTTTTGCACATCAGCTGGTGATCAGCTTATGCCTTTTCGCGCCGTTAACAATAAATCATACTATCTACCTAATCCTATTGACCCGTCAATAGAATCACTAAAGAATGACCAAAAAGACAGCTTTGATATTGATTTACTCTATTGCGGCACCGATCAGAAAGACTCTATACGTAGGAAATTCATATCGAAGATCAAAAGTCAACTTGGCGATATCCGTCTCAAATTGCATGGATCACAGGGAGATTCACCCGTCTATGGCGCAAAATATATCGAAGTGCTGTCAAAATCAAAAATGGGTCTAAACTTAAGTCGAAAAAATGACATTCCGTATTATTCGTCGGACCGAATAGCACAGCTTATCGGTAACGGACTGCTTGTATTTATGCCAGAAACCCCCGGATTTAGAGATCTATTCTCTGAGCAAGAACTCATTTATTTTAACGACTCTGATGACCTAATAGATAAAATTATTTACTACAATGATAATGATGTGAGGCGGAAGGAGATCGCCCGTCAGGGTAGGGAAAAGGCACATACAAGCTATAATACTTCTCGAGTCGCTCAATTTATTATGGAAACAACCCTTGATCTGCCTCTATCCGAGAATTACGAGTGGATCAACGCATAATTTTGCCTCAGAGAGTCGCCTATGAATTATTTATAGCCACATGATAAATATGAATTAATAAGCTATTTAGTCGACTCTGACATATTCATAACGCAATGATTTATATAAAATAAGCGTCTAAATTTGATAAAATAAACGTCCGAGAAAGGGGTAAAAGCAGAGAAAAACTAGACGAAACAGGGGTGGATAATTGAGCAAAGCCAAGACAGCCAATCCCAACCAGCAAAGTTTCCTGCACCAGAACTTACTGGATTAGCTGAACCCCAAACATCCACTTTTGCTATTGGCCAGACAGATAGACGGGTCATATTTTGATGCTGAATTTGCCCCGCTTTATTCTCATCGTGGAAAGCCCTCAAAACCCATCCGCCTAATGGTGGGCCTTCGATACTCAAGCATCTGGAAGACCTCAGTGACGAGGTTCTGATTCAACGCTGGATACAAAATCCCTACTACCCGAGTTTTACGGGTGAGATCGAATTCCAATGGCAACTTCCTTGTGACCCCTCCGACCTGACTTACTTCAGAAAGCGTATTGGCAACGAAGGTTTTGAAAAGGTCCTGGCTGCCTCTATCGCCTTACAGAGGTGGATCCCATGAGTCGGACAGGCATACGGACAGTTTAAGTGACTTCTGAAACAATGTTGAAAGACAGGAGCAGAAGATGGTAATCCCCCCATTTTCAGCTGCGCACAAAAGTAGAGCTTATGCGGCTTGCGCCAACTTCTGATACGGGGTTATTCCTCCAATGGCCATGTTTGGCCGCTCTGTATTGTAGCGCCACAACCATTGAGTGGCGGTGTGCTGGGCATACTCGATCGACTCAAAGAGATGCTGGTTCAGCCATTCATGTCGAACTGTTCTGTTAAAACGCTCCACGTACGCGTTCTGTTGCGGGTTGCCGGGCTGGATATAGTGTAACTTAATCCACTGTTTCTCTGCCCACTCCATCAGTTGACCACTGATTAGTTCGGGGCCATTGTCGCAGCGAATGGAATTTGGCTTGCCTCGCCACTCGATGATCTGTTCCAGTGCACGAATGACACGCACTGCCGGTAACGAGAAGTCCACCTCAATACCCAGCCCCTCACGATTGTAGTCGTCGATGACATTGAACGTCCTGAAGCTACGGCCATCGGCCAGGCTGTCATGCATAAAATCCATCGACCACATGATGTTAATTTGACGAGGTACAGCTAGCGCATCCGGCACGTCGCGCTTCAATCGACGTTTGAGCTTGATCCGCAGGTTCAGCTCAAACTCCCTGTATATGCGGTATACACGTTTATGATTGTAGGGGTAACCCTTCACATTGCGCAGGTACAAATAGCACAACCCGAAACCCCAGGTTCGATTGGTCATCGTCAATCGGAGTAACCAATCTGCAGTCAGTGCGTTGTCGCTCGAATGCTTGGCCTGATAGCGATAGCAGGTCTCGCTGATACAGAATGCACGACAAGCCAGGCGTACCGACACGCCATCCTGCATAGCTGCGATCTTGGCCATCTCCTTACGACGAGATGGCCTTACCACTTTTTTGCCAGGGCCTCCTTGACGATCTCCGCCTCTAATTTGGTCTCGGCGTACATCTTCTTGAGTCGCCGGTTCTCATCCTCGAGTTCCTTCATACGCTTCATGAGAGAGGCGTCCATGCCGCCGTATTTGGCGCGCCACTTGTAGAAGGTGGCACTGCTCATGCCATGCTCCCGGCACAGATCAGAAACTGGTGTGACAGCCTCAGCCTGCTCGAGAATAGCAAAGATCTGGCTGTCCTTGAATCTTGATGTCTTCATGCAGAATCTCCTGCGTTCATATTACGAGAAAATTCTACTTTTGGCGTCAGCTACTTCCCGGGGGGATTACCCTTTCAAACAATACTTTACAATTATAACTCAAAAAACGGACCATGCCGATTCGCAATTGGAAACCAGCACTGAATAGATTTATGATTGAGTTCGAAGAACGCTTGGCGGAATACATTTAACCCGGGCAGTTACACGGAAATCGTTACACCTTCAACCCCGGGTTATTCTGGTATGATCGGCGTTCGCAAGTTAAATGTCCAACGTTCGCAATTCATGCGGCGCGTTACAGCTTCGCTTTTCATGGCAGGCATGTGTTTGTTTCTCGGATAGAAAAATATACACTGGTCAGAATTTATAATATTTTTGTATCGCTTTCAGTGCATAACCAGTAAAATAATATGCTGAATTCAGGATCCCAAGCCCTTCTATAGTCCGATAAGTATTCCAAACTTGGATTGCAGAATTTATCTTATTTCTTGAGATCGATGCCGTGGAAATACGATACGCCACGAGATCATCATCAATACCATATGCTACGAATCCACGCTTCATTATTTCTAACCAACAAGCAAAATCATCATAGTAAGTATTTTTCATTTGAACCCCGCCAATAGCATTAATATCGATAACTACGGAAGAGGTTACAATTGCTGTATTTCTGAGTAACTTAGCATAATCCAACTGATCAGGGACACCAATCCGTCTTCCTGGAACCGTCCCGTCTTCTGATATACGATGATAACTAGTATAGGTAAATGAGTATGCACACTCCAGCATTGTACCAATTTGTTTTTCTAATTTTCCAGGAAGCCAAATATCATCACTATCCAAAAACGCTATAAACCTACCTTTTGCACGATTGATTGCATCATTACGAGTAATCGCAGGGCCTGAATTTACTCCATTATGAAAAAGCTTAATTCTTGTATCTTTATCACAGTACTCTTGTGCAATCTTTGCTGAATTATCTTTCGAGCAATCGTTAACAATTAGAAGCTCCCAAGTGGGATAGGTTTGCGATAAAACTGAATCAATACTATTACGGATCGACCTATCAGCATTATATGCTGGCATTATAATAGATACTAATTTTTCTTGGCTCATTTTGTCTATTCTTGCGGTAATCTAGAAATACGATATAAACAATTTATCTACCGGCAATATGGATTAGAGTGCAGGCAATATTCTCTATGTTAACGGGATCATTAACGTATAATTCACCTACTGAAGTTTGTTCCCACACGGTTTGAAAATATGCTTCTATCTCATCTTCTTCTACCCTTGTTTTCACACTGCCTATGGCCTCTGGTAGGTCTTTGAGCGATTCTATTTGCTTAACCAATGGACTATTTTCGTAGAAGGCATTCCCTAATACAAATACCGTCTTACCCAGCATTGCGGCCTCTGCTCCTGACTTTGAGTTGATCGAGACAACAGCATTCGCCTTGTGTAGCACATCATAATTGTTAGTTGAAGGGTCAATCACCTTCAAATTATCATACTTCTTCAACATAGCTGTTAACCGGGCGGAATCAATTGCCCCCGTCATTGCGGGATGTTCCTTCACAGCTAGATTAATACCAGATGGCAATATACGCACCATGTAATCGACCAAAGCGAGTTGATCTAGATATTCAGGAGAACGAAGGGTGATTGCCATATCGTTAGGCATATGGAAGGGGAAATAAATAAATGGCTCACAATCAGTGAGCGATAAATACTTGCCTCTTAAGCACCATTCATTTACGAGCATTTTCACATGAAGTCCTACGTAGATCCAATTGTGTCCAAATTCCTGATGCTTTTTATATATATACTTATCAAGTAACTTCTGTATTAGCCTTTTTGCGTTATCGATATTAGCCAGCTTCTGCAGCGCTCTATTATAATGATGTTTATCCTTGTCGGGCACAACAATCGATCGACCAGCAATAGCTGTGCGAATGTAATCACGTAGCTCTTGTGAAACCCGTACCGAAAGCACAGGTCCAATATATGGTGCATACAAAGTATTTTTTATAGCAAATAATCTACCCTTAAAAAATGCTGGTTCCAGAAAGTAGTTATCGATGGATCGTTTTCTGGCGACAAACAAGCTTGCAAGTACTGATATAAAACCACCAAGTTCCTGCATGAGAACAACATTATCCAGATTTATAAGTACCCGACTAAGTACATCGTCAATTGCAAGCATATAACTTGAAAACTTCAGATCCAGCTTATATCGGTCATAGATCTTAAAAACTAGCCGCTCATGGCTTTCCCAATAATTTATATTATCAATATTAAATTGTAGGAATATGTCAGCAATCTCTTGCTCTGAAATTTTGTGCAGAATGGTTCTAGCTAACTGAGGTATATTAAAATTAATGATTCCTACACTATCCATTAACTCGCAACTTCTATCGTCAAAAGAAAGGACTATTGCATCATATCTTTTTTCCTTCAGTGATCGACAAACATCAATCCAAAATACAGTCTGATATTCAGCAAGGGTTGTTAGAATAATAGTAGGAGTCTTATTATCTCGGGAATTCATAACTTAACTAGAGCCTGTTAACGCTAATTAGTGCAAAATAAATAAAAAACATGAATACAACACCTAAGGAGCCTCTTATCAGTTCATGAATTGGTGTCTGGCGGCTGAAATCTCCCGGCTCTACGTTGAAAATCTTCGCAATAGCCTAGCTATTATCGACAATTTTCGCCTTGACTCGGAAGATTTCAGCTCGTCATCCGTCCGATCCAGAATTAATCAGAGGCTCCCTAAATTTGTCAACGCGTGAGAAAATACGACGAAATCCTTTCAAGCGATAGAATAATCTTTCCACCCCATTGCATTTTTTATACATCTCTTTGTCATATTCCCACATGGCCAGCCAACTTCTCTTCGGCGGGACAACGAGAACCATGCCTGGATCAAATACCAATTGCTGGGTTTCATCACCTTCATAGGCCTTGCCTATAATCAGCTTTATCATCAGTTTGTTCGGAGTTATTGTCAAAAGTGGGCAAAGCGGCAAGAATGCTCAATCGCAATTTTTCTATTTAAATACCCACCCATCCGACTCCCCAGATAGTAGGCGTTGTATTTTAACCTCTCGGCGAAATAGGAAGCTAGAAATACTAGTGGATTTAGATTGTAAGTGCATCACCTGTATTTTTCAGAAAGACTTCGTTGGGTGTCTGATAATTGAGGTATTTCCGAAGTCGATTCGTTGAGCTTTTCCACCACAGTTGCAAGCATTAGATCAGTGACCTTTCACCAATCGATTCCTTTAGAAAGATAATGACGTAGCAGCCCGCTGGTATTTTTGGCTCTTCCTCTAATCAAGAGGGTAAGTATCACCCAACCGCTCCCCCAGGATAAAAATTCAGCCCTCCAAGGTGGAAGTAGATTGCATTGGCAAACCGCTCCTTGTTGCGGAAGCCTCTGCTACGCACCTTGATCATCTTGATTCGGCTGTTGAGGCCTTCTGCCGGACCATTACTTACTTCCAAAACAACAGCGTTCAATATTTCCCACAGATGATCCTTGATTGTTCCCGCCACTTTCTTGATTGGCTCCAGGCCACTGCGCACTGCCCATGACAACCACCGCTCCCAGCTTTTCCTTCCCCATGTCTTGCTGGCATAGTAGTAAACTCTTGATCGCCCAGGCACGGGCAGTCTTCAGCGTGAAGCCACGTAGCGCCTTGAACCGTAATTCCTGTCTGCGCGTCATACTCTCCGGGTTGCAGAGCCAGTCATACTGGCTGCCTTTAAGGTCCTCATAGCCATCAGCGCTTTGTGTTCTTGGCGGCCTACCTTGTCCACTGCCTCACCGAGGTATTTGGCGACATGGCATTTACTAAAGATAATCTTCTCTTCAGCCCTAGGCAGGCTTTCCAGTATAGCATTGATAAAGGCTGGCCACATATCCATGAAGACATTCTCTATCGCTTCTCGTTGCTCCTCTGCTAGACTTTCGTATCATGCTTTGAGCATCGCCTTTTTGCCGTCACTGCCCCGTGTAGTACTCTACCTGCATCCTGGTCTGATAAGACTGTTACATAATCATGGTGTTTCTTGAAGGCCGTATCATCAATACCTATACGTGTTGAGCTGATCTCTGTTCTACGTGCCAGTCCTCGCTTGACCGCTCGCTGCATAATTCCATCAATGGCACTCCAACTCAGCCCCATCAATCGGGAGACTGCCGAGATGGATGCCTCTTTCAACAAATCGATCACCAGCACTTCAAACATTGCAGTAAATCCAGAGCCCGGTTTCGCCCAGGAAACTGACACGGTGACCACCCCATGTTCTTCATACTTCACTCTGGGCGCATCTGCTACCAGAATAGTTTTGTATTGGCGGGTATCCAGGTGCCGCCAGCGGCGCTTGCGTGAGTCATAGCCCGGTGAGATCTACCCAGAGATTAAACAACACTGCTTGGCACCTGCCTCTTGTTCAACCTGTACCGTTACCTCTCTGAGTTATAACTGAAAGTGTTGTTTGAAGGGAATTGAAAAAAAGCGGGGTATCTGGTTGATTTGTTGTTGCGAGACATCAAAACAACCATTGGAGATACGCCACCATGAGTAAGAATAACGTTGTTAAGCTGGCAGTTCGAGATACGATTATCGATCCGCTGACAGAGTTGCCGAGAAGCGGTGCAGAGCAGTTGATCTACCAGGCGGTGGAGGCCGAGCTGCTGGAGCTGTTGGCGGAGCACGTCGAGCGACGGACAGAGGATGGCAAGGTGGGTGTGGTGCGTAATGGTCACCTGCCAGCTCGTAAACTGCAGACAGGATTAGGGCCGGTCACGGTCAAGATCCCCAAAGTTCGCGCGAAGACCGGCGAGCCGGTGACGTTCCGATCAGCTCTGGTGCCGCCGTATGTACGCAAGACGAAGTCACTGGAAGCGGCGCTGGCGTGGCTCTACCTGAAGGGGATTTCCAGTGGAGAGATGGGTGAAGCCCTGAAAGTGCTTGTGGTTCCGGATGCAACAGGCTTGTCGGCCGGCAGGGTATCGCGTCTGAAGCAGGTCTGGGCAGAAGAATATCGGAGCTGGTGCGAGGAGCGCCTGGATAAGGGTCATTGGGTGTATGTGTAGGTAGACGGTGTCTACAGCGGACAGAGAACAGAGCAGACGAAGCTGTGTGCCCTGGTGGTGATCGGCGTGAATGAGCGTGGTGAGAAGCATTTTCTGGCAATTGAGGATGGTGTACGGGAGTCCACACAGAGCTGGCGGGAGGTACTGTTGAAACTGAAGTCACGCGGACTGACCCCGCCAAAATTGGCGATCGGTGACGGTGCCATGGTATTCCGGGCTGCGCTGTAGGAAGTGTATCCGGAGACGCGCCAGCAGCGCTGCTGGATGCACAAGACCATGAACGTGCTGAACTGCCTACCAAGGTCAGCTCAGCCGAAAGCGAAGCAGGCACTGCATAACATCTGGCAGTCGGAGACCCAGGTCGATGCGGAAAAGGCCTTTGATCTGTTTATCAGAACGTATGAGCCAAAGTATCCGAAGGCTGCCATCTGTCTGCACAAAGACCGAGAGGAACTGATGGCTTTCTATCAATTTCCTGCGCAGCACTGGCAGAGCATTCGGACCAGCAACCTGATTGAATCCACCTTCGGGACAATCCGCCATCGAACCAAGCGTTCCAAGGGCTGCCTATCGCGTGATGGCATGCTACACATGATGTTCAAACTCGGCCTATCTATTTAGGTCAGCTTTATGGGCAGACATTAACAATCTGAATAAGCCCAGAGAAAAAGGAAAAGCCTCCTGAGGAGATCTTCCGGGGGTTTTTTTATGCACAGCGGTCGCGACTATTCGAGCGTCTGGATAGAGCTGCTGCTGACCCGCCCCTGGTCTGTCTCTCGTGCCTGCTCCTGCATGCAGCTTCGCCAATCAGGCATCTGTTGGATATCAACCGCCTCTTTTCTGAAGTAAATTCAGATAAAAGTGACGGGGCATACTGGTTTAGGAAGCGTGCCCAAACTCTGAAAACCGCAATTCACTGCCAATACCGAGCGACTCTCGGTAATCTCCCCGGGAAGTAGCTGACGCCAAAAGTAGAATTTTCTCGTAATATGAACGCAGGAGATTCTGCATGAAGACATCAAGATTCAAGGACAGCCAGATCTTTGCTATTCTCGAGCAGGCTGAGACTGTCACACCAGTTTCCGATCTGTGCCGGGAGCATGGCATGAGCAGTGCCACCTTCTACAAGTGGCGCGCCAAATACGGCGGCATGGACGCCTCTCTCATGAAGCGTATGAAGGAACTCGAGGATGAGAACTGGCGACTCAAGAAGATGTACGCTGAGACCAAATTAGAGGCGGAGATGGTCAAGGAGGCCCTGGCAAAAAAGTGGTAAGGCCATCTCGTCGCAAGGAGATGGCCAGGATCGCAGCTACGCAGAATGGCGTGTCGGTACGCCTGGCTTGTCGTGCATTCTGTATCAGCGAGACCTGCTATCGCTATCAGGCCAAGCATTCGAGCGACAACGCACTGATTGCAGATTGGTTACTCCGATTGACGATGACCAATCGAACCTGGGGTTTCGGGTTGTGCTACTTGTACCTGCGCAATGTGAAGGGTTACCCCTACAATCATAAACGTGTATACCGCATATACAGGGAGTTTGAGCTGAACTTGCGGATCAAGCCCAAACGTCGATTGAAGCGCGACGTGCCGGATGCGCTAGCTGTACCTCGTCAAATTAACATCATGTGGTCGATGGATTTTATGCATGACAGCCTGGCCGATGGCCGTAGCTTCAGGACGTTCAATGTCATCGACGACTACAATCGTGAGGGGCTGGGTATTGAGGTGGACTTCTCGTTACCGGCAGTGCGTGTCATTCGTGCACTGGAACAGATCATCGAGTGGCGAGGCAAGCCAAATTCCATTCGCTGCGACAATGGCCCCGAACTAATCAGTGGTCAACTGATGGAGTGGGCAGAGAAACAATGGATTAAGTTACACTATATCCAGCCCGGCAATCCGCAACAGAATGCGTACGTGGAGCTTTTTAACAGAACAGTTCGACATGAATGGCTGAACCAGCATCTCTTTGAGTCGATCGAGTATGCCCAGCACACCGCCACTCAATGGTTGTGGCGCTACAATACAGAGCGGCCAAACATGGCCATTGGAGGAATAACACCGTATCAGAAGTTGGCGCAAGCCGCATAAGCTCTACTTTTGTGCGCAGCTAAAAATGGGGGGGTTACCGTGTATCTGGCGGTGCAGCAAGCATCAAAAAAATGGACCATGCCGATTCGCAATTGGAAACCAGCACTGAATAGATTTATGATTGAATTCGAAGAACGCTTGGCGGAGTACATTTAACCTGGGCAGTTACACGGAAATCGTTACACCTTCGCGTATGTTTTTACCAATGGGCATAATCATCGGTATTCTTGATCGTATTATCTTCTTGCGTTTTTTTAGTCCTCAGTTGAAGACCTTCTTCGTTATAGACTCGGTAGGTCCGCTTCTTGTTTTTCACAAGCCTCTCGCCTCTCAGGAGGCCATGTAAAAACAAATAACCATAACTTGGATGCTTCTTGCCAGCTCAAGTAACCGTTTGCGTAGAGGCTCATCTTTTCCCCATTGAGTAACGTACCGAAAAGCGGTTCTACTTAGTCGACCCTGAAATATTTATTCCAGGCACTTAATAATACTGTTGTTTCTATTTTGCAAACAGGAACAGCAGTATGGACATGATATTTTTCAGCACAATAAAGAACCTCCCTCATCCATTTTCTGAAGTTGAAGGCAGCCGCCGCCATAAGCAAGTTAATCTGATCCACGGCAAAGCCTTTAAGAAAGTTCCTTTTTAGCCTGTGGTCACTTTTTAAGTGACCACAGGCTCAATGCCAGCTCGTCTTCTGAAACGTTTTCTAGCTAATGCCATGGCTTCTCCTGAGGTATTCTTCCTAGCAGCCTTTGGCGTTACTATCTGGGTGTCATTAACCTTTGATTTGCCCCGATAACCTCGATCAGCAATACCCACTTTGGGTACTCGATTGATGAGACGTTTCACCTGTGCCAAGACCTCAGCGTCCCTTGTGGTGGTGATTGATGCCTTGGTGCCAAACTCATAACGCTGGTGGGCCTTGCCTTTGCTCATACAGTAAACATGAGATTCATGTAGGCTGTACAACTTATTTTTATCAGCACGCTTCTAATTCAGCATGCGCTGGTACAGGGCGAACTTTTCTGCATAGAATTTCTGTTGTTCTCCGGTCATCTTACGCTGTATTTCACGCAGTAATCGGCCGCTGATGGTCTTTAATCGCTTGACGGCCTTACGTGCCTTTTTACGATTCCTCGGATGTGTGGCAAATCGGGTGGGGAGCTTGAGAATTTTTACTTCCTTCTCATGGCTTCGACTGAGCACGATACCTTCTGCTCGGGCCATCTTGAGTAACTGCCCGTGTATCTTTCGGTACTGCTTTGCATCAGTTGGAAAGGTAATATTTTTCTCTTGTACGGTAGTGTCGATACACATTTCATCTTCGATCGCCTTTTCTTGATGTAAGGCGATAGAGGCAGCCAGGACCTTTTCAAAACCTTCGTTGCCAATACGCTTTCTGAAGTAAGTCAGGTCGGAGGGGTCACAAGGAAGTTGCCATTGGAATTCGATCTCACCCGTAAAACTCTGGTAGTAGGAATTTTGTATCCAGCGTTGAATCAGAACCTCGTCACTGAGGTCTTCCAGATGCTTGAGTATCGAGAGATCCACCATTAGGCAGATCGGTTTTGAGGGCTTTCCAAGATGAGAGTAAAGCGGGGCAAATTCAGCATCAAAATATGACCAGTCTATCTGTCTGGCCAGTAGCAAAAGTGGATGCTTGGGGTTCAGCTGATCCAGTAAGTTCTGGTGCAGGAAACTTTGCTGGTTGGGATTGTCTGTCTTGGCTTTGCTCAATTATCCACCTCTGTTTCGTCCAGTTTTTCTCTGCTTTTACCGCTTTCACAGACGTTTATTTTATCAAATTTAGACGCTTATTTTATATAAATTATTGCGTTATGAATATTTCAGGATCGACTAGTTAAGATTGATATTATATGACGCAATATAATAATCGGTACCGTCCAGCCATGGTAAAGGGAACCTCTAAAAAACCGACAAAAGCCAATAGTCTCTAGCAAACCTGGAGAGTCCGGTATCTTCACGCTCATTTTTCTGGCAACAATCCATATACATGGCTTGCTTTATCCGGCCAGCTACACGAATCGATGCATGTTGCAAACCAAATTTATCATACCAATCTTCCCGCTGGCCTAGCTTGCCAGATGCTACGCACCAGTCGATTGGCCTGCTGGGCAAACACGTGCTCAACTCGAGCCAGAACTCTTGATCGTTTTCAGTTTGCCTCTTGCTCCCGTTCATTCAAAGGGCGTTTGCGTGCCGCGCTTGCGATGAATATGACTGCGGTAATGCGCGCCCGGTAAAGCGGCTTCCCGTTCTACACTGCGGTAAGCAGAATCGGCCCAGACGCTGCCATTACTGTTGTTCTCATCCCGCAGTTCCTCGAAGACCCGGCTATCTCATCAACTTCTGCTGATGTGATGGCGTACTTGCGAATGACCTTGTGCTTCCGGTCTATGCTGATGTGGTTTTTGTGCCCATAGCGGGTTTGCCATGCTTCATGGTCCAGCGGTCTTCAACATTCTTCTGGCGGCGTTTGTTATCGCTCCACGCCTCAGGGCTATCCCCGTTTTGATCTGCCTATTTTCCTCTCGTGTATTACGTTGCCTGGGCACTGGAACGATAGCGGCATCTACAATCTATCCCTTGCGAGCACTGAAGCCTGCTGCATCAATCTGGATCAACGGCTCTGAAAAGAGTTTATCAACAAGGCCCCGTTCTTTTAGGCGCTCATGATATACCCAAACCGTTTTAGCATCGGGTACCTTATCCTCCGGGCTTAGCTCAAGAAAACGACCTCCTCCCTGAAAACCGTACCGATCTAAATTAGAGAATTCTGGCGGATCCGTTAAGCTGAAAGCAGGAAGACGAGCCATTCTGATTCGCATTGCGCTAGGCAGAAACGGGAACACGGATTTCAGAGGTCTGTCGCAAGATGGGGATATCGGACGCGACGCTTTATTGGAAAAAGAAGTTTGGAGGTTTAGACGTTTCAGAGCGACGGAGCTTACGTCAACTAGAGGACAAAAATCGTCGTCTATAAAGCAGATGCTTCAGGATATCGTGCGAAAAAAGCGCTGAAGGCTGCCAAGCGTCGACGTTTGATTATTTTTCTTCAGGACAGTTACCGGGTTAGCAACCGCCGGGCCTGTACAGTCATTCAGATGAGCCGCAGCAATTATAGCTACAAAAACAGGAAGCATGATGATCCGGCTTTACGATCCCGGATATGCGAAATTGCCAAAGACCGTGTTCGTTATGGCTATCAACGCATTCACATTCTATTGCAGCGTGAAGGCTGGCGGATAAATCATAAGCGTGTGTTGCGCATATATCGTGAGGAGGGCCTGAATCTAAGGCGCAAACGACCAAGGCGTCGAGTTGCCGCTGCACACCGGATGGACAGGCCGGAGCTCTCTCATATTGATCAGTGCTGGAGTATGGATTTTGCCGCCGATCAACTGTTCAATGGGCGACGAATCAGAGCGTTAACTGTGGTCGATGATTTGAGCCGAGAATATGTTGCTATTGCGGTTGATCGTGCTATATAAAGAGGAACAGATTGTAGATGTTATGGAGCAATTACGGCTCTATAATAAGCGTAAGTCCTTGAGGATTCAAGTCGATAATGGCCATGAATTTATTTCGAAGGCCCTTGATCAGTGGGCGTATGAGAATAAAGTAACGTCAGACTTTTCGCGGCAGGGAAAGCCAGCAGATAATGCGTTTATTGAGTCGTTGAATGGGAGTTTTAGGGATAAATATTTAAATACCATTGGTTTTTGTCACTGACAAGATGCGCAAAAAAAATTGAAAGCTGGCGCCATGATTACAATACATTCCGACCCCATGCATCACTGGAAAATTTGATGCCGGATGAATTCTGGGAGAAGCACTTTAAGGCCGAACTTTTCTAAGAATGCCCGGTACAGTTTTTTGTAAGGGCTCTAAGGGAGACCCGCTGCCAAAGCTGGAAAGGACCGTATATTGGGAGGTTTTTCGGGTATTGTTTGGCTCAGTTTATAAAAATAGTGATCCCAGTAAAGGTAGGCATCCGCCTTGCTATGCAGTACGGATGTTCAAGGTGTTGCATATACAGCATTTATTCAAAAATGAACGATGATCAAACAGAGTTCCAAATTCGGGATCGCTATGGCTTTTGTCGTTTCTTTGGGCTAAGTTGGAATGCCATTGATGGAATTATGCAGCGAGTAGTTAAGCGAGGACTGGCACGTAGAACAGAGATCAGCCCAACACGTATAGGTGTTGATGAGATGGTCTTCAAGAAATGCCATGGTTATGTAACAGTCTTATCAGGCCAGGATGCAGGTGCAGTGTTATACGTGGGCAGTGACCGCAAGGCAACGCTCAAAGCATGGTACGAAAGTCTGGCAGAGGAGCAGCAAGAAGCGATAGAGAGTGTCTCCATGGATATGTGGCCAGCCTTTATCGATGCCATACTGGAAAGCCTACCTAGGGCTGAAGAGAAGATTGCCTTTGGTAAATGCCATATCGCCAAGTACCTCGGTAAAGCGGCAGACAAGGTACACGCCGCCAAGAGCACAAAGCTCTGAAGGTTATGAAGACCTTAAAGGCCGCCAGTATGACTGGCTCTACAACCCTGGAGAATATGACGCGCAGACAGAAATTGCGGTTCAAGGCGCTATGCCAGCAAGACATGGGGAAAGAAAGGCTGGGAGCGGTAGTTGCCATGGGCAATGCGCAGTCGCCTGGAGCCAATCAAGGATCATCTGTGGGGAATATTGAACGCTGTTGTTTTGGAAGTAAGCAATGGTCCGGCAGAAGGACTCAACAGCCGAATCAAGATGATCAAGGTGCGTAGTAGAGGTTTCCGCAACAAAGAGCGGTTTGCCAATGCAATCTACTTCCACCTTGGAGAGCTGAATCTTTGTCCTGAGGGAGTGGTTGAGTGATACTTACCCTCTCGATTAGGGGAAGAGCCAACAAGCAATGGAAATGTCTGAGCCGATTCTACTTACCGCAGTCAGATTCATCGCACGTCGACACGCAAACGCCCCCTGAATGAACGGGAGCAAGAGGCAAACCGAAAACGATTAAGAGTTCGGGCTCGAGTTGAGCACGTGTTTGCCCAGCAGGCCAATCGACTGGTGCGTGGCATCGGGCAAGTCAGGGCCGGTGTGAAGATACCGGACTCTCCAGATTTGCTAGAGATCTATTGGCCTTTATCGATTTTTTGGAAGTTCCCTTTACTATCACAAGCCAGACTTATCCAGCATTATTCTCACACATATTGTGCAAGATTGGGAGTGTTCCCGTATTGGTGATGGATCTTGCTTCCGGGCGCTTTTTTAGAAGCCCGAAGCGTCAATGTGTCGTCAATTGCAAAGTGAACCATGTTGGTCCTCACTACTCTCAGTGTGAATCGAATAAATTGCCGTACTAAAGCCAACCATGACCATCTGCCATTCTGTAACCATTTGTAGTGACTGGTCCAATGGTTTCACATACCCGGCATCAAATAGGCATCAATTATAAAACCCGTAGGGGTAAGCATCGAGCCAATAAGCAACTCTAATGAAAGTACCTGCAGATCTTAAGGGTAGCGCTTTGCATAAAAATGTTATCCAATGGAATAGTTTGCGGGGGATATTACTGTATCCTGTTGCGTTCATAGCGGTCTCCAAAAGCTCTATTTTCTTCTGAAGGAAACTCGTGCCTTGCATAACTTTTCAAAGGCGCTAAGTTATGCGTGAACTTCTGTTATTTCAAGCTTTTTATGCAGTTTTCGGGTTTTATCCTCCTGAAACTCTGAATGCGTAATTACGGGAAAATAAACCCTATTATTAATTCTTCACTGTGAATTTTGGGTAACTAATGAAAGTAACAATTTTTGGCTCGGGTTATGTTGGCTTGGCGACGGGTGCATGTCTTGCTGAAGTCGGCAATGACGTTATCTGCATGGACGTGGATAGCAATAAAATCGATCTACTTAACAAAGGCCATATCCCGATCTATGAGCCGGGATTGGAGCTAATGGTTGAACGGAATGCTCAGGCCGGAAGGCTTCGCTTTACAACAAATCCAAAAGAAGCCATAGAGCATGGCCTGTTCCTGTTTGTCGCCGTGGGGACACCTCCAGACGACGATGGCTCTGCTGATTTGCAATACGTATTAGTTGTCGCGGAGACTATTGCCGAACATATAGATGGTTACCGAGTTGTGGTGGATAAGTCCACGGTGCCGGTCGGGACTGCCGATAAAGTCAAAGCCAGAATTCAGGGTATTTTGAAGCAACGTGGTCAATCAATTGAGTTCGATGTAGTTTCGAATCCTGAATTTCTCAAGGAAGGGGCGGCTCTTGATGACTTCATGAAGCCCGACAGAATCGTTGTTGGAACCGATAATCCAAGAGCCACGGAGTTACTAAAAGAGCTCTATGCACCGTTTAACCGTAATCACGACCGTCTCGTTACTATGGATATCCGTTCGGCAGAGCTGACCAAGTATGCGGCAAATGCTATGCTAGCCACCAAGATCAGTTTCATGAATGAGTTGGCTAATCTGGCTGAGCGTCTGGGTGCAGATATTGAGCAGGTGAGGCATGGGATAGGCTCTGACAGCCGTATCGGCTACTCATTTATCTACCCCGGATGTGGCTATGGCGGCTCCTGTTTTCCAAAGGATGTCAATGCGCTGGAGCGTACTGCCGATGAGGTAGGCTATCAGGCCCAGCTCCTGCAAGCAGTGGAAGCAGTCAATGCACGTCAGAAAGAGGTGTTATTCCAAAAAATCAAGGCACATTTTGGTGGTGAACTTAATGGCAGGATTATCGCTTTGTGGGGCCTGGCTTTCAAGCCCAATACAAACGATATGCGGGAAGCGTCTAGTCGTGTGCTAATGGAATCGCTTTGGAAAGCAGGGGCTGTGGTCCGAGCATATGATCCTGAGGCGATGAATGAGTGTCGGCGTATCTATGGAGAGAGGTCAGAATTAGTATATTGCAACGGTCCCGAGAAGGCATTGGAAAGAGCCGATGCTCTGGCGGTGGTGACTGAGTGGAAACTGTTTTGTAGTCCAGATTTTGGCAAGATAAAACAATTACTTAGTGAGCCGGTTATCTTTGATGGCAGGAATCTTTACGATCCTGACCAAATGGATCGGGAAGGGTTTACTCACTATGCCATCGGTAGAGGAAAGATCATCTCATGAAGGCTCTTGTCACCGGTGCTGCCGACTTTATTAGTTCGGCATTGACGCTACGTCTTTTGGAGAGAGGCGATGAGGTTGTAGAAATCGATAATCATAATGATTATTACGATCCGGGCGTTGAAAGAAGCCCGTTTGGCCCGTCATGCTGATCACCGAATTATACCTCTCTTCGGGTAGATTTGGCCAGTGACAGCGTTTTTTCCTCTCGTAAGTCTAACGGGGTCGTAAATCTTGCCGCACAGACAAGGGTCCGCTATTCATTGGAAAAATCCGATGGCCTATTATAGATTCTAATTTGGTCGGCCTTGGCTATGTCCTGGAAGGTTGCCGACACAACGGGATTGAACATCTGGTCTATGCATCTTCAAGCTCAGTCTATGGCAGCAATACCAAAATACCATTTTCGGTGCATGATAACGTCGACCATCCTGTCAGCCTCATATGCCTCCACAAAAAAGGCCAGTGAGTTGATGGCGCATAGCTATTGTAGATTCAAGGGGTCGGTGCAACACCGTCATTTAGTTTATCTGCAGGAGTGGCGAAGTCCTAATGTTTTTCTCGGTCGTTGATTGAGTTTTTTCGCCACGCGATCTAAGTGTACCTGAGAGTAAATCGATAAGTCTGTTTTCTTCGGAAAGTACTGCCTCAATAGCCGATTTGTATTTTCATTGGTCCCTCTTTGCCATAGACTTTGTGGGTCACAAAAGTAGACTTTTGCATCTGTCGCCATAGTAAATTTCTTGTGACCGGCAAGTTCCATCCCCCTATCCCAAGTTAATGCCTGTACCAGCTTGTCTGAAAGTTTTTTAACCTGTTTCGTGAGTACGGAAACAACCGAATTAGTCGACCCTGAAATATTCATAACGCAATCATTTATATAAAATAAGCGTCTAAATTTGATAAAATAAACGTCCGGGAAAGCAGTAAAAGCAGAGAAAAACTGGACGAAACAGAGGTGGATAATTGAGCAAAGCCAAGACAGCCAATCCCAACCAGCAAAGTTTCCTGCACCAGAACTTACTGGATCAGCTGAACCCCAAGCATCCACTTTTGCTACTGGCCAGACAGATAGACTGGTCATATTTTGATGCTGAATTTGCCCCGCTTTATTCTCATCTTGGAAAGCCCTCAAAACCCATCCGCCTAATGGTGGGTCTCTCGATACTCAAGCATCTGGAAGACCTCAGTGACGAGGTTCTGATTCAACGCTGGATACAAAATTCCTACTACCAGAGTTTTACGGGTGAGATCGAATCCCAATGGCAACTTCCTTCGGAACCACAAGCACTTTCAGGGCTTCACCCATCTCTCCACTGGAAATCCCCTTCAAGTAGAGCCACGGCAGTGCCGCTTCCAGTGACTTCGTCTTGCGTACATACGGCGGCACCAGAGCTGATCGGAACGTCACCGGCTCGCCGGTCTTCGCGCGAACTTTGGGGATCTTGACCGTGACCGGCCCCAATCCTGTCTGCAGTTTACGAGCTGGCAGGTGACCATTACGCACCACACCCGCCTTGCCATCCTCTGTCCGTCGCTCGACGTGCTCCGCCAACAGCTCCAGCAGCTCGGCCTCCACCGCCTGGTAGATCAACTGCTCTGCACCGCTTCTCAGCAACTCTATCAGCGGATCGATAATCGTATCTCGAACTGCCAGCTTAACAACGTTATTCTTACTCATGGTGGCGTATCTCCAATGGTTGTTTTGATGTCTCGCAACAACAAATCAACCAGATACCCCGCTTTTTTTCAATTCCTTTCAAACAACACTTTCAGTTATAACTCTAGGACTGATGGCTTAAGTGCTAAATTTCCAGATTGGCGTTACAATCCCTGAGGATCGCATAAAAGAACCAGAAATAAGCTTGAATGTTGAGACGCTTGGTGATGAAGCGCTGATGCAAAACCAAACAGATAAATTAAGAGAACTGATAAAAGTGGATGTTTGAGCAGTATTGCTGCTGGAATGTTGAAAGGTCTTAATTCCTTCTCTTGCTAATACTAGGAGGGGTAAACAAAATTTAATAGCTATACATATCGCGATGATAAATATCAACTCTATAAAAGCAGTTATTCTGGCGGGTGGCAGCGGCACGCGTCTCTGGCCGCTATCTCGACTGCAACTCCCTAAACAATTCCTACGGCTACAAGGTGAAAGGACACTTCTTGAATCGACTGTCGAGCACTTGTCGCCCCTTATCTTGCCTAGCGATGTATTGGTCGTCACGGGCGTAGAACATGCGGAGGGAGAAGCTTATAACAGCTTGCGCCCCTACCAGACATTGCTGGAACCTGTGGGCCGTAATACAGCACCTGCGATTGCCTTGGCAGCCGCTTGGTTGCAAAATCATGGTGACGGTGAAGATCCCATTATGGTAGTCCTGCCGGCTGATCATATCATCAAGCAGACTGAGGCTCTTCAGGATGCATTACGGAAGTCCGTGGATTTAGCGAAAGAGGGTAAACTAATAACATTTGGGATAAAGCCCACACGTCCAGATACGGGATATGGATACATTAAGGTAAGGGATCAATTCGCAACTAATGGTGCTATGGAGACGCTGCCTGTAGAGCAATTCACTGAAAAGCCTAGCCAGACACGTGCTGAACAATTTATGTCAGAAGGCAATTACTACTGGAATTCCGGTATATTCGTATGGCAAACGTCGACCATTCTAGCAGAGATAGAGGCCCATCTCCCCGACGTTTACTCCGTTCTGAATGAGATACGTACTACCTGGAGGGAGAGTGACAAGTTACAGGATTCCATCAACCGTCACTTTTCCACCATGCCTAATATCAGTATCGATTATGGAGTGCTTGAAAAGAGCACCAACGTGTCACTTATCCCTTGTGAGTTGGGGTGGTCAGATGTTGGTAGCTGGGATACTGTGCATGAAATTGCTGAACATGATGATGCAGGAAATGCTGTACAAGGGTACACTATCGTAAAGGATTGTCGAAATTCGCTTATTCATAGCAACAACCGCTTGGTTGCAGCTGTGGGTGTGCAGGATGTCTGTATCGTAGAAACAGCTGACGCGGTTCTGATTACAAAAAGAGGAGAATCCCAGCGCGTTCGTGAGATTGTTGATGAACTGAAGAAGGCCAACGCGCAAGAACGTGTATTACACTTAACGGTACAGCGCCCTTGGGGGCAATACACGGTTCTTGAAGAGCTACCCGGTTTCAAAATGAAACGGATTACTGTGAATCCCGGTGGTTGTCTCAGTCTGCAGTGTCATCAGCATCGTTCGGAACATTGGGTTGTTATATCCGGTACTGCATCAGTTACTCAGGAAGGCGAGATCATCACCGTGACAAAGAACCAAAGTACCTATATTCCGATTGGTGTGAAACATCGTTTGGAAAACCGGGGTAAGATCCCCCTTGAAATGATTGAAGTACAGGTCGGTGAGTACTTGGGTGAAGATGATATTGAACGATTTGAAGACAATTACGAACGCCGTTAGTTAGATCCGGACAATATAGCATAACTCTTTAGATATTATTGCTCTAAATACGCTATATTTAGATATAATAGTGCTCTAAAAACGAATCATAATTGACCAAAAGCCATGCATCTGTGATGCCGATATCATAGCCATAGACAAATCCCCCTCGCCAGCTTTTATCGTTTTCTTGGGCTAAGCCCGGAAGAATGTTGAAGCCCACTGGACCATGAAGCATAGCAAAACCCACTATAGGGTACAAAACCACATCAGAATAGATCGGAAGCACAAGGTCATTCGCAAGTACGCCATCACATCGGCTGAAGTTCACAATAGCCAGGTCTTCGAAGAACTGCTGGATAAGACCAATAATAATGGCAGTGTCTGGGCCGATTCTGCTTACCGCAGTGCAGAACGGAAGATCTGCTTTACCAGATGCAAATTACCGTATTCATCGCAAGTCGACACGGAAACGCCCTCTGAATGAACGGAAGCAAGAGACAGACCGAAAACGATCAAGAGTTCGGGCTCGAATTGAGCATGTGTTTGCCTAGCAGGCCAATCGACTAGTGTGTAGCATCGGGCAAGCTAGGGCTGGCGTGAAGATACCGGGCCTCCTGATTTGCTAGAGCCTATTGGCCTTTGTCAGGTTTTTAGAGGTTCCCATATAAGCCAAATAGGGTGGTTAATCTGGCGGCACAGTCAGAGCTACGCCAAGAGATGGACCCCCAGTAGTTGGAAGGGATAGGGAAAGTTATTGTGCAAGGGTAGGTGCAGAAGATGAGAGGGTTAGTCTCATGGACTGAACAAGGATTACAAATCAGTCGCAGAATAGGGAGATTTCAGCCATCAGACACCGACTCGTGAATTGATCAGATGATCCTTAAAATATATACGCAAAAATATTGTCAAGTGCTTTTTTACAATAATTGAGTAATCACAACTAGAGCTTCTGGAAACCGTTATGAACGCAACAAGATACGGTAATATCCCCCACGAACTGATCCATTGGATAATATTGTTGTGCAAAGCGCCACCCTTAAGATCTGCCGGTGCTTTCATTGAGTTACCTATTGGCTCGACGCTTACCCCTACGGATTTTGTTACTGATGCCTATTTGATGCTGGATACGCGAAACCATTGGACCAGTTACTACAAATGGTTACAGAATGGCAGATGGTCATGGTTGACCTTAGCACGGTCATTTGTCCGACTCATACTGAGAATAGTGAGGACCATGCAATTGGCGACACATTGACGCTCCGGGCTTCTAAAAAAGCACCCAGCAACAAGATCCATCACCGACACGGGAACAAACCTGATCTTGCACAAGGTGTGTGAGGGCAATGCTGGATAAGTCTGGCTTGTATAGTAAAGAGGGAAGGTGGTGAGGCAATAGCATTTGCCCCTACTATCCCGCCTGATACCGAGTGCAGACAATACAGGGAAATTGGTAACGGCATATACGTTGGTCCGGGCTGTTTACCGATTATTTCAGGGGTTAAAGGTAAGAGTTCTGGTGGATAGCTGGTTTATTGAATCAATGAAACAGCGCGGGTTTGATGTTGTCGGGCAGGTTTGTAGAGATACTCATCTATATGAAGAACTGCCAAAGAGAAAATGAGGTTAACACGGGCGATCCCGTAAGCATGGTGAAAAATATACACCCAAACGAATTGCTCATTTTGAACGGATGGAGGCAATTCTGCGGTTGTATGGGCGATCACAGGAAGAAATCATCAAGATCTAGGGAGAACCCTGGTCAATTGAATCGATGTTTAATCAACTGAAGCTTTCTTGGAGTATGAAGGAAGCGTGGCAGCAGACAGGGCAAACCCTACATCGCTGGATTCATTTAACGATGGGGGGTATAGCCTGGTGCAGTTGCTGGGGTTGTTGAACGACAATTGTGTTCAGCAGTTGTGCGGTCATTCACACTGGCGGCGGGATAATCCAATAACAGCAGGGCAAATTCGTAAGAGGCTCGTAGCCATTTTTCGCCATGTTGCTGTAAAGGAGTGCTGGGGTCGTGAATGCAAAAAATTCGAGCCGCCAAATTGACTGGGAAGTGAATATGCAGCGAGATATGAGCTTAGCTACTTGTAATCAGCGGCAGAAAATCATAGAGGGTTCCGAACTCGAATAGCTGATAGCGACTTGAAGTGGCTGGGTCGCTCTAAAGAGTTATAACTGAAAGTGTTGTTTGAAGGGAATTGAAAAAAGCGGGGTATCTGGTTGATTTGTTGTTGCGAGACATCAAAACAACCATTGGAGATACGCCACCATGAGTAAGAATAACGTTGTTAAGCTGGCAGTTCGAGATACGATTATCGATCCGCTGACAGAGTTGCCGAGAAGCGGTGCAGAGCAGTTGATCTACTAGGCGGTGGAAGCCGGGCTGCTGGAGCTGTTGGCGGAGCACGTCGAGCGACGGACAGAGGATGGCAAGGCGGGTGTGGTGCGTAATGGTCACCTGCCCGCTCGTAAACTGCAGACAGGATTGGGGCCGGTCCACGGTCAGATCCCCAAAGTTCGCGCGAAGACCGGCGAGCCGGTGACGTTCCGATCAGCTCTGGTGCCGCCGTATGTACGCAAGACGAAGTCACTGGAAGCGGCGCTGGCGTGGTTCTACCTGAAGGGGATTTCCAGTGGAGAGATGGGTGAAGCCCTGAAAGTGCTGGTGGTTCCGGATGCAACAGGCTTGTCGGCCGGCAGGGTATCGCGTCTGAAGCAGGTCTGGGTAGAAGAATATCGGAGCTGGTGCGAGGAGCGCCTGGATAAGGGCCATTGGGTGTATGTGTGGGCAGACGGTGTCTACAGCGGACAGAGAGCAGAGCAGACGAAGCTGTGTGCCCTGGTGGTGATCGGCGTGAATGAGCGTGGTGAGAAGCATTTTCTGGCAATTGAGGATGGTGTACGGGAGTCCACACAGAGCTGGCGGGAGGTATTGTTGAACCAGCAATTCCGATTGAATCCACCTTCGGGACAATCCGCCATCGAACCAGGCGTTCCAAGGGCTGTCTATCGCGTGACGGCATGCTACACATGATGTTCAAACTCGGCCTGTGTGCCGAGAAGACGTGGAGACGATTACGGGGTTTCGATTACCTAGCGAAGGTGATAACCGGAATCAAATTTAAAGAGGGTGTTGAGGTAGCAGGAGTCGATCAGGTCGCCGCTTGATTCAACTGGCTAAACACCAGATTTGACTATAACTCCGCTCTAAACTCTAGTAATCACAATTACAGAGAATGTACTGAATAGTTATGCTCTAACCAATAATCGTGGAGGATCAGAGATAGCATGAATAAAATATTGGTAAGTGGTGGAGCGGGTTTTTTGGGGTCTCATCTATGTGAGAGACTTCTACATGAAAACAATGAAGTATTATGCATAGATAACCTATTTACAGGTGAGAAGAAGAATATTGTTCACCTTTTTGATAATCCTTATTTTGAATTTTTACGGCACGACGTGACATTTCCTCTCTACGTTGAAGTAGATAAGATTTACAATTTGGCTTGTCCGGCAAGCCCAATTCATTACCAGTACGATTCGGCGCAAACAACTAAAACAAGCGTCCTTGGTGCGATCAATATGCTGGGACTTGCAAAACGTACGGGGGCTCGTATCCTGCAAGCATCAACCTCGGAGGTATATGGTGATCCTGAAATACACCCGCAGCCAGAATCCTATTTTGGTAATGTAAATCCTATAGGTGTCCGTTCTTGCTATGATGAAGGTAAGCGCTGTGCTGAAACACTATTTTTTGACTATTATCGCCAGTATGGTATCGATATTAAAGTTGTCCGTATATTCAATACATATGGACCAAATATGAACCCGGATGATGGGCGTGTCGTGAGTAATTTCATTGTTCAGGCGTTAAAAGGGAAGGATATTACAATTTACGGTGATGGACAGCAGACACGTAGTTTTTGTTATGTTGATGAATTGGTTGATGGATTGATACGAATGATGCGATCAGATAATGGTTTTACTGGACCGGTTAATCTTGGTAATCCCTTTGAGTTTACTATTCTTGAGTTGGCTGAGATGATAATTAAAATCACAGGTAGTGCATCTACAATAATAAACAAACCATTGCCATCTGATGATCCAAGACAACGTCAACCAGATATTTCTTTGGCTAAGGATAAATTAGAATGGGAGCCAATAGTAAAATTGGAGGATGGTTTAAAGGATACAATTGAGTATTTCAAGGAACTAATTAAAAAGTGAGTACATGTTGAAATTACAGCCAGAAATAGTTGCTCTTATACCGTTGCGTGGCGGATCAAAAAGTATCCCCAAAAAAAATATCAAACACATAGCAGGGAAACCTTTGTGTGCCTGGGTGCTAGAAAGAGCTGTAGCATGTGAGGCTATTAACCATGTTTATGTGTCTACTGACTCGGACGAAATTGCTCGGGTTGTTGGTGATTTGTGTATGGGAATAAATATTATGCATCGTCCTGCTGAAATGGCTACCGATGAAGCATCTACTGAGTCCGTGATGTTACATTTCGCTGAGAGAGTTAATTTTGATATATTGGTAACTATTCAGGCAACCTCGCCTCTGTTAAGAGCGAAACATCTTGATGACGCAATAAAGCAGTTCTCTGATGACGGGTTGGAATCAATGCTGAGTGCAGTCAGAGCAACACGTTTCTTCTGGAATGATGATGGGATCCCTATCAATTATGACCCATTATTTCGTCCGCGTCGCCAGAATTTTCGTGGAACTTTTATGGAGAATGGAGCCTTTTATCTGACTCAGCGCGCGATACTGGAAAAGTACCGGTGCCGACTCGGAGGGAGAATTGGCGTGTTTGAAATGCCCAAAGAAACAGCTCTCGAAATAGATGAGCCTAGTGACTGGGACACTATTAAGAAATTGCTTTCGCAGGTAGATGAATAATGATAATTGAGCGTAGCTTTTCAGGATACGTGGTTTTCTCAGAAGATACAATTTTGAATGCGCTGAATAAGATTAGTGAAAACAAAGAGAGACTTATTTTCGTGGTATCGGAATCAGGTAATCTTGAAGGTGCGTTGTCTGATGGAGACCTCCGACGCTGGCTTATTAGTACACCGGATATTAATCTACAGAAACCAATTCGTGAAATCATGAACACAGATATTCGTTGGGCCAGTATGGATGATAGCCCTGAGGATATAAGCCAATTAATTGAAGGAAAATACACTGCAATTCCTCTAGTTGATGCGAATAAACGGATGATCGCAGTAGCCTTTTGTCGCCATGGGGAAATTGAAATTGCCGGTCGAATTATCAGTAAAAACTCACCAGTTTTCATTATAGCTGAGATTGGTAATAATCATAATGGAAGTCTTGAAAGAGCAAAATTACTCATTGATGAAGCAGTTTCATCGAGTGCAGACTGCGCTAAATTTCAGATGCGTAGCATGGATCAGGTTTATAAAAATAGTGGCAGTACTGAGGATGATAGTGCTGACCTGGGTGCACAATATACACTTGATTTATTGTCGAAGTTCCAATTGAGCGATGAGCAATTATTCGAAGCATTCGACTACTGTTATGAGAGAGGGATAATCCCACTTTGTACTCCGTGGGATGAAGAATCTCTCGCTAAACTTGAAGACTATGGGCTCCAAGGTTACAAACTTGCATCCGCAGACTTCACTAACTATAAGCTTATATCGGCTATTGCACAAACTAGGAAACCTTTTTTTTGCTCCACTGGAATGTCTACTGAGCGAGAAATTATCGATGGAATAAGTAAGCTCAAGAGCTTGGGGGCACCATTCGTGCTTCTGCATTGTAATTCCACTTACCCAGCTCCCTTCAAAGATATCAATCTGAAATACATGCTCCATTTAGAGCAGCAAGGTCAGTGTTTGGTGGGTTACTCTGGCCACGAAAGAGGTATCAATGTTGCGATTGCCGCCGTTTCCCTCGGTGCTAGAGTGGTCGAGAAACACTTTACCCTCGATCGCAATATGGAAGGTAATGATCATAAAGTGAGCTTACTACCGAATGAGTTTTCCAGGATGGTAATTGGAATACGTCAGATTGAAAAAGCACTGGGCACTGTCGATGAGCGTAAGCTTACACAGGGTGAAATGATGAACCGGGAAAATCTGGCCAAAAGTCTTGTGGCATCAGTAGACATCCAAGCTGGTGCTACGATAACCGAGAATATGATTGAGGTAAGGAGTCCAGGACAGGGTTTACAGCCAAACAGAAAGAATGAGTTGATTGGTTGTGTCTTGCCTACGGCTAAGAAGATCGGTGATTTTTTCTTTTCTAGTGATATAGGCACAGCTCGTACGCAGGCAAAGGACTATGAGTTCCCTCATAAATGGGGTGTGCCTGTACGTTATCATGACATGATGAAGATGTTAGAGATGTCTAATATGGACCTCCTGGAGATTCACCTTAGTTATAAAGATATGAGTCTTGATTTTAAAAAATATATTAAGGTGCCTATCGATGTTGGTTTGACTGTGCACAGCCCCGAGCTATTTGAAGGCGACCATACTCTCGACCTTTGCTCGCTTGATGATACTTATCGAAAACGATCAGTTGTTGAAATGCAACAAGTGATTAATCTCACAAGAGAATTGTCTGAGTCATTTAATAATCAACTGCCAACTTGCATTGTTACTAATGTGGGTGGATTTAGCCATGATAGCCACATTGAGGTTGCACAAACTCTCGATCTTTACAACTTGCTTAAAGATAGTTTCTCTGAATTGGATATGGATGGTATTGAAATCATTCCTCAAACCATGCCTCCATTTCCATGGCATTTCGGCGGACAGCAATTTCATAATCTGTTTGTTGATGCGGAAAGTATTGTTCAATTCTGCAAGAAGAACTCTATGAGAGTTTGTCTCGATACATCTCATTCTAAACTCGCCTGTAATCACGGCAACTGGTCTTTTACCGATTTTGTTCGAAAAGTAGCGCCCTACACTGCCCATATGCATTTGGCGGATGCCACAGGGGTTGACGGGGAAGGGATCCAGATTACTGATGGCGAGATTGATTGGTTAGCCTTTGCTGATTTGGCCGTGGATTTGATGCCAAATGCTACGTTTATACCGGAAATATGGCAGGGGCATAAGAACAATGGTGAGGGTGCATGGATTGCTCTTGAGGGCCTAGAACGATATTTCAAGAAAGTAAGTTAGGTGCCAACCTATGACAAGTGTCTGTAGCGCGTCGCATGAACTGCGAACGCGGGACATTTAACTGACGAACGCCGATCATGGAGCCTGTAAAGTTTTCTGTGTTGAAATGCTGAAATGCCCCCATTCTATGGCCACTTGGCTTGTTAGGTTCTCCGCATTTCACGTAATCCAAAATACGCCATCTCTGGCGTGACGTAGTGTTATGAACTGTGGGGTCGCCGCTCATTATATCGGCAACGCCACTATTCAATAACAACTCTGGCTTCGGTCAGGCTACCAAATATCTCTGCATTTAAACACTCCTTGCGGAAAGTGCCGTTGAAGCTTTCATTGCTGCCATTTTGCCAGGGTTTTCCCGGTTCAATATTGGCTAGCTTAATATCATCCTTTTCCAGTTCCTCGCGCAGTACGAAGGCCAACAGCTCAGCTCCGTTGTGACCTTTCCCCCAGAAATAGAGCCATGACAAGGATGAGATTTCCAATTAGTCTGTGTATTAGGAGATCTCAACATGAAGAAGAAGCGTTACAGAGAAGAGCAAATTATTGGTGCCATCAAGCAGCATGAGTCAGGGGTAAAAGTTGATGACATTTGTCGTCAGTTCGGCATTTCAACCGGGTGCTTTTATAACTGGTGAAGTAAGTACGCCGGGATGGATGTCTCAGAAGCCAAACGGCTCAAAGAGCTTGAAAGCGAAAACAACAAGCTTAAGAAGTTACTTGCCGAGAAAATGCTTGAAGCTGAGGCGATGAAGGATGTGCTATCAAAAAAGTGGTAAAGCCTGCTGATAGAAAACAAATCGTGAGCTACCTTAAGTCGCGGTTCAAATTAAGTGAGCGTAGAGCTTGCCAATTAGTAGGCTTAAGTAGAACCGCTTTTCGGTACGTTACTCAATGGGGAAAAGATGAGCCTCTACGCAAACGGTTACTTGAGCTGGCAAAAAAGCATCCGAGTTATGGTTATTTGTTTTTGCATGGCCTCCTGAGAGGAGAGGGGGGCTTGTGAAAAACAAGAAGCGGACCTACCGAGTCTATAACGAAGAAGGTCTTCAAGTGAGGACTAAAAAACGCAAGAAGATAATACGACCAAGAATGCCAATGATCATGCCCATTGGTAAAAATATACGCTGGTCAATGGATTTTGTCAGTGATCAGTTGGCTAATGGTCGCCGCTTTCGAGTATTTAATGTGATTGATGATTACTCAAGAGAAGTTATTGGCCAGCTCTCTGACTTCTCGATCAATGGTCACCAGGTCGCTCGTTTTTTAACTCAGGTGATTGAGCTAAGGAGTGCTCCGGATCAAATAATCTGCGACAACGGTACTGAGTTTACTAGCAAGGCGATGTTCTACTGGCAAAAAGAAAGTGGCGTTAAGCTAGGTTTTATTCAGCCAGGTAAGCCTACTCAGAATGCGTTTGTAGAAAGCTTAAACGGTAAATTCAGAAATGAATGCTTAAATCAGCATTGGTTCAGGTCCATTGATGACGCTAGACATGAAATTGATCAATGGCGAGAGCACTACAATCACGTGCGGCCTCATAGCGTATTAAATTATTTGTCACCTGTGGCCTTTGTGAATAGGGCCGCTTAGAATGAATTATCTCATCCAAGTCTTGGTATTAAGATGGGGGGAAGGTCATGCCTCTATCGCCTTACATCAAGAAAAGGCGATCGAAGATGAAATGTGTATCGACACTACCGTACAAGAGAAAAACATTACCTTTCCAACTGATGCAAAGCAGTACCGAAAGATACACGGGCAGTTACTCAAGATGGCCCGAGCAGAAGGTATCGTGCTCAGTCGAAGCCATGAGAAGGAAGTAAAAATTCTCAAGTTCCCCACCCGATTTGCCACACATCCGAGGAATCGTAAAAAGGCACGTAAGGCCGTCAAGCGATTAAAGACCATCAGCGGCCGATTACTGCGTGAAATACAGCGTAAGATGACCGGAGAACAACAGAAATTCTATGCAGAAAAGTTCGCCCTGTACCAGCGCATGCTGAATCAGAAGCGTGCTGATAAAAACAAGTTGTACAGCCTACATGAACCTCATGTTTACTGTATGAGCAAAGGCAAGGCCCAGCAGCGTTATGAGTTTGGCACCAAGGTATCAATCACCACCACAAGGGACGTGGGCATTGTGATTGGTGCCCTGGCTTTTGAGAAGAATGTATTTGATGGTCACACCGTACCTGAGGTCTTGGCACAGGTGAAACGTCTCATCAATCGAGTACCCAAAGTGGGTATTGCTGATCGAGGTTACCGGGGCAAATCAAAGGTTAATGACACCCAGATAGTAACGCCAAAGCCTGCCAGGAAGAATACCTCAGAAGAAGCCATGGCATTAGCCAGAAAACGTTTCAGAAGACGAGCTGGCATTGAGCCTGTGGTCACTTAAAGAGTGACCACAGGCTAAAAAGGAACTTTCCTAAAGGCTTTGCCGGGGATCAGATTAACTTGCTTATGGCGGCGGCTGCCTTCAACTTCAGAAAATGGATGAAGGAGGTTCTTTTTGTGCTGAAAAATATCATGTCCATACTGTTGTTCCTGTTTGCAAAACAGAAACAACAGTATTATTAAGTGCCTGGAATGAATATTTTAGGGTCGACTATCTATTTTTTAAGCTTGATCACCAGACTGTTGATCTTGTTGGCCTTCAATCTGGCACGCAGGGAATTCACCTGCTCCCGGGTATAAGGACCGCTACGAACACGGTGGTAGATATCACCACCGTTGATATTGACTCGCTGAATCTCAGCCTCCAGGCCTACTAGGGCCAAGCTGGCTTTGAGATGGTCGGCATCTGAGAACTCCCTGAAAGACCCCATCTGCAGCATATAACTGGCAGATACGGTTTTCTTGGCGCCTGAAACTCCAGCCCGCCCGGTAGATTTAGTCACGGGTTCCGGCTCTGGGTCCGGCACCACCACTTCCATTTCAGGCAGAATGGTATAGAAATCAAACCGCGGCTTGGCAATGGCTTTCTTCCTAGGCTGCTTCTGTCTCCGTCCGGCCTTCTTCTCCACCGGTTCTTGATGAGCCCGCGGGGCCATGCCTGCTCCGGCCGGCGATAGCTTCAACCAGACCAGCGCACTGATAAACAGACCGACCAATAGACCGCCAGTGAACCAGATCCAGCCGGAGACCGGTGCTTTTTTCTTCGCTCTTGGCGGGTTGGCCCGACTCTTGTAATCCCTTGCCACTTACATCTTCTCCGGGGCGGAGACCCCTATCAGGTTCAGCCCGTTTTTCAGCACTTGGCGGATAGCCAGAATCAATTTGATTCGGGCATCACGCAGAGCGTCATCCTCAACCAGGAAGGGATGAGCGTTATAATAAGTATGAAAATCGTTGGCCAGCTCCCGCACATAGTGGGTCAGCTGATGAGGCTCTTCATTGAGCGCCGATGTCTCCACCACTTCAGGGTAGCGGGAAATTGTTCGCAGCAGGGCCTGCTCATGTTCTTCGGTCAACAGATCGAGGTGAGTAACCCCATCGGTGACCTCCACATTGATCCCTTTTTCTGCCGCCTGTTTCAACACACTGCAGACTCGTGCATGGGCATACTGAACATAATAGACAGGGTTGTCACTGGACTGTGACTTGGCCAGATCGAGATCAAAATCCAGGTGCTGCTCACATTTGCGCATCACGTAGAAAAACCGCGCCGCATCCGTACCCACCTCTTTCTGTAGTTTGCGCAGGGTAACGAACGAGCCCGAACGCGTGGACATCTGCACTTTTTTTCCATCCCGGTAGAGGTTGGCAAACTGAACCAGCAGCACATCGAGTTTCGCGGGATCGTCACCCACCGCTTCCATGGCAGCTTTGACGCGCGGCACATAGCCGTGATGATCAGCGCCCCAGACGTCGATCACCCGGTCAAAGCCGCGTTCCAGCTTATCCATATGGTAAGCGATATCAGATGCAAAATAGGTGGACTGGCCGTTCTCACGCACCACCACCCGGTCCTTCTCATCGCCAAATTCGGTAGAGCGAAACCAGAGGGCACCACCTTTCTCATAGACGTGGCCTGAGTCCCGCAGTCGCTCAATGGTCTTATTTACCGCACCCGACTCTGTCAGGCTGCGTTCGGAGTACCACTCATCATATTTCACACCAAACAGTGCCAGATCATCCCGGATATCATCCAGAATCGTATTAATCGCCAACTCGAAAACAAAACGGTAACGATTATCGCCCAATAACTGCTTTGCCCGCTGGATCAGGGCATCGATATGCAGCTCCTTGTCGTCACCCGCCGGAAGGTCACTGAAAACTTCTTCAGATGCATGTTTGTATACCTCGCCATGCTCACGGTGAAGCGTGGCGGCAATATCCCAAACGTAGTCACCTTTATAGCCATTGGACGGAAAAACCAGTGCTTCGTCGCACAGCTCCAGGTAGCGCAACCAGACGCTGGCAGCCAGAATATCCATCTGCCGTCCGGCATCGTTGACATAGTATTCCCGGTGAACATCGAAACCGACAGCCGCCAGCAGATCAGAGACCACGGCACCATAGGCAGCACCACGACCATGCCCCACATGCAATGGTCCGGTAGGATTGGCGGAGACAAACTCTACCTGAACCCGCTTACCCTCACCCAGATTGCTGCGGCCATAGTTGTAACCCTGCTGAAGCACCTGGGGTACAAGCTCATGGTATGCGCTACTGCCCAGATAGAAATTGATAAATCCGGGGCCTGCAATTTCTACCTTCTCAACCAGTTCCGATCCCGGTATTGCCGCCATCAGTTTCTCCGCCAGATCACGTGGTTTAGCGCGTGCCACCTTCGCCAGTACCATTGCCACATTGCAGGCAAAGTCCCCATACTGCGTATCACGCACCCGCTCAATAATAGGCTGAGGAATCTGATATGCGGGAATTACGCCATCGGCGGCAATCCGCTCAAGCGCCTGGGAGACCAGTTGTTGAATCTGGAGCTTCATTTTCTACCTGAAAAACTGAAAAAATGAGGAACGGCGTAGGATAACAGGAAGATTCATCAGGCTAAAGGCCGACGAAACATAGCTTTGCGGGTAATCGATTGGATAGCGAATGCAGAGCCCTTTTCCCAATCCTTATAAAATCTCCTGGGGATCGACATCAATGGACCATCGTACTCGCCGGGCTGATTTAAGAGAGGAGAGCTGTGGTACCCATTTTGAGAGGAGAGCCTGTAGATATCCCCGCTGATCAGACTGGATCAACAGATGGGCACGATAACGTCCCGCCCTCCTCTCCATCGGGGCAGGCACAGGTCCCCACAGCGTAACCCGGTCACCACCCAGTTGCCGGGCAATGCTTTGGGCTTCGTCCAAAAACAGGCTGGGGGCCTCTTCTCCCGGGGCTTCGGCCCGCAACAGCGCCTGATAACTGAAGGGGGGGAAATCGGCCAGTTGGCGTTCGCTTAGCGACTCATCGGCAAAGGCATCATAGCCCTGGCGAACCAGGATATTCATCAGCGGATGATCCGGGTGACGCGTCTGAATAATCACCCGCCCGGGTTTTTCAGCCCTGCCTGCCCGACCCGCAACCTGGGTGATCTGCTGAGCCATGCGCTCTGCAGCACGATAGTCCGCACCAAATAGTCCCTGATCCACATCGAGAATACCCACCAGCGTCACATCCGGAAAATGGTGACCCTTTGCCAGCATCTGGGTACCGACCAGCAGTGAGTGCTTACCTTCCAGGATATGATTAAACAGCCGCTCCATGCGGCCCTTGCGCCGGGTGGTATCACGATCGATGCGAACCGGATTGGCATTTGGAAAGCGTTGTAACAGCAGCTCTTCCAGTTTTTCCGTACCCTGCCCCAGCGTCCGCAGGTCCTGCTCACCGCAGTCCGGGCATCCCTTATCGATTGGGCGTTGTGAACCGCAGTGGTGGCACCAAAGTATTCCACTGCCGGCATGCAGCGTCATCCTGGCATCACAGCGTCGGCACTGAGCAACCCAGCCGCAATCGTGGCACGTCATCACCGGGGCATATCCCCGCCGATTAAGGAATAGCAACACCTGATTCCCTTCCGCCAGAGTATCGCCCACCATTCGCATCAAAACGGGAGATACTCCGGTCTCTAGTCTTATGGAGCGAATATCAAGCAGATCAAGGCGTGGAGGCTTCGCACCGCCAGCGCGTTCAGACAGAATCAAATGGTGATATCGTCCGCTCTTTGCATTGTGCAGACTTTCCAGTGAAGGCGTAGCGCTCCCCAATACAACAGGACAGTCCGATTTCTGCCCCCGGATCACGGCGATATCCCGTGCCGAGTAACGAAACCGGTCCTGCTGCTTGAAAGAGATATCATGCTCTTCATCCACCAGGATCAGCCCCAAATCCGGCATTGGGGTAAAAAGTGCTGACCGGGTACCCAGCACAATCCGGGCTCTTCCAAGGCGAGCCTCATGCCAAGCACGCTCCCGCTCCGTATCGGCCAGACCGGAGTGCAGCATCACCACACTTTCGGCTATCCTGCGTTCAAAACGCCCCATGAGCTGAGGTGTCAATCCAATTTCCGGCACCAGAACCAGTACCTGCTTTCCCCGGGCCAGGGCATGTTCAACCAGCTGCAGGTAGACTTCGGTCTTGCCGCTGCCGGTCACCCCATCCAGAAGAAAAATGCCGAAACCGTCACCCTCGGCCAGTACTCTCTCTACCGCCTCTCGCTGGCCGCTGTTCAGTTCAGGCGGCACCTCTGTAGCAGGCTTGGCAACTGATCGGGTCATTAGTCTGTGATCGGATTTTATCCAGCCTTTTGACTCCAGTGTGCGCAGTACCCCACGGCACTCGCCACATTCAACATAAAGCGCCTCCTGGGATAGGCTCTCCATTTCATTGCTCAATCGCTGCATTATTGCCGCTTGCCGCGGTGCCTGCTTTAGCGAGTCGGGACGCTGATCCATCCCTTCGGAAGTCAACTGCCACGCCTTGTGAGCCAGGCTTACCGGGACCTCCCCTTTACGTAGCCTCACGGGTAAGGCATTGGCAATAACCTCACCCAGGGGATGCTGATAATAATTCGCACACCACTGCAACAGTGCAAGGTCGGCACTGGAAAAAAGCGCATCCGCATCCAGCAACCGCTTTGCACGCTTCAGGCGACGGGTTTTATAAGCCGACTCCTGTACCAGTTCCAGCAGAATGCCGCAGCGCTCCCCCCGACCAAAAGGCACTTGAATCCGGACACCTGGTTTCAGAGCACCAGGATCACAATCGATTGGCGACAGATAATCAAAACAGCTGTATAAGGGGGCGGGCACTGCCACCCGTAAAATGGGTTCATCTGGCATGGCGCCACTCTACCTGACTAACCATTATTTCTCATCAGACTATCAGCATAGGTGAGAAAAATTCGACGCCTTAACCATTAGCTCCCTAATTTTTTAGCAGCGCAGTGAAAAAGGGCTGAAACCACAATAACCCTGATAATAATGCGCTAACTATCTATAAATAATGAAAGAATTATGCTTATCCACAGATCCTGTGGATAACTCTGTGCAGAAAAACACAGCATCGCTCACAAAGCCATAAAAACAGGGGTTTTCATTAAACTGTAAAAAAAATGACAAAATAAATAATCATTATAAATATCAGTATGTTAAGTAATATTATTCTTTTCTAATGCACAGGGTGAACCAAGAAGCAAGGGATAACCCTATGATGCATAGAAAATGTGCATAACCAATCTGAAAATATTAAATTTTCTCCCTTGTCAACACTTCTTGATTTTTTTCGTTACTGAAATGGCTAGTATTCCAGCAAGGTGTATTAATGGCAGAGGAGACCGCTTTCTCCGGCAAAAAGAGCATAAGATCCGGTCAAGCACTCTTAACTATCCGGATAAAATAAAACAATGACAGACTGGCAGCAGGTAGCTACGCATGTCAGCAAAATCACAGGCAATATTTTTTCACCCACCGCTCCCATCAACATTGGTGGTGGCTGCATCAATACTGCAGTCAAACTGAAAGAGGGAGACCGCTGCCATTTTGTAAAACTCAACGGTATCGGGCAACTCGGCATGTTTCAAGCCGAACTCTCTGGTTTGGAAGAGATAAAGCAGAGTAACAGCCTCCGTGTACCCCAGCCCGTTTGTGCAGGTACCACGGGAAGTCAAGCTTACCTGATTGTGGAATATATCGAGTTTTCAGGTAACGGTGATACTAAAATGGCGGGAAGGCAACTGGCTGAAATGCACTGGGTCACCCGTAGCAAATTCGGCTGGATACGCGACAACACCATAGGCTAACCCCCCAGCCCAACAATCTATCCAACAATTGGATCGAGTTCTGGCATACTAGCTCAACCTAGCAGTAGAAAAGGGATACCGTGGCAGGCTGCAAGAGAGGGGTAAACTGCTGCTTGAGCAATTCTCTGCACTGATCGATCACAATCCAGCCCCATCGTTGATTTACGGTGATCTTTGGGGAGGAAATCTCTCCTATGACAGAGATGGAAGCCCCGTCATCTACGACCCGGCAGTCTATTACGGAGATCAGGAGGCGGACTTGGCCATGACTGAGCTGTTTGGCAGTTTTGGCAACCGTTTTTATGATGCTTGTAACGAGGCATGGCCTCTCGACCAGGGGTACAAAATCCGCAAGACGCTATATAAACCTGTATCACATCCTCAACCACCTGAACTTGCTCGGTGGTGGTTACGAAGGCCAGGCGCTGAGGATTGTCGATCAGTTGCTTGCGGAGCCGCAGGTCTCCTAGTGCTCCAACATCTGACTCAGGAAGAGCTTGGGTCCGATCATTTTGCGGATTATTGAAGAATTCAAGGGGCTCGTTCTGCTCAAGAATCTCATCACCATCCATGAAAATAACCCGGTTCGCCACCTTCTTTGCAAAGCCCATCTCATGGGTCATGCAGATCATGATCATACCACTCCCAGCCAGTTTGATCATGGTATCCAGCACCTCTTTGATCATCTCTGGATCAAGGGCTGAGGTGGGCTCATCGAACAGCATGATATTAGGATTCATACAGAGGCTGCGGGCAATAGCAACACGCTGCTACTGACCTGACCCAGATATTTTTTCGCCTGTTCGGGAATATTCATCTTCTCCAAGTATCTCATGCGGGCCCCTTCTGCTTGTTTGCGTGGCATTTTATGCATCCATATAGGCACCCAGGCAGCAATTTTCTAGAACCGTTAGGTAGGGAAACAGATTGAAGTGCTGGAACATCATACCTACTTCCTTGCGGATCTGATCAATGTGTTTCAGGTCATCGGTCAACTCTATGCCATCAATGATAATCCGGTCCTGCTGATGCTCTTCCAGCCGGTTGATGCAGCGAATCATAGTAGATTTACCTGAACCAGACGGCCCGCAAACCACAATTCTTTCACCTTTATGGATAGTAAGATCGATACCTCTGAGGACATGAAACTGGCCATATCATTTATGTGCGCCGGTCATCTGAATCATCGGGTGATCAGATACTTGCATTTCCATACTTGCGGTATCGGCTACAGTCATTATATGTCTCCTCTCATGCTTTCTGAACTTCAATTTTTTTTTGGGGGCTACCCTTCAGGAGAGCTCGGTATCTTCACGCCGGCCCTGACTTGCCCGATGCTACGCGCCAGTTGATTGGCCTTCTGGGCAAACGCGTGCTCAACTCGAGCCCGAACTCTTGATCGTTTTCGGTTTGCCTCTTGCTCCCGTTCATTCAAGGGGTGTTTGCGTATCGACTTGCGATGAATATGACTGCGGTAATGCGCACCCGGTAAAGCGGCTTCCCGTTTTACACTGCGGTAAGCAGAATCGGCCCAGACACTGGCAAGCCCCTAGTTCTCTAGACGCCCGACAGCTTCTCTAACTCCCTTCTTTCAAATTCAGCAGGTGATAGCCCATTATTAAATCCATGTCGCCACTTTGAGTTATAAAACATCTCAATGATAATTAAATATATCTGCCCTTGCTACTTCACGTGTCGGATAGATCTGCTTTTTAATGCGTTCGGTCCTTAATAAGGAAAACAGGCTTTCAGCAACGGCGTTGTCATGGCCGTTTCCTTTCCGAACAAATCGAAAACGTGTACCAGAGTTGATGGGAAACATTTAAAAAACGAAACTTGGAGCGGTTGCCAGGGCAATCCCGAACGGGCTTTGGACGGGGTTTCAGAGGAGGGTTCCAATGGTGCGGCGTAAATTGAAGCGGCCGATCTCGCCGCGGGATGCGGTGGAGATGTGCCTGGAATTCGCTCGGGAGCGGCGCAACCTATCGGCGGACCGGGTGGCGGACCGGGTGGCGGACCTGATGTGGCAGTCGAGCGCTGTACAAATGGATGGAGAACGGCCATATGCAGGAGATTCTGATCCACCCGTTTGAGCAGGTCTGCGGCTGTGCCTATGTGACCCAGTACATCGCCACCAGCGCCCACAAGCTGTGTTGGATATCCCCCAAGGAAGATCGGCTTCGGATGATGATGTGCTGCAGTTGTAGACGGTGCATCAATGATGCGGTAAGCCTGCTGGCTCGGTTCCACTGGGGGAGGGGTCTGCCGAGGAGACGATGGCGGCGCTGAGTCAGACGATGAGCGGATTGCCGGGCACCGGGAGAACGTTGGCAAGGCGCCGGCGTTGGGTGCGGGATGTGGCCAAGGAACATGGCCGGGTGTTGATATGCGTTTTATCACCCTGGCGCGCGGCCAATCAAAGCCCATTGAATGCGCCTTTAGGGATCTGCGTCAGACGATCGACAAGCACCCTTCGGCAAACGGGGCACCAAGGATAACTTACTGGCCATTGAGGAGTTCGTCGAGGTCATGGAGGCAGGTATCGCCCGCAGCAACGCCGAGGAAGGCCGCAAGATGCCCGTCTGCCAGGGGCGCAGCTTCAAACAGGTATTCGAGGAGAGCTACCGCGCCAACGCAGATAAGATCGTGTGACCCACCGAAGAGCAGATTCCCCGCTGCCTGCTGGCGGCCGGGAAGGTATGGGCTCACAGCGAACCCGGCGTGGGAACAATCGGGTGATCGGCGCTCTGCTGCCGTGCGGGGCTAATCGTTACACCGAGACTTGGGCCATCGCCCTGGATGACGATGGCGTGACGGTAGCAGCCAACGGCAATATCGACGAATAAGGAGTTGGTCAAGGCCGGCACCAAAATGCAGGACGTGACTGGCGAGCGGGGTGTGACTGGATCGATGGTCGGTACCAGCCTGAGAAACTTTTTCCTGAAGGCCGCCAAGCAGTAAATCTTCAGAAATGCCAATGGTGAACTCAAGAGCACGGTTGAGATTATCGAGATTCTGCGCAAGAGGACCGAAGGCATGGGTGATGTACAGCGCAACGGCATTCTGGCCAAGGTGTTTGGTCATGAGGGCTTGCTGGTGGCGTTGGCCCTGCTCTAAAGGGGCGAGAAAAGCTTCGAGGATATAGCCCATCCATGCTCGATGCGCAGTCACTGTCCAATAAGCTCAATGAACCCATGAAGGGCCTGAACCGCCAGATCGATAGCCTGGGTGGCATCAGCAAACCAACGCTCTCCGTACTGTTCGAGCCGGCGCTGAGCAAGGCTGCGCTGGAAAATGAGAACGTTGGCAAGAAAGACGGTAATCTAATGGTGTTGCCGCCTTGGGCACGGCTGGTGCATCTGGCTATGGCCTAGGTACCGTACTCAACAAAATGCTACTGGAAGGGACAGAAGCAAGCGACCAAATCGGCAAAGCTCTCGCTCATGTGGCGGCATTCTTCGGCAGTGAAGAGGCCAAGAACAGCATCGCCATGCGTGAGCGGTATGAGCAGGCACAGCGGGGCGAGTTAGTTATCCGTTTGGAGGGTGATGGCGCCAGCAGCGCCCGTGTACAGCAGATGCGGAGCGACAACCTGGACCTGATCGACCGCTGAGCCAATGGACAGCGCGCCCGGGGTATTCGCGCCGGGGTAGCGCGCGAGCTGTGAATGGATGGCGAGCCGATGGTAACCGGCTGCTATCGATGATGTGTTGCCAGAATACGATGCTACCACGCACATGCTGAGGGTCAGCGATCGAAGCCGGGCTGGAGACCTAGTGGATTGCTCGCTGGCTGGCGAAGCGGAAAAGGGGATGCAGTGAGTCGACCGGCCGCTGGAGATTGCTCGGCCGCTGAGTTTTCGGTACACGAGCGGTTCAGCGATTACATCGTGCTGGGGCAATAAATCGAGGCCCTATGGGACCCGAATACTGCAGATATATCTGGGGCATCAGCCAATGTGGTGTGCAGGCGCTGAACCCGCCCGAGACGCGTTTTGCCTGGCGGGTACGCCTGACGGACCCACGGGTTACCTATTTCTGCTGCGGCGAGTTACAGGTGGGAACAGATCCCCTCGAAGACCAACCGCGCAGAAGATCTTGAATGCGTGTTGAACCGGCTCAAGCCGGCTCACACAACCCTGTTTGTGTCCTACGAAGGAGCCTGGATCATGGACTGTATCCCATCCGTTGGCGACGCCGCCGATGACCCCTACATCGACGGTAACCCCGACATCGGCACCGGGGGCAGCATCCCGCCAGAAGCAGCCATCGAACACCTCGTGCGAGAGATCGTCAGCGCCATCACTGCCTTGGGCGGTACGGCGGATAGCGTGCGTGCGCTGGGATCGTTGCAGTCCAATCAGTTGATAAGTCATGATCACGCCATCTATCAGTGTACTAGCGCAGATACGGTGCAAGCCGGTTCCAACACTACACAGAACTCTGTGATGGCGACTAACGATAAACTAACCTCAGCTACGAGCGGGGCCGGTTACCGCCTCACTCGACCCGCTGGGAACCAAACTGGCTGGGCAGACGATCTATATGCGCCCACCTGCTCACGCCACGGCTGATGTCCCTATCGGGGCTCGGCTGAGTGCGAGGTGGATGCCTACATTAACGGCACATAGACTCTCGTGCCCGATCATCGGGGTACCGTCTACTGGCTACTCGATGGCTCGCATCATGAGATCACTGATCTGGCCAGATTAGAAAGGCACCCCTCCTGATGGATTGGAAGGGGCGCTGGCATCCTTGCGGCGCAGAGTGATAGAGGTTTAATAAACGCTAAGGATCAGAATTATCTGACACTGAAGTAAGAATACGATTATCAAGCCTCTGCGCTAGGGCTTTGGGGTGGAGGTTTCTTCTAATTCGGTTGGAGGAATAAGGTGATGCCACCGCTTTTAAGCGTGCTTTAAGGGTTATTTTGGCATGATCGGCGTTTGCAAGTTAAATGTCCAACGTTCGCAATTCATGCGGCGCGCTACAGTCTCCTGATTTGCTGGAGACTGTTGGCCTTTGTCGGGTTTTTAGAGTCCCTTATTGCTGAGTTTACGAAGCCCGACTATACTCCAGATGCATTACGGCACTGAAAAGTGGGTTCCATTCCTCAGCAGTAACTGCAAGTAGTCGGGCTGCCGGCCAATCCTGTATATCTGCCCCGCAACTCTTATTTGGTCAACGCCATAAATAGCTTCGGTAGTGTCTCAGGTAACCGCTCAACTCGGTCAATCACCGTATACTGACTGCCGAAGATATCCGCCACATAATCATCCGCTTTGGGGTCGAGGTCGATGCAGTGGGTATAGATGCCTTGCTGATCCAGCTCCTGAACCGCTTTGTGCGCATCCTCAATCAACAGGCGCCCATCCTGGACATCGATATCGGCAGGCTCACCATCAGTAAGAATCAACAGGAGCTTTTTATCCGCTTTTTGATTGCCAAGATAGTGAGATGCATGGCGCATGGCTGCTCCCATGCGGGTTGAATAACCTGCCTCCATCGCTGCCAGCCGGGCTTTCACTTCATCGCCCCAGCGCTCGCTGTAACCCTTGATATGCTGGTAGCGGACTTCGTGGCGGGTGTTGGATGAGAAGCCGGCAATGGCAAATGAGTCGCCCAACTGATCAATTGCCCAGCCCAGCAGTGCCACAGCTTCCTGGCTGAGTTGCAGGATGCTCTGTTCACAGTCTGCGGGGATTTGATCGAGTGATTCTGAAAGATCCAGTAGCAGCATGACGGAGATATCACGGCTATCGTGTTTGTGGCTTATGTTGATGCGTGGGTCGGGGTTGGCGCCGCTCTTGAAGTCGACCAGAGAACGAATGGCGACATCCAGGTCCAGTTCACCACCCTCCTCCTGATAGCGGACACGGACGTATTGCTGGGGTTTTAACAGATCCAGCAACTGTTTCAGTCGTTTCGCCAGGGCGCTGTGTTTCTCCAGCAGCTTGTCGATATCGGCCGGATCACCGGGTGGGTGCAGCGTCTCATAGAGGCTGACCCAGTCCGGGCGGTAGGTCTTGGTTTGGTAATCCCACTCATTGTAGTGGCGTGGTGGCAGTCCTTGATTCTTATCTTCACTCTCTTGTGCCTGCTTCTCATCCAGGTCGAACATCTCCTCTTCATCACCCATCTCGATGAAGACCCACATGTGCCGGTTGTCATCCCGATAGTCGACTTCAGTATCCTTAAAATAGACATTGGGCAGCTGGTCTGACTGGATACGCGTTTTTGCAACGAAAGAGAGTCCGAGCTGGGCAATCTCTTTGGTCGATGCTTCTCCCTGACTCATCAGTTGATGGAAACGTTCAACGTACGCCAGTATGTCCGGGTTTTTATAGCCGTGGTCTGGATTCATCAGGGCAAGTGAGAGCATGGCGAGACGGTGGCGAATGCAGGACTCTCTCTCCGGCACGCAATCCTCTTCGCCGGGAGCCGTGTGGAGGGCGGTCCACAATTTACGCAGGCCCGGATACTCCTGCATTGCCAGGTATTCCACCCGGGCATCTTCAAAGACCTCTACAGCGATACGCTGGAATGGGCTGTAGTTGTCGGCAACGATGCTCTTTGTCCAGCGCTGATGAGCGGCCATATGCGCCAGGACGGCGCGATAGCGGTCTATGCCCGGCACGCTGTTCCAGTTGTCATAGGCGTCGGGTATACGCATGCCCAGATGATTGTAGTAGGGGATGGGTTTGCGTAACTCGTCCCAACCGGTTGAGTAGGGAACAAAATGGCACTTGTTTTGCCATATCGCCCGCATGTAGAGGTTGAATTTGCGCTCGTTGTCGATAAACAGGGTGCCGTGTCTTTCCCGCTGCAGTATGGCGCGGCTGTCGGCGGATTGCAGGCTGAAGTAGTCCCTTTGGCGCTCTGGATGGCTATCGTAGTTTTTGATGCCGTAATCGATCCAATTCCTCACCCCTTCCAGAGAGAGTTGGCTCAACAGATAAGGTACTTGGTTAAGTAGATCGAGAGCGCCCGGGCTGGGAATGGTGGTATGAAAGCCGTGAATGGAGCCAGAGGTGCGCTCCATCATATCCATCAGCAGATCGATATAGCGCTGGAACTGCTCTTCGCTGCCAAGACGGCGCGCCGCTTCGGCAACGGTTTGCAGAAAGGGGGGTATCGCTTTGCCATTTGGGCTGCGGGATATTTTCCAGACGGTCTGGGAGACCAGGGAGAGGGTGGTCTCTCCCAGCTTTGAAGCAACCAGGGGCATCTCTTCCAGATAGACCAGAACAGGATCGAATCCTCGGCCAATCATACAGACCAGCGAGGCACCTTCCAGGTACTCTTTGATTCCTTGCGGCGTCAGCAGTGCCTTGGCCTCTTCCATGCAGTCGGCAAAAACATCGTCCAGTTGCTGGAAATTGCAGGTCAGTTGTCCGCGCAATCCTTCCTGTTCGGCTTCGCTGATGTGCATGGGACTCTCCGGTTAGGCAAAGATGGTGTCGATCGCGTGATCCAGGGTGCTGCGGATATCCGCATCATCGGTAATCGGGCGGACCAGTGCCATACGGCAGGCATCCGTAGCTGCGATGCCCTGTAGGATCAGATTGGCGGCATAGACCAAGAGGCGGGTGGATATGCCCTCATCCAGGCCGTGACCCTTGAGGTTGCGGGCTGCCTGTCCGATTTTCACCAGCTTGGCTGCTGTTTCCGTATTGATTCCAGTCTCCTTGGCAATGATCTCAACTTCGAGGTCGGCAGAGGCATAATCAAAATCCAGCGCGCAAAAGCGTTGTTTGGTGGACTGTTTGAGATCCTTCATCAGGCTTTGATAGCCAGGGTTGTAGGAGATCACCAGCTGAAAATCAGGGTGTGCTTTTATCACTTCACCTTTTTTATCCAGGGGCAGCGTGCGGCGGTGATCGGTCAGCGGATGAATTACCACCGTCGTGTCCTGTCGTGCTTCCACCACCTCATCCAGATAACAGATGGCGCCGATGCGCGCCGCCGTAGTCAGTGGGCCGTCCAGCCAGCGGGTGCCGTCTGCATCCAGCAGGTAGCGGCCGACCAGATCGGATGCCGTCATGTCTTCATTACAGGCTACGGTAATCAGGGGTTTTCCCAGCTTCCAGGCCATGTGTTCGATGAAACGGGATTTACCACACCCGGTCGGGCCTTTGACCATCACCGGCAAGCGAGATGAATAGGCGGCTTCGTAGAGCCCTGTTTCGTTGCCCTGCTCCTGATAAAAAGGCTCTTCGGTTATTTTGTATTGTTCGATATCAGACATCATTAAGTACCTTCTTATTAAGTCCATTGCAGGGGACAGGGGATCAGTATGTACGGATATGGCAGCATCGACAATGATGCCGCTTCCACCTCTGTGGTGAAAAAAAAGCCCCCGCTCTATGCAACATAGTGGCGGGGGTTTTTCCGGCTAAGCGTCCAACTTACTTGTGTACGCCCAGCTTGTCGCGCCATCCTGGGAAGATAGCGTCGGCATCGTGTGGGAAGGATTCGAATGCGCGAGCGAATTCATTGTGCTCTTTCGCAAACTCAATCGGATCGGCACCCTCTACCCAACACTCGTAGGCCTGACGCAGAGAGGTCGCACCGGCAGCTGGGCTGTCGATGTGGCCATAGGAGCCACCGCCGGCGGTATTGATCACGTTGCCGTGGCCCAGGTTCTCGAAGAAGCCTGGGAGACGCAGGGCGTTCATGCCACCGGAGATGATCGGGGTAGTAGGCTTCATACCAAACCATTTCTGGTTGTAGATCGGGCCCTGGCACTCGTCACGCTCAATCATGTAGGCGATGATCTTGTCGTCAGCGCCACCTTCCATTTTTCCGTAGCCCATGGTGCCGACATGGATACCGGAGGCACCCTGTAGACGTGACATCTTGGCCAGAACAAACGCAGTGTAACCACGTCTGGAAGAAGGCGAGGTGATCATGCCGTGGCCGGCACGATGGTAGTGCAGGTATTGGTTCGGATACTGACGGCGGGCAGTGGTGATCATGCCTGGGCCACCGACGAAACCATCAACCAGAAAGGCGACTTTATCGGCGTCTTCACCGAAGACTTCCAGGATATAGTCCGCACGGGCACACATCTCATGGTAGTCGTCGGCGGTGATGTTGGCTGAGAATAGTTTGGCTTCGCCGGTCTCGTCCTGGGCGCGCTTCATGGCGTCAGCCACCAGAGGGATTACCTTCTTGGTAGGGCAGAACACCTGGTTGCCCTGAGGCTCGTCATTCTTGATGAAGTCGCCACCCAGCCAGAACTGGTAGGCGGCTTCGGCGAAGGGCTCGGGGCGCAGGCCCAGCTTGGGCTTGATGATGGTGCCGGCGATGTAGCCGCCATTTTCCAACGGGCGGCCGAGGATGCGCCACAGGTCGGAAATGTCTTTGGCCGGGCCATCGAACAGCTGGATGGCGCGGGGGGGTACGAAAAAGTCGATCATCTGACCATAGGCGATGTCGCCCATGCCCTGGTTGTTACCAATCGCCAGAGTCAGGAAGGAGACCAGCATCATGCGGCCATCGGTGATGTTACGGTCGAACAGCTCCATCGGATAGGCGATGCGCATATCCTCTGTGGCCTCATCGATGTAATAGACCAGTGCGTCAACGCCCTTGGTGAAGTCGTCGGTGGTGGAGACCTCAACGTTGGTGCCGGTAGAGGACTCGGCTGCAAAGTGGGTGGCCGCTTCCAGGTAGCCATGGCCGGTAGCCGGTTTCATCTTGTAGGCGCAAAGAATGTGTTTGCCTCCGGCGATCAGCTCTTCTTCTCTCAGACTCAGGTCGGAATATCGACTGGATTGGTCAAGGGCCATGATGCGTAACCTCTGTATTGTTAGGTTTATCGTGGATTTCCGGCGGGCTGTTTCAGTAACGGCCCGCCAGGACTGGGACGAAATATAGCTGCCTTATGATATAAACAAAATTCAAAGTTTTTGATGGAAACCATAAGGCAAATGTTATGCTTGTACTCCTTCAGGGTAAGTTATCAGTAAAGTCTGTGCAGAAGGGCATATCCACACCCTCCCGCAAACATCTGTAGGTTGTGATTGAAAATCTACCTTTCAAGGTGATGTTGACGGGAACAATTATGAGTATTACGTTTAGACAGTTGAAGGTCTTTGAGGCTGTGGCTACGCATCTCAGCTATACCCGGGCAGCAAAAGAGCTGTTTCTGAGTCAACCGGCAGTCTCTATGCAGATCAAGCAGTTGGAAGAGATTATCGGATTACCTATGTTTGAGAAAATAGGGAAGAAAGTGCTTCTGACTGAGGCGGGAAGGGAGCTGCATGGCTATGGCCGTTCGATTTTCGGCCAGATGGAAGATATGGAAGAGGTGATGGAATCCCTCAAAGGGTTGAATCGTGGGCGTCTCGATATCGCGGTGGCCAGTACCATCAACTATTTTGCTCCAAGGGCACTGGGTGGCTTTTCCCATCTCTATCCCAAGGTAAAACTGAGCCTTGAAGTGACCAATCGCAAAAACCTGGTGCGCCTGCTGGAGCAGAATGAAAAAGATCTGGTGCTTATGGGACAGCCACCTGAGGGGCTGGATCTGGATGCCGTACCCTTCATGGATAATCCATTGGTGGTGATTGCACCTGTGGACCATCCTTTAGCAGGTGTGAAGAAGATCGCATTAAGCCGACTGTCTGAAGAGACTTTTCTGATGCGGGAGGCGGGTTCCGGTACGCGGCTCGCGATGAAGCGCTTTTTTGAAAAGCGGGGCATCACTATTAAACAGGGGATGGTGATGACTCGTACTGAGGCGATCAAACAAGGGGTGAGAGCCGGACTTGGCCTGGGGATTATCTCAACCCACACCATGGAACTGGAGATGGAGACGGGGCGGCTGGCGGTTCTGGATGTGGAAGCCTTCCCGTTGAACCGGAAATGGTACATCGTTCACCGTCGCGGCAAGCGCCTCTCTCCTTCTGCTCAGGCATTTAAAGCGTATCTTCTGAGCGATGCAATGAAGGGTGTTTAGCCCATCAAAACTTAGGTGGATTCTTAAAGAGCCCATACCCTTTTTTTAACAGTGGCACTGCGCCATTGCGAGTTTACATCTATTCGGGCTGCCCATGGGCGGCCTGAAAATAGATAGCGACTAAAGTTGTGTTGGTAGGCTAGAATGGTTCGTTTTGTGGCACTGGGATGGACTCAAGGGTTCGGCAGAGGTCAGGGTTTAACGCGGTTCTCAAGAGCGCATTAACCGGGATAGGGTATGTCAAAACGGCCAGTTGATAGCGGGAGTACTAAATCCAATGCGGGTGATCTGCTTGGCAGCATTAACCTGCCTGCTGATTTGCGCCGACTATCCCTGCCGCAACTCAATGTATTAGCTGGTGAACTGCGGCGGTTTCTGATCGATACGGTCTCCCGGACAGGAGGGCATCTGGCGGCAGGCCTGGGTGTGGTCGAGCTGACCATTGCTCTCCATTATGTTTTTGATACACCCGATGATCCTCTGATCTGGGATGTGGGACATCAGGCCTATCCCCATAAAATTCTTACCGGCCGGCGCGAGCAGATGGGCTCTTTGCGCCAGAAAGAGGGCCTCTCCGGTTTTCCACGCAGGGACGAGAGTGAGTACGATGTTTTTGGAACCGGCCACGCCAGTACCTCTATCAGTGCAGCCCTGGGTATGGCGGTGGCGGCCAAACAGCGTGGTGAGCGGTGTAACGTCGTTGCGGTGATTGGTGATGCCGCCATGGGCGGCGGCATGGCTTTCGAGGCGTTGAATCATGCCGGCGCCCTGGACCTGGATCTGCTGGTAGTTCTCAATGATAACGATATGTCCATATCGGCTCCGGTCGGAGCATTCAGGAACCACCTCGCCCGCGTTCTTTCCAGTAAATTCTATACCAGTGTGCGCGAAGGGGGGAAATCGGCCCTCAGCAATATGCCTAATATCAGTGAGTTGGTGGGGCGCTGGGAAGAGCATATGAAGGGGATGGTGATGCCCGGCACACTGTTTGAAGAGCTGGGTTTTAACTATATTGGCCCGATCGATGGCCACGACCAGGAGACCCTGGTTACAACGCTGAAAAACATGAGGGCGATGTCGGGACCACGGCTGCTCCATGTAGTGACACAAAAGGGGCGAGGATATAAACCGGCAGAAGGTGATCCCTGTGTCTATCACGGCGTCACCCCGTTTAACCTCGAAACCGGCAAGATGAATCAGAAGCCGGCCAGTGGCCCGACTTACACCAAGGTGTTTGGCCAGTGGCTGTGTGATGCAGCGTCTGAAGATGATCGTCTGGTCGCCATCACGCCTGCCATGTGCGAAGGGTCGGGAATGGTTGAGTACTCCAAACGCTTCCCGAATAGGTATTTCGATGTCGGTATTGCTGAGCAGCATGCCGTTACCTTTGCCGCCGGTATTGCCTGCAATGGGGGCAAGCCGGTGGTCGCCATTTACTCCACGTTTCTGCAGCGGGCCTACGATCAGCTGGTGCATGATGTGGCGCTGCAAAATCTGGATGTCACCTTTGCGGTGGATCGTGCCGGTCAGGTGGGCGCGGATGGTGCGACTCACAGCGGCATCTTGGATCTTAGCTATGCCCGTTGTATCCCCAACATGGTGGTGATGACACCGGCGGATGAAAATGAGTGTCGGCAGATGCTGCAAACCGGTTACCAGCATCAGGGACCTGCGCTGGTTCGCTATCCGAGAGGGACCGGACCGGGTGTGGCGATCTCCGCCGCACTAGAGGTTTTGCCTCTGGGTAAGGGTGAGATTCGTCGTCAGGGCCGGAAAGTGGCATTTCTTGCGTTTGGCAGCCTGCTTTCGGTTGCAGAGGAGGTGGCGGAGCGTCTGGATGCAACCGTCGTCAATATGCGGTTTGTAAAACCGCTGGATGAGGCGCTCGTGCTGGCGTTGGCCGACAGCCACGAGTTGTTGGTCACCTTGGAAGAGAATGTGATACAGGGCGGTGCCGGCTCGGCTGTAAACGAGTATCTGGCATCTATACAGCAGCATGCTGTGCATGCCATTAACCTGGGTCTTCCTGACCGGTTTATAGAGCATGCAACGCAGCAGCAACAGCTCGGCGAGGCGGGGCTGGATGTCGCGGGTCTGCTACGGACGGTTTCCCTGGCATTGGGGAGTAATGAAGGCCAAATTATCGGCTCTGTTTGATTATTATTCAACCGGCACGCTTTGCTATTTTGTAACTATTCACCAGGAAGGTGAAGTTTGAAGCTGATACTTACAGAATTTCTATAGATTATGCTGAATAGTTGCGCGTTTTTTTGATTTCCCCACTCGTAAACATTTGCATGGTATTACTGAGGCATTGCAGGAAAGAGGATTAAATGAAGCGATTAATTGTCATATTTCTGATTCTTGGCGTGACCCTTCTGGTGATTCCCGGTGTGATCGGCTTTCAGACGGAAGAGCGCTATGAAACGTTGCTCAGTCGGCTTGAAAAGGGCGGCCTGCAGATCGTTGGCCGCAGTTACCAGCGCGGCTGGTTTGGTTCCCGTGCTGAGACCGAATTATCCCTGATGGTTCCGACTTCATCTGACACGGGCCAGATTCAATCCAAAGAGTACAGGTTTACCCTGCTAAGCCATATTTCTCATGGTCTCCTGACCACGGAAGGGCTGGGTATGGCAGTGGTCGAGAGTGAGATGCTGGTTGATGGTGAGCCGGTTTTTCCAGCCGACTACCCGGCCACTATCCGAACCTCTATTGGTTTGGGTGGCACAGGAACCACACAGGTGGATCTGCCCCAGGTAGAGATTGCCGCCAGTGGCAAGCGTCCTGGAATCCGGCTTGGTGGTGTGCAGGGTGAACTGACCTTCAGCTCCGACCTTGATCAGGCGGATATTCATTTGAATATGAACGGATTGAAGCTGATTGAGGGTGATGCCAAACTGCTGGAAGTCGGCCGGGTGGAACTGAATTCCAGTTCCGGGCTTGATGATGCTTCCGGTTTTATGCTCGGCGGCGGTCAGTTCGAGATAGAATATCTTGATATTCAGGATACTGCTACTGGTACCCGGATCAGGCTGGCTGGTATTGGCATCGAGGTGGAGAGCAGTGCTGAAGGTGGTAATGTTTCGGGATTTGCACTCTATCGGCTGGAGAAAGCCAGTGTTGGTGATCAAGTTTATGGTCCGGCTGAGCTGAAGGTGGCGATTGATCACATTTCAGGCAAATTGATGGCTGAGCTTCAGGAGTCGCTGCAACAGATCAACACGAGGCAGTTGTCCGAAGTGGAGAAGCAAACGGCTGTGATGGGCGTCCTGATGGAGAGCGGACCGGAATTTCTGAAGTCTGATCCCCGTCTGGCTGTTGAGCGGCTTCGGGTGAAAACGCCGGATGGCATTGTGGAGGCGCACTTCTCCATTCAATCAGGGGGGCTTGAGTGGAAACAGGTCGGGGATATTTCTGCGGTACTGGGCAAGCTGGTTGTCGATGCATCTCTGCGTATGCCTGAAACGCTTTTTCGGCAACTTCTTATCCAGCAGGCTGAAAGGCAGGTTACGCAACGGCTGGAACAGCGCAGGCAAGCTGGAGAGAGAGTCGACGTGCCGGATAAACAGCAGTTGAGCCGCATGGCAAAGACAGCTGCCAATCAGCAGTTGGAGCAGTGGTTGCTTCAGGAGATGCTGGTAAGGGATGGCGGGGATATCACCACTAAAGCGAGCCTTTCGGATGGATTGCTGACCGTCAATGGAAAGATGTTGCCGATACCGATACTCTAATTATAATCATCCGGAAACACTCAAAAAATCCAGAGGAGCCCAGAGTACACGGAGGCTATTTTTGTTTTTCAATATGTAATCTTTGCGTACTTTGCACCTTGTTTACGGTCACTTCGTCGATTTAGTGCTGTTTCTGGGCGGATACTGATTAACAATTGCCGGGTGGGCTATGGAATTATCTGGCATTGCAGTATTAACCGCCGTGGCCAGGGCAGGGATGAAGGTGAAGGATGTGCTGGCTGAGTGCGTTGACAAGCAAGTCTCAGCAATCCCGTTCTGCGACACAAGTGGTGCGGTGACCGGTCGAATCACCATCGACCGGATATTCAGACTGGCAGGTCTACCTTCTGATCTGGTGAAGGGCGCTCATCTTCTGGGTGATGCCATCGATCATCTCAATATCACCTTGACCAGCCTTCAACAGTTATTGGAGCAGCCAGTGGAGACATTAGTCGATGAGAACCCCCCTGCGCTGACTCCCCACTCCCCGGTGATAAAAGCCTTGGCCATTATGGAGAGTTTTGATACCACTTGCCTGTTCCTGATGGATCAAGGGCACTACCAGGGATCGATTACCCGTCTGGAACTGGCTCGGTAAATGCTGCTGGGTCAAATTTAGTGGAGGAGGCGTTTACCAGCGAAATGCTTATCTCCCTGGCCATTCTGGTCGGGAGCTATATCCTTATCTTCTCTGAGCTGCTGCACCGGACCAGTGCGGCTATCCTCGGTGCTGTGGTGATGGTGTGGATCGGCATGCTTGGTGGCTTCTATAGCCAGGAATCTGCCATTCAGGCAATCGACGGCAATACTATTTTTCTACTGGCCGCTATGATGATGGTGGTGGCCATGCTGCGTTCCACCGGTGCTTTTGAATATCTGGCCATCCGTATGACCAAACTGGCCCGGGGTGATGCCCGGTTGCTGCTGCTTTATCTGTGCCTTGGTGTCAGCCTGATCAGCATGGTTCTTGATAACGTCACCACGGTGATCGTTTTTGCCCCGCTGACCGTGCTCACCTGTCGACTGCTCGAACGCAATCCCATGCCTTTCCTTATGGCGGAGGCCATGTTGTCGAATATCGGTGGTGCCGCAACCCTGGTGGGTGATCCGCCCAATATTATGATTGGTAGCGCCGCCGGCATAGATTTTACCCGCTTCCTGACCCATATGGGCCCACCGATTGTGTTGGTCTGGATAGGTGCCGTTGGTCTGTTGATGCTGCTGTTTCGCAGGGAGCTGGCCAAGGGAGGGAAACAAGGCGTGGTGGAGTTGGATGAGCGGCAGGCGATCAAGGATCCCTCGGCTCTGATCCGGGTGCTTATCTCGCTTGCCGTGATTGTGATTCTGTTTTTTGTCCACCACCATTTGCATCTCTATCCCGCCTATGTGGCGTTCATCGGCCTGTCGCTGGCGTTGCTGTTGCTGAGACCTCAGCCCGATGGACTGTTCGGTGAAGTGAACTGGTCCGTTCTGGTCTTCTTCTGCGGGCTGTTTGTGATTGTCGGCGGGGTTGAGGCATCCGGTCTGCTGGAGTATCTGGGGCGGAGGTTGGCTCCCATCGCAAGCGACCCTGGGAAATTACTGATGGCCTCGTTGTTTCTTATGTGGATGGCCGCTATTCTCAGTGCGATAGTTGATAACATCCCTTTTACCGTCACTATGATTCCCATTATCCTCAGCCTGGAGAGTCAGGGCGTCAATATCACGCCTTTCTGGTGGGCACTGTCGATAGGCGTCGGGTTGGGGGGTAATGGAAGCCACATCGGGGCGACGGCGAATCTGATTGTTGTTGCAGAGTCGGAAAAGTGTGGTATCCTAGAGGCCCGTATTTCGCCCATGCAGTGGCTGCGGGTGGGGTTGCCAGTTACCCTGATTGGCCTATTGCTGGCGACTCTTGTTTTTGTCCTTTTCTTTGATTTCTTTACCGCTTCATAATGATATCGCAGCCGTTTTCCAGGCAAATACAAGGACCGCCCGAAGGCGGCCTTTATATTGAACGAATTTGCCGGGGTTGGTTGGATCAGCTGCCTTTATTATCCATCAGCTGCTCAATGATCGGCTGCAGTATGATCTCCATGGAAAAACCCATTTTGCCGCCGGGCACCACGATGGAGTTGCGGCGTGACATAAATGAGCTATCAATCATTGAGAGCAGATAGGGAAAGTCAGTGTTGAATTTCTTTGGCTCTTTGAAACGGATGACCACAAAGCTCTCGTCCGGCAGCGGGACGTCACGGGCGATAAACGGGTTGGAGGTATCCACTGTCGGTACCCGCTGGAAGTTGATGTCTGTGCGCGAGAACTGTGGTGTGACGTGGTTGATGTAGTCAGGCATACGTCGCAGGATGGTATCGACGATGGCCTCTTCGCTGTAGCCACGCTCTGCGTTGTCACGGAAAATTTTCTGGATCCACTCGAGATTGACGATGGGTACCACGCCGACCCCCAGATCCACATGCTGGGCGACGTTGTCATTCCCGTCTTCCACCAAGCCGTGCAGTCCTTCATAAAACAGCAGATCGGTTCCCTCTACGATTTTTTCCCAAGGGGTGAACTCACCGGGCTTTTGATCACAGCCAAGGCGTGCATTATGCTTAGCAGCTTCTTCCTGGCTGTGAAGATAGTAGCGTTTGTCTCCCGTACCGGTCTCGGCATAGCTTTTGAACAGCGCTTCGATTTTATCGAAGCGGTTTGCCTCAGGGCCGAAATGGCTCATGCCGCCGGTCATTTTCTCGCGCATCTCAACGCGGGTATAGCGGTGAAAGCTGTCTCCTTCGATAACGGCAGGCTTGAAGCCGTCGCGGAAAAAGATGTGCTCAAAGGCGCGCTTGACGGTAGTGGTGCCCGCGCCTGAGGAGCCAGTCACTGCAACGATAGGGTGTTTTCTGGACATCTGTTTTTCCCTCTAAAATTGTCTCAATTCTCCATTTTGAGAGTTATGGGAACCTCTAAAAAATCGACAAAGGCCAATAGATCTCTAGCAAATCTGGAGAGCCCGATATCTTCACGCTCATTTTTCTGGCAACACTCATATCCATACCTCGCTTCACCCGGCCAGCTACACTAATCGACGCATTACGCATTACGCATTACGCATTACGCATTACGCATTACGCATTACGCATTACGCATTACGCATTACGCATTACGCATTACGCATTACGCGCTAGTCGATTGGCCTGCTGGGCAAACACGTGCTCAACTTGAGCCCGAACTCTTGGTTGTTTTCGGTTTGCCTCTTGCTCACGTTCATTCAAGGGGCGTTTGCGTGTTGGCTTGCGATGAATCTGACTGCGGTAATGCGCACCCGGTAAAGCGGCTTCTCATTCTGCACTACGGTAAGCAGAATCGGCCCAGACACTGCCATTATTGTTGTTCTCATCCAGCAGTTCCTTGAAGACCTGACTATCGTGAATTTCTACTGATCTGATGGCGTACTTGCGAATGACCTTGTGCTTCCGATCTATGCTGATGTGGTTTTTGTACCCATAGTGGGTTTTGCCATGCTTCATAGTCCAGTGGGCTTCAGCATCCTTCTGGCGGCCTCAGGGCTATCCCCGGCTTTGATCTGCCTATTTTCCTCTCGCGTATTGTGTCGCCTGGGTACTGGAACGATAACGGCATCTGCAATCTGTCCCTTGCGGGCACTGAAGCCTGCTGCATCAATTTGGATCAACAGTTCTGAAAAGAGTTTATCAACAAGGCCCCGTTCTTTCAGGCGCTCAGGATACACCCAAACCGTTTTGGTATCGGGGACCTTACCCTCCGGGCTCAGCCCAAGAAAACGACAAAAGCTATAGCGATCCCGTATTTGGAACTCTGTTTGATCATCGGATAGATTGAACAAATGCTGTAGGACCAACGCACTGAACATCAGTACCGCGTCGTAAGGTGGGTGCCCACTTTTACTGGGATCACTGTTTTTATAAACTGAGCCCAACAATACCCGAAAAGTCTCCCAATCTACGGTCCTTTCCAGCTTTGGCAACGAGTCTCCCAGTTGCTCAAGGGGGGCAAGTCGGTCTTGATGATCAAAAAAACTTGGTTGCATGGCTTTTATCAATGGTTGGTTGAGTTGGTTACTATTATCACTGGTTTTGGAAGGTTTTCAGAGGCTCCCTTATCTGTATTCATTGTGCAAATAATTGAAAAACAGAAATTACTCTATTCTTCTCAATTGCCTGCACAGATTGGCAACAGGCCGAATAGTCGTAAAAAATCCGAATATAACATGAACTGCTCGAAACGGGGCGGTTGATGATTCGAATAGGTAGCCAAGCGTTTTCTATAGAGGCCCCAATGCTTTCAGTTACCCGAGCATTTCATGGATATCAGAAGAAGATACCCATCATTACCATCATGACGACCAGAAACAGTATGGTCATGACGCCACCAGCCCGGATGAAATCAGGTACCCGGTAGCCGGCAGGTCCCATGATCAGGGCATTGACCTGATGAGTGGGGATCAGGAAGGAGTTGGAGGTGGCTATGGCAACGGTAAGTGCAAAAACTGCAGGATCGGCACCCACGCCGATGGCGATATTGACGGCGAGTGGAACCAGCAATACGGTGGCGCCTACATTGGACATTACCAGGGTAAAAAAGGTGGCAAGTACCGCCACGGCCCCCTGTATCACCCACACCGGCATATCGCCGACAATCGACAGTGTCTGGTCGGCAATCCACTTGGCGGTACCGGTACTCTCCACGGCCAAGCCTAATGGGATCAGGCTGGCGAGCAGGAATACGGTCTTCCAGGAGACGGCCTGATAGGCTTCATCAATTTTCAGTACCCCTGAGAGGATCATACCAACTGCACCAGTAAGCAGAGCAATCGACAGACGAATATCGGTAAACAGTACCATAAACAGTGCAATGCTAAAGAACAGGGCTGCCCATCCCACCTTCTTTGGACGCAGCTCTTCACGCGGGTACTCCGTGGTGATCACGACAAAATTGGAGTTATTCTCCAGCCGTGCCAGATTGTCCCAGGTGGTATGCGTCACCAGCGTATCACCGGCATGAAAGGGCATACTTCTGATGTGGTCGCCACTGCGCAGTGTTTCACCATCACGGTGTATCGCGATCATGCTCAGCCCGTAGGTCTTGCGCAGCCAGACATCACGTGCGCTTTTACCGATAAGCTGAGAACCTGGTGGTATAACCACTTCTGCAATACCGGCCTTGGAAGCCGACAGTGACTCTGAGAAACTCCGCAGTTCGGTGCGTTTCTTCAGATCGTACTTATCGACCAGGGTATCAATGTGGATTTTAGCGGCCAAAAAGCCCAGCACCATGCCACCCTCTACCTCGGTATCGTAAGCCACTGAACCAGGGCCAACCATGCTCTCCTGACCACTGTATTTAACACCGATCGCCCTGACACTATAGGTGCTTTCCACCTCGCCCAGCAGTTTTCCCACCAGATCGCTGTCGTCCGGTACCACAATCTCGAACAGGCTGGGTTTGATTCCGTACAGATCATGGAAATACTCCATGACATCCGAGCCGGTAGTACCACTCTCTTTCGTCGTGGTGGGCAGTACGAAACGGCCCGCCACTACAAAATAGATGACGCCGGTTGCCACCAGCGCCAAGCCGATCGGAGTCACTGAAAAGAGTCCCCAGGCTTCCATCTGCTGCTCAGTAGGCAGTGCCGTATTTGACGTCTGGATCAGGTCATTGAGCAGGATCAGCGGTGATGAGCCAACCATGGTCACGGTGCCGCCGAGAATGGCGCAGAAGCCCATGGGCATAAGCAGCCGGGACATCGGTAGTCCGGAACGGGCTGAAATACGTGATACCACGGGCAGAAACAGGGCAGCAGCACCAACGTTCTGCATGAACGAGGAGATAATGGCGACAGTACTCGAGATAATCGGAATGATGCGTTTTTCTGAAGTTCCGCCGGTTTTGAGAATAAAAGCGGCTACCTTGGTCATTATTCCGGTCTTATCAAGACCCGCGCCGATAATCATTACGGCGATAATGGACATGACGGCATTACTAGAGAACCCATCGAACAGGTGCTTGGGGTCGACCAGCCCCTGTCCCAGCCCCATAATCGGCGCCAATAGTGTGGTCAGGCCCAGCAGAACCATAATGCTCATCGCTGCCACATCGACATCGACAATCTCAAAGGCGAAAAGGTAGATAGTCAGCAGCAGGAAGGCAGTAACCCATGCGATTTCTATCGTTGGCTGCTCATAAGCGAGAAGCATGCCCATCATGACGAAGATGGCAATGGATGCTAGTCTTTTCTTAATTAGCTGTTTTGTGGGTATTTTCTTCTCTTTTTGGGCCATTGTTTTGCTCTAATTATTTTACAATTACTATCATGAGACGATCAAAAAACCCTGATATTCTAATTTAGATACTTAACTTCCAACAGACTAATATCTTTATGTCAGCCAAAGGACGCTATATTTTCCTTTCCAATGCCCCTGTTTTGAGCAATTTCTGTCCCGTTAATCTCGCTAATAAAAAAGAGTTTTAGATGCGGGGCATTGCAAAAGCAGATTTGTTGCAACCGCTTCATGCTGAAGCGTTGGTCTACCTTCTGAATTTATATGCACTTGACCCCATGGGTGGAGGTAAAGCACTTTCCGGGTGCGTTAAGGAGAATCTTGCATCGGCGCTTAATAATCGGGAGGATGCTCGCTGTCGGCCATTTGCGAGAGTGCTGTGTGGTCTGCGCCGAATGAAATGATGGTGTGGCGAAGCGGCACGTGCGCAAGGTGGATTACAAGTTGTAAATGTATCACCTATACTTTTCAGAAAGACTTCGTTTGGCGTCTGATAATTGAGGCATTTCCGAGATTGATTGTTGAGTTTTTCCACCACAGTTGCAAGTATTAGATCAGTGACCTTTCGCCAATCGATCCCTTTAGGAAAGTAATGGCGTAGCCGCCCATTGGTATTTGGTATTTGGTATTTTCATTGGTGCTTCGTTGCCAGGGGGAATAAAGATCAGCAAAGTAAGCATTCATGCCTGTGGCCTCTTCAATTTCTTTGAACTGAGCACATTCTTTACCGTTATCAACCGTCAGGGTTTTACGCCATTTCTCCGGACTAGAAAAATACTGCCTGATCCATGCAGTGGAGGTGTCAACATGCCTCGCCCGGCTATCGTTTAATCGATAGCCGTTTTTTCCCGACCGAACCTGCCTTCAACCGAAATACGCTGTAGGTACGCCTCATGTCGTTGTGCCTTCAAAGGCTTCAGTTCTTCCCGGTTCGCTTCGGCGACTTTCTTTGACCATCCTAATAGTTTGCCCGCAAAACGAGTGCTGTGCTGCTTGAGATAACGCCGGTTGCCTCGTGTCCCCTGAAGGTGCTCCCAGAGACGACTTCTGGATAGAAGCCATAGCGTGTTCGGTAAGCTCCAACCTGAGATTTCAGATCGAAAAGCATCCCAACGAAGATCATCCATCAGGATCGCCCAATATCGATGTAGCAACCAACGGGGCAGGAGTGCCACTTTTGGCCAGTATTCCCCCCCATCGCTCGATGTGGTCCAGGTTCTGGCGCAAGTACTGCAACTGTTGCTTGATCCCCCAACGCCATACCTTTCCGGCAGGCCTCCCCTGCTTCACTATCGCGAGGTAAGCTTTATACGTCTTTTCACAATAGGTTCGAGGTTTCTTTTTCAACACCGTCCTGGGATGGAGGATGTCGATGATCTGCTCACCGAACTCCCTCAACAGACTCAGGTCGGCAGGATAACGAATTGCCCGTGGAGGGATTGTCGCATCCAGAATCAATTTGCCCTGGCGTTCCGATGCTTCTTCAGATGCACTCCCTGAAACTGAGGACGGTTCATCATCATCTTTTTGTTGCGACTTTCCTATTTCATCTGGTCGACTCTGAATGGCTGGGCTTTTTTTATCTTTATGCTTTACTAGCGCATCGATGACAGCACCATGAAATGCCTCAAAGACCGACGGCCCCATCCGCTTGCAAATCTCAGCAGATAACGAAGGGGCAAACGGCACATCCATCTGATAACCCGATAGCCCTACGAAATACTGACAATAGGGATATTTCTGGATCTGCAGGACAATCTCTCTGTCGGAAAGGCAGAGCTTGTGTTTAATGATTACCGCGCCAATGATCAGTCGGGCATCTTTTGCCGAACGACCCTGTGTGTCGAAGTCCCTGATAGTAACTTTCTGCCAATTCATCCCTGGGAATACACTCGCTCATTTTAACCCAGTGGTTGCTTTAATCCGGTGCTGTTTGAAAGGGCCAATCAAATTCGGCGAGAGGGATTTGTCTATGGCTGTGATATCGAATCATAAGATGCACGGATTTTGGTGGATATGGCTCGCTTTTCAGGCGCTATTATACCTGATATGGCGTCTTTACGGCAATAATATTAGAGAGTTATGGTTTATGAGCAGGCTCTAGATACTGGGTGCCTAGCGGCGCGTAGTAGCTTGTGCAGGTCAAAGATGCGATCGAAGCGGTCCACTAAAAAAGGCTGGCGTTACTTTGAGGGAATACCAAGCGTCTTTAGCTGCTGGATTCAACGGAGTCTGGCCCGGTTGTAGGAATATCCATCTCCCACAGCCGTTCCAGCTGATAGAAATCACGGACCCTGGATTGCATGACATGGACGACAACACCGTTAAGATCGACCAGCGCCCACTCGCCTTCAGTGAGTCCTTCTGTACCCAGGGCCGCTTCTCCAGCCTCTTTGGCCTGGAAAGCGACAGTTTCCGCAATGGATTTTACGTGCCGGTTCGAGTTGCCGCTGGCGATGATCATGATGTCAGTGATGCTGGTTTTGCCTCTTACATCGAGTACTTTGATATCCTGAGCTTTCATGTCGTCCAGAGCCTTGAGGGCCAGGTCGCGGAGTTCTTCTACCGTCATTTAATTGTCCGATGGTTAGTTTCTGAATGTATTGAGGCGTTATTCTACAGTGAAAATGGCGCTAACGTTTTTTTTCAGCCGTATAGACTCTTTTTTTCGATAATTTTGAGAACACTATCCGGTAACAGGTAGCGTGGGGAGCGTCCCTGACTGAGCATTTCCCGGATGGCTGTTGCCGAAATTGCCAGCTGGGTGACCGGCTGAAAGAGGATCGATCCGCCCGGTGCGGCTCGAAGCTGGTCGGGATTTGCCGTAAATCGGGTTTTGTAGTTGTCGGGGTGGTGTTCTCCGGGGCGTTGCATCACCACCAGGTGAGCCAGCTCCAATATCTGCTCTGGTTTGTGCCATGAGGGGAAACCACGGAAGGCATCGCTTCCCATCAACAGGCAGAGGGGGACGTCCCCCAACTCTTTGCGCAGAGATAAAAGTGTATCGACGGTGTAGGATTTTCCCTGGCGTATTAACTCTCTGTCATCCGCGCGGAATTGAGGTGTCCCTTCCACCGCTACCTGGACCAGCTCCAGGCGCTGTTGTGGAGAGAGGTCGGGTTCTCCTCGGTGGGGCGGGTTTTGCAGCGGGATAAACCGGACCTGCTCCAACCCAAGCGCCTGCAGTACATCCAGCGCGGTGCGCAGGTGGCCGTAGTGAATTGGATCGAAAGTACCGCCGAGAATGCCTATCATTCAATAAAAGGCCTCTATTCCCGGATATGTCCGTCCCCGAGAACAATATATTTTACCGAGGTCAGCCCTTCCAGACCAACGGGTCCACGGGCGTGAAACTTGTCGGTGGAGATGCCTATTTCCGCCCCGAGCCCATACTCAAAGCCGTCGGCAAACCGGGTTGATGCGTTGACCATCACCGAGCTGGAGTCAACCTCGGCCAGGAAGCGCCGGGCATGGGTGTAGTTCTCTGTGACAATCGAGTCGGTATGCTGGGAGCCGTGGTTATTGATGTGCTCAATGGCACTCTCCAGCCCCGGCACAATGCGAATGGAGAGGATAGGAGCCAGATACTCAGTATCCCAATCTTCATCGGTGGCGGCTTTGCACTCTTCAATCAACTGGCAGGTCTGCTTGCAGCCTCTCAGCTCCACCTCTTTTTCGATAAAAGCGGTGGCCAGCATGGGCAGGATCTCTTCAGCGATCCCCTCTGCAATCAGCAGTGTTTCCAGTGTATTGCAGGTGCCGTAGCGCTGGGTTTTTGAATTCATCGCAATATCAAACGCCTTGCCGACGTCTGCCCGGTCGTCGATGTAGACGTGGCAGATGCCGTCCAGGTGTTTGATCACAGGTACCCGCGCCTCTTTGGAGATACGTTCGATCAGGCTTTTGCTGCCACGGGGAATAATGACATCCACATACTCGGGCATGGTGATCATGGCCCCGACGGCAGCACGATCCGTCGTGGCGACGACCTGAACGGCATCCGCAGGCAGTCTGGCTTTCTCCAGCCCTCTATGAATGCTGGCAGCGATCGCCTGATTGGAGTGAAATGCCTCGGAACCGCCTCGCAGCACCGTAGCATTGCCTGATTTCAGGGAGAGAGCAGCAGCATCTGCGGTGACGTTGGGCCGTGACTCATAGATGATGCCAACCACGCCGAGGGGCACCCGCATATGTCCGACCTGGATACCGGAGGGACGATATTTCATGTCGAAAATTTCGCCGATGGGATCTGCCAGGGCGACTATCTGACGTAGCCCTTCGATCATGCTGTCGATGCGGGCAGGCGTCAGCTCCAGTCGGTCCAGCAGTGCGGCATCGAGTCCTTTGGCTGCGCCTGCTTCCATGTCTCTGCCGTTTTCTGCTATCAGACTCTTGCGATTGTTGTCGATATCCACGGCAATGGCCAACAGGGCTGCATTTTTCTCTCCTGCGCTGGCTGACGCCAATCGGCGGGAAGCCGTGCGGGCCTTTTGGCCAACTTCGCTCATATAGGCTGCGATATCGGAGATGTGATGGGACATGACGGCTGTCAACCTGTATTCAAAATCGGAGAATTAGGTTGATACTAAAGGTTAAAAGCTAAAGGTTAAAGGGGTAGCGGTAATTCCGGCCATTCGGGTGGCAATATCCTGGAGCAATAACCAGGGGTCTCGTCTGTCTTGCCCCTTGATGGCACGGTCGGCTTCTCCGCAGAGCAAAAGCAAGCTGCGCCAGCCGGATGTGTTCAGTCGTTGCAGCCCTTTTTTGACCAGAGGTTTGCGTTTGTCCCAAATCTCACGTCGTCCGGCAATGGCTTGCTGTGGCGAACGGCCTTTTTCAACTTCAGAGGCCAGGCTGCAGAGCAGTCGGATTTCACGGGTCAGAGCCCAAAGGATGATGGTTACGGCAGTCCCCTCGGCCTGTAATCGATTGATGATACGCTCGCAACGCGCCACCTTGCCTTGCAGTGCGCTGTCAACCAGCCGAAAGACATCATAACGGGCACTGTCCGCTGCTGCATCAGACAGTTGTTCCGGGGTGATCACGCCAGGGCCGTGCAGTAGCAGCAGTTTATCGATCTCCTGGGTTGCCGCCAGGAGGTTTCCTTCGATCCGCTCCGCCAGCATGGGTATGACGTCGGCTGCCGGGGTCAGTCCGACCTTTCGCATACGCTGTTCCAGCCAAGGTATCAGGCGGTTTCCTTCCACCGGCCAGATCTGTATCAAAACGCCTGCCTTCTCCAGGCTTTTAACCCATTTGCTATTGCTTTGGCTTCTTTCCAGTTTTGGCAACATGATCAGGAGCAGGGTATCCGGGGGTGGGCGCTCGGCATACTCCACCAGGATTTTGACGCCATCTCTTCCCGGTTTTCCGGTGAAGATACGCAGGTCGATAATGCGCTGTTCTGCAAACAGCGAGAGGCTGTTGGCTTCAGCAGTCAAACGATTCCAGTCGAAGCGGGCATCGGCTTCAAGGATTTCACGGCTGGTATATCCCTGTTGCCGGGCTTGTGCGCGGATGCTGTCTGCCGCCTCGCTCATCTGCAGTGGTTCATTACCGCTCAGAAGGTAGATTGGGGCAAGCCCTCGCTGCAGCTGTGCTTCGAGCTCATGAAGACGAACCCGCATGGGTCAGAGCTGGGACTGTAGTCTGCGGAGGAGGCGGCTGGCTAGGTCACGCTGCATGTCTTTGCGCAGCAGACTCTCCTCCTGTTGTTTGCCCAGAATCTCATCTTCGGTGTTCAGGTAGGTTTGGATTAAATCGATGGATTGCTCAGAGACCAGTTTATGTCCCTCTGCTGATACAAGGGTGAACTTGGCGCTTTCATGGAGCTCATATTCTGCTACCTTCCCGCCGCCATCCACTGACAGCACTCTCCGGCTGCTGCTGCTGCTAACACGCAGTTGGCTGCTTGCCTGTGCTCGCTTATCGACAACATCAATACTATTGCCTTCGAGTAGCTGGGTCAGCTCCAACCGCAATGCATCGTATTCGCCAAGCCCCTGGATCTGGACTGGGCTGATTGAGGCGGGGAGGTCAGCGGCACCTCTCAAATGGAAGCCGCAACCCTGCAACAGGAACAGGGTGGCGAAGATTACTGTGCCTATGGGTAAATAGCTCTTTCCTGACATCTTAATTCTCCTGTGCGGCGGCTGCCCCGTTTCTATTTTGCGACGATGTTGACCAGTTTGTTCGGAACCACAATGATTTTCCGGACAGGATTGCCATCAATGAATTTCTGCACATGTTCATCTGCCAGGGCGGTCTGTTCAACGGCCTGTTTGTCGGCATCTGCCGCAACCTGAATTTTTGACCGGATCTTTCCATTTACCTGTACCACGTATTGAATGCTCTCCTGTTTGAGGGCGCTCTTATCGGTCAGTGGCCAGTCAGAGTGCAATATATCATCTCCGTAACCCAGCTCGTGCCACAGGAGGTGGGTGACATGGGGGGCGATAGGTCCCAGCAGGGAGAGAACAATGCCAAATCCTTCGTGCAGAATAGCTCTGTCTGTGGTGCTGTTGCCCAGCTTGCAGAGGATATTGACCATCTTCATGCAGGCGGAGACTACGGTATTGAACTGCTGCCGATCATAATCGAAATTTGCCTGCTCAAGGGAGGAGTGAATCCCTCTGTGTGCCTCCTTTTGTGCATCATTCAGGTCGTTGATCCGGCCGGAGCCCTGACGAATCTCATTCTGTCTGTTCCAGGCCAGATTCCAGAGCCGCCGGATAAACCGGTTGGCCCCTTCAACACCCTCATCCGACCACTCCAGAGATTGTTCCGGAGGTGAAGTGAACATGGTGTAGAGCCGCACGGTATCGGCACCGAAACGGTCCACCATGGATTGGGGGTCGACGCCGTTGTTTTTTGATTTTGACATCTTCTCGATGCCGCCTATCATCACTGGCTGGCCATCTGCCTGCAAACTTGCTTTGATGGAGCGGCCTTTTTCATCGTGCTGAATATCCACCTCTTCCGGGTTGAACCAGCTTTTGCTGCCGTCAGCTTCATTGCGGTAAAAGGTTTCGGCAATCACCATGCCCTGGGTCAGTAGCCGGGCAAAGGGTTCGCTTGATTCAATCAGCCCGACATCCCGCATCAGCTTATGGTAGAAGCGGGCATACAGCAGGTGCAAAATGGCGTGCTCGATGCCACCAATGTAGTGGTCTACCGGCAGCCAGTAGTTGGCCCGCTCATCCAGCATTTTGCCGGAGGCATCTGGACAGGTGTACCGGGCGTAGTACCAGGATGACTCCATGAAGGTGTCAAAGGTATCGGTCTCTCTTTCTGCCTGGCTGCCACACTCCGGACAGCGGGTTTGATACCACTCGGGCATCTTTTTAATCGGGGAGCTGCCAGTGGCATCAAATGCGATATCTTCCGGCAGAACCACTGGCAGGTCTGCATCGGGAACCGGTACTATGCCGCATGTGTCGCAGTGGACCATCGGAATTGGTGCGCCCCAGTAGCGTTGCCGTGACACCCCCCAGTCACGCAGGCGGAAATTGACCGTTTTACGTCCTTTTTCAGCCCCTTCCAGATAGCTGGCAATGGCGTCAAAAGCGGCCTCGGATGTCAAACCATCGAACTGGCCGGAGTTGATCAATTTCCCTTTCTCGGTATAGGCGGCCTTGGCGATACTGCCCTCGCTGCCGTCTGCCGGCGTTATCACCTGTTTAATGGCTACGTTATATTTTGTCGCGAATTCCCAGTCGCGCTGGTCATGACCGGGTACTGCCATGACGGCGCCGGTGCCATAGCCCATGAGTACAAAGTTGGCGGCGAATACCGGTACCGCATCTCCGGTAATGGGATGAATGGCATTGATGCCCAGGCGCAGTCCCTTCTTCCCCATGGTCTCTATGTCGGCCTCTGAGGTGCCGCCCTGACTGCATTCGTTAATGAATGCCTTGAGTTCAGGGTTGGTCTCAGCCGCTTTTAGTGCGAGCGGGTGCTCTGCCGCCACCGCCATGTAGGTGACGCCCATCAGGGTGTCCGGGCGGGTGGTGTAGATGGTGAGTTTTTCTGCTGAACCTTCAATCCCGAAGTCCATCTGTACGCCTTCGGAGCGGCCGATCCAGTTGCGCTGCATGGTGCGCACCTGCTCGGGCCATGCGTCCATATGATCCAGCTCTTCCAGCAGCTCGTCGGCGTAGGCGGTTATTCTGATGAACCATTGGGGGATTTCTTTGCGCTCGACCAGCGCGTCGGAGCGCCAGCCTCTGCCATCGATTACCTGCTCGTTGGCCAGCACGGTCTGGTCTACCGGGTCCCAGTTGACGACTGAATTTTTACGGTAGACCAGCCCTTTTTTGTAGAGCGCGATAAACAACCACTGCTCCCACTTATAATAGTCAGGTTTGCAGGTGGCCAGCTCCCGGTCCCAGTCGTAACCGAACCCCAGGCTTTTCAGCTGGCCTTTCATGTAGTCGATGTTGGAGTATGTCCAGTCGGCAGGGGCCATTTTATTTTTGATTGCGGCGCCCTCTGCCGGCAGGCCAAAGGCATCCCAACCCATAGGCTGCAGTACATTTTTCCCCAGCATACGCTGGTGGCGCGCCACAACGTCACCAATGGTGTAATTGCGTACATGCCCCATATGCAGTTTGCCGCTGGGGTAAGGGAACATGGAGAGGCAGTAGTACTTTTCTCTGCCTGGATCTTCCGTGGCTTTGAAGCTGTTGCTGGTGTCCCAGTGCTTCTGGGTCTCCGGCTCGATTTCTGCTGGGTTGTATATCTTTTTCATCGTTTGGGTAGGCGCTAAGCTGTATTGGAAGACTTAATCGGAGAAGGATACCTTACGGCGGGAGATACATGAAGGCGTTGTCTTCATTTAACTCTCTGCGGTCGTGGGTGTGCATGGTGCCTTAGAGGAGGCGCGACTCTCAGCAGCCTGTTGATGAATTGGGTAATGCAGAAAGCATTTTTTTCCTGAATCACCTTGAGTTCCACACTACATGGTGTAATAACTGTAGGTAAGAGGTGTGTCGTTCTGCCATGAGGATTGAATTATGAAAGAAACCAATTCTGTTGATCGGCTGGTCAACGCCTACGAGAGGATGTTGGAGCATGTGGATTCGATGCTCGACAAGGCAGAGAAGAATACGCTCCCGAACATAAAGAAGAGTATTGATGCTGCCCGGGAAAAGGCGGTGGAGTTAAATGAGTTGACCCGGGAAGAGGCGGAAAAGGTGGCTGCCTATCTGGAGCGGGACATGAAGGATGCCGCCCACTTTTTGTCCGAGACCGGTGACGAGTTCCGGGCGTGGTTCAAGTTCGATGTCCAGCTGGTAGAGGCACGAGTGTTGGAGATGCTGGCCAATGTTGCAGACCGAACCCGGCTGGAGCTGGATCGGCTTGCCGAGAGGGCCCGTGAAGGCGTACTTTATCATACCGGTGAGATTACCGGCCCCGGGACTCTGGTCTGCACTCAGTGTGGCAAGGAGCTTCACTTCCACAAAACCGGGCATATCCCTCCCTGCCCAAAGTGCCATGCCACCGAGTATCGTCGGAGATGAATGACTCAGGGATTTCTTAGATGAGCAGTGAGTTCTGCTCCTGAAAAGCTAGCTGAGTGCTGCCCAAGTAGGTATTCAGTATTTGTTCCCAGTTATATCCAGGAGCGCTAATTTTGTCCCATTCGCTGTTTCCGCAGGCGAGTGTGCATTTGAGGGCGCGGCCAACCGGCCCCTGATGTTTGAGCTGTACCTTCTGGATCTGTTTCGAGAGAGGGAGGTCTGTCAGAATCTCTTCTGCCAGTGGCTGATCGAACAAACTGTTGAGGATTGAGAGCAGGCCCGCGGTGAAGGCCATGCCACGTTCATCAGCTTGTTCACTCTGCACCAGCGCCTGACACATATGGCCCACGTACCAGTATGGTATTAAACAGCTCCTGGGGTTTGTTCTCCATGCCTGAAAGGACGATTAAGCTGGCTTATGCTCTGGTTTTTCGCAAACCAATATAGGCTGCCGCCTGGGTAACGCTATCGATTCTGCGCGGCAGCGACATGGCGGCGGAGTTAGTGAAATGCCCCCATTCTCTGGCGTGACGTAGTGTTGTGAACTGTGGGGTCGCCGCTCATTATATCGGCAACGCCACTGTTCAATAACAACTCTGGCTTCGGTCAGGCTACCAAATATCTCTGCATTTAAACACTCCTTGCGGAAAATGCCGTTGAAGCTTTCATTGCTGCCATTTTGCCAGGGTTTTCCCAGTTCAATATTGGCTAGCTTAATATCATCCTTTTCCAGTTCCTCGCGCAGTACGAAGGCCAACAGCTCAGCTCCGTTGTCGCTGCGAATGGCTCGGGGAATTCCGTAGCGAATGATTAATTCACGTAGCACCGCTTTCACGTGTTGACTCTGTAGGTATCGACCAGTTTTGATTGCCAGACAATAACCGGTTGCTTCGTCCTTGACCGTCAAGTACCGCAGAGGCTCTGCGTCATGATAGCGGTCATGTACGAAATCCCATGCCCACACATCATTCCGTCGTAGCGCCAATCCCTCCAGTTTTACCCCAGTGCGAATCTTCCGTCGAGGGCGATAAGGCGGCAAACACAGGCCATTAAGCCTCCAGAATCGATATACGCGTTTGTTGTTTACCTGCCAACCGTCTGAGCCGCAGATAGGCGCCTGCTAAACGATAGCCCCAACTGGGATCCTCCCGCACCACTACACGCAACGCGGCCGACAGATGCCGGTCACGACGTTCTCGTTTTGAATATAGTGAAGCCCCGATCGCGGTGTCGTACAAAGCCAGCTTGCTCGCCTTTGGCTAAGACCCCGTTCAATAGCAAACAATGCCATTGTAGATTCAATGGGTTGATGCAACACATTATACTCAATGATCAATTTATGGGGATTATGTGATGGCAAGACTTGGCAGACCTGGACTCACAGATGATCAAAAACAAGAACTATGGTCACGTTGGCGGAAGGGAGAATCACTTAGTGATATAGGCCGTTCCCTCGAAAAACACCCTGCATCAATTTTTGGTATGCCAAGACTATTTGGAGGGTATTGCCCTTCAGTTCGCAAACGCGCTCAAAATGCTCTCATTCTGGAAGAACGTGAAGAAATATCCAGAGGGCTTTCCGTGGGCTTGTCTTTGCGTTAGATAGCAAGAGACCTTGATCGCTCACCCTCAACCATAAGCAGGAAAATTTAGCGCAATGGGGGAATTGAACCGCTATCGTGCAAATATTGCTGATAGTAAAGCTTGGGATCGTGCTCGTAAGCTAAAGCTGTGTAGACTTTCCCAGTGAGATAATCTTCGTAAAATCGTAGCCGATAAGCTTTCAAGAGTGGTCTACTGAGCAGATATCTAGCTGGCTAAAGCGAAATTACCCAGAGAATGAGAGAAGTTACGTGTGTCATAACGAAACCATCTACAAAAGCCTATTCATTCAGTCTCGTTGCGTATTGAAAAAAGAGCTTCAAAGACATCTTAGAACGCAAAGAGTCTTTCGGCAGTCCAGGCATAGTAATATTAAAAGGCTACCCAGAAGTGGCATTATTGATGGTATTTCCATAATCGCTCACCTGAAATTGAAGACCGGGCCGTCCCTGGCCACTGGGAAGGCGATTTGATCTCAGGTTCTTCCAATACTCATATAGCTACGTTAGTAGAGTGTCACTCGCGATTTACTATGCTCGTTAAAGTCGCAGGGAAAGACACTAATTCGTCGACCCTAAAATATTCATTCCAGGCACTTAATAATACTGTTGTTTCTGTTTTGCAAACAGGAACAACAGTATGGACATGATATTTTTCAGCACAATAAAGAACCTCCCTCATCCATTTTCTGAAGTTGAAGGCAGCCGCCGCCATAAGCAAGTTAATCTGATCCCCGGCAAAGCCTTTAAGAAAGTTCCTTTTTAGCCTGTGGTCACTCTTTAAGTGACCACAGGCTCAATGCCAGCTCGTCTTCTGAAACGTTTTCTGGCTAATGCCATGGCTTCTCCTGAGGTATTCTTCCTAGCAGGCTTTGGCGTTACTATCTGGGTGTCATTAACCTTTGATTTGCCCCGATAACCTCGATCAGCAATACCCACTTTGGGTACTCGATTGATGAGACGTTTCACCTGTGCCAAGATCTCAGGTACGGTGTGACCATCAAATACATTCTTCTCAAAAGCCAGGGCACCAATCACAATGCCCGCGTCCCTTGTGGTGGTGATTGATGCCTTGGTGCCAAACTCATAATGCTGCTGGGCCTTGCCTTTGCTCATACAGTAAACATGAGGTTCATGTAGGCTGTACAACTTGTTTTTATCAGCACGCTTCTGATTCAGCATGCGCTGGTACAGGGCGAACTTTTCTGCATAGAATTTCTGTTGTTCTGCGGTCATCTTACGCTGTATTTCGCGCAGTAATCGGCCGCTGATGGTCTTTAATCGCTTGACGGCCTTACGTGCCTTTTTACGATTCCTCGGATGTGTGGCAAATCGGGTGGGGAGCTTGAGAATTTTTACTTCCTTTAGTAGAGATTTTGTATCCAGTGTTGAATCAGAACCTCGTCACTGAGGTCTTCCAGATGCTTGAGTATCGAGAGGCCCACCATTAGGCAGATCGGTTTTGAGGGCTTTCCAAGATGAGAATAAAGCGAGGCAAATTCAGCATCAAAATATGACCAGTCTATCTGTCTGGCCAGTAGCAAAAGTGGATGCTTGGGGTTCAGCTGATCCAGTAAGTTCTGGTGCAGGAAACTTTGCTGGTTGGGATTGGCTGTCTTGGGTTTGCTCAATTATCCACCTCTGTTTCGTCCAGTTTTTCTCTGCTTTTACCCCTTTCACGGACGTTTATTTTATCAAATTTAGACGCTTATTTTATATAAATCATTGCGTTATAAATATTTCAGGGTCGACTAATTTGGTTGTTTCCGCACTCACGAAACAGGTTAAAAAACTTCCAGACAAGCTGGTACAGTCATTAACTTGGGATAGGGGGATGGAGCTTGCCGGTCACAAGAAATTTACTATGGCAACAGATGCAAAAATCTACTTTTGTGACCCACAAAGTCCATGGCAAAGAGGGACCAATGAAAATACAAATCGGCTATTGAGGCAGTACTTTCCGAAGAAAACAGACTTATCGATTTACTCTCAGGCACACTTAGATCGCGTGGCGAAAAAACTCAATCAACGACCGAGAAAAACATTGGACTTCGCCACTCCTGCAGATAAACTAAATGACGGTGTTGCATTGACCCATTGAATCTACAATGGCATTGTTTGCTATTGAACGGGGTCTTAGCCAAAGGCGAGCAAGCTGGCTTTGTACGACACCTGGGGCTATCGTTTATCAGGCGCCTATCTGCGGCTCAGAGGTTGGCAGGTAAACAACAAACGCGTATATCGACTCTGGCGGCTTAATGGCCTGTGTTTGCCGCCTTATCGCCCTCGACGGAAGATTCGCACTGGGGTAAAACTGGAGGGATTGGCGCTACGACGGAATGATGTGTGGGCATGGGATTTCGTACATGACCGCTATCATGACGCAGAGCCTCTGCGGTGCTTGACGGTGAAGGACGAAGCAACCGGTTATTGTCGGCAATCAAAACTGGTCGATACCTACAGAGTCAACACGTGAAAGCGGTGCTACGTGAATTAATCATTCGCTACGGAATTCCCCGAGCCATTCGCAGCGACAACGGAGCTGAGCTGTTGGCCCTCGTACTGCGCGAGGAACTGGAAAAGGATGATATTAAGCTAGCCAATATTGAACCGGGAAAACCCTGGCAAAATGGCAGCAATGAAAGCTTCAACGGCATTTTCCGCAAGGAGTGTTTAAATGCAGAGATATTTGGTAGCCTGACCGAAGCCAGAGTTGTTATTGAACAGTGGCGTTGCCGATATAATGAGCGGCGACCCCACAGTTCACAACACTACGTCACGCCGGAGATGGCGTATTTTGGATTACGTGAAATGCGGAGAACCTAACAAGCCAAGTGGCCATAGAATGGGGACATTTCACCAGCATAAACAATACTGTCTGGCTTTACCTGTTGCCTAATTATTGGCATTAATGTTCTGGCTTTAGCATCAGGAATAATAACGGTAAATACCTTACCGTTGCGCTTTAGCAAGCTAAATACAGGAACTTTACCGACCGTACATCGACCTCTTTTTCCTTTGCGTCTACCACTAAAATAACTTTCATCTGCTTCTATTTCTCCGTCAAGCAATTCCAAATGCTCATTGTGGTCATAGATAACCTGTCGGCTCTTTTCCTAATCGAGAGGGTAAGTGTCACCCAACCACTCCATCAGGATAAAGATTCAGCCCTCCAAAGTGGACGTAGGTTGCATTTTGTTGCGGAAACCTCTGCTACGCACCTTGATCATCTTGATTCGGCTGTTGAGGCCTTCTGCCGGACCATTACTTACTTCCAAAACAATAGTGTTCAATATTTCCCACAGATGATCCTTGATTGTTCCCGCCACTTTCTTGATTGGCTCCAGGCCACTGCGCACTGCCCATGACAACCACCGTTCCCAGCCTTTCCTTGCCCATGTCTTGCTGGCATAGTGCCAGAGTGACATGGCAAACTCTTTGATCGCCCAGGAACGGGCCGTCTTCAGCGTGCTGTCACGTAGCGCCTTGAACCGCAATTTCTGTCTGCGTGTCATGTTCTCCGGGTTGCAGAGCCAGTCATACTGGCTGACTTTAAGGGTCCTCATAGCCTTCAGCCATCAGCGCTTTGTGCTCTTGGCAGCGTGTACCTTGTCTACTGCTTCACCGAGATACTTGGCGACATAGAGTTTATCAAAGGCAATCTTCTCTTCAGCCCTAGGTAGGCTTTTCAGTGTGGCATTGATAAAGGCTGGCCACATATCCATCGCTTCTCGCTTCTCCTCTGTGAGGCTTTCGTACCATGTGCTTTAAGCGTCGCCTTTTTGCGGTTACTGCCCACGTGTGGCACTGTACCTGCATCCTGGTCTGATAAGACTGCTACATAATCATGACGTTTCTTGAAGACCGTCTCATCAATACCTATACGTGTTGGGCTGATCTCTTTTCTACGTGCCAGTCCCCGCTTAACCGCTCGCTGTATAATTCCACCAATGGCACTCCAACTCAGCCCCATCAATCGGGAGACTGCCGAGATGGATGCCTCTTTCAACCAATCGATCACCAGCACTTCAAACATTGCAGTAAATCCAGAGCCCGGTTCCGCCCAGGAAACTGGCACGGTGACCATCCCATGTTCTTCACACTTCACTCTGGGCACATCTGTTACCAGAATAGTTTTGTACTGGCAGGTATCCAGGTGCCGCCAGCGGCGCTTGCGTGAGTCGTAGCCCGGTGAGAGATCCGCCCACAGGCTGAACCTGCCTCCTGCTCAATCTGTACCGCTACCTCTCCCTCTGGGAGAGCCAACTCCACACTGTGCTAACCTGCCAAGGGCTCTTGATACCCAGGATCTGGGCGTATAAATCTTTATCTCTCGTGGAGGGTACGTTAATCTACCCACCCTACTTAGGGGAAGAGCCAATTTATTTATCTAGGGCAGCCCCAAACTCGGTTGCATGGTTTGTGTCAATAAATTGGTTGAGTTGGTTACTATTACAACTTGTCTTATAATGTTTTTAGAGGTTCCCTAAACATTGACCAAGCGAAACAGCTCATCCCCAAGATTATTCCTTTCCATCAGATGGCGAAAATTGCAGATGACTGTTTCGTCTGGTACAGGGTCAGAGGGCTCAAACCAGCGCTGTAGAAAGTGGATGCGCCGCATGCGCTCTAGAACAATGGGCTTTCTACCCACGCCCTCCCATACCAGAAATGTTCCTTGCGGATCTTTTTTCGGTATTTTTCAAAATCCGTGGCTTCTAAGCTTTGTTGTTTCGTCGTTTTCCTGGAATAGGTGATCTATAGATCAGTGGTATACGATTTCTTTAATTAATCAGAGATGCCCTAGGCTTCCGAAGATCGGGTGTGTTTTGGAGACTAAGATGTCCCAAAACGCATAACGAGATCGAAGACACACTTTGAAATTCATGAATGTCCTTTTAACTGGAGCGACAGGCTTTGTTGGTAAAGCTCTAATTGCAGAGCTAGCAAGTCAAGACGTCGGTGTTGTTGCAGCTGTACGTCACTTGGTGCAAGAACTGCCTGAAGATGTATTGCAGGTCGAAATAGGGGATTTATTTGAGCTAGAGAGCGCCCAAGCCTTACAAGGCGTAGATACGGTGATTCACTGCGCAGCCCGCGCACATGTGACAAAAAGCTATGTTGCCGATCCTTTGGCTGAGTATCGTAAGGTAAATGTAGAGGGTACTTTGAATTTAGCTGGGCAGATCGCCAATGCAGGTATTAAGCGCTTCGTATTTATAAGTTCAATCGGTGTGATGGGTAACAATAATAACAAACCATTTCTTGAATCCGATACTCCTAATCCACAAAGCGCTTATGCAATATCCAAATATGAAGCAGAGCAGGGGTTGCTTGCAATAGCAAAGGATACAGATATGGAAGTAGTTATTATCCGTCCTCCTTTGGTCTACGGACCGAATGCACCAGGTAATTTCGCTAGATTACTGCAGTGGATAAGTAAAGGCGTACCTCTACCATTGGGTTCGGTGTATAATCAGCGGTCTTTGGTGGCATTGGATAATTTGGTGAACTTTATTGCCCTTTGCGCTAATCATAACAAAACCCCCAAAGCAGTGAATGAGGTATTTTTAATTTCTGATAATGAGGATATTTCCACTACTGAGCTGTTGTATAAAGTAGGCAGTGCCTTTGGTAAAAAACCTGTGCTCATCCCTATTCCTGTTGGAATCATGAAGTGTGTTGCTCGATTAATAGGCAAAGGTGATGAAGCAAATCGTTTGTTTGGCTCTTTGCGAGTGGATAGCTCAAAATCACGAGAATTGTTAGGCTGGCACCCCGTTATTTCAATGGATGAGCAACTCAAAAAAACTGCGGAGACGTACGTAAAGTCCCTGTCATCGATTTCAAGCGGCTTACACTAAGATTATGGTAAATGAAAAGATTTTTTGATCTGTCAATGAGTGTATTGCTGCTTGTTGTATTGGCAATACCGATATTATTGATTGCTTTTTCAGTTCGGTTGACATCGAAAGGCCCGGTACTCTACTGGTCGGATCGGGTAGGACGAGGCAATGTGATTTTCAAAATGCCCAAGTTTCGTTCCATGCGAGTGAATACACTTGGAGTTGCCACCCATCTGATGACCAATCCAGCGAAATTTCTGACACCCATTGGTGGTTTTTTGCGTCGATTTAGTCTGGATGAATTTCCGCAGTTATTTTCGATTCTAGCTGGAGATATGAGCTTTGTGGGACCTCGCCCAGCGCTATTTAATCAGGATGATTTGATTGCCCTGCGCACAGATCACAGAGTGGATCAACTGGTACCCGGTCTGACGGGTTGGGCGCAGATAAATGGACGTGATGAATTGGCGATTCTGGAGAAAGTTGTGTTGGATGTAGAGTATTTACAACGACAGGCATTCTGGTTTGATTTAAAGATATTATGGATGACCTCCTTGAAAATTGTTAGAACGGATGGGGTTTCGCATTGAAAATAACTGCAATTTGCCGCGAAGTGTAACTGCAAAGTGGCAATTTTGTTAAATTGCATCCAAAAATGCCCCACCTAAGCGCCATTATTTACACCGAAAATTGACCCACGTGTAACTTTGACCTGCTGAAGAGCCAGCAGGGGATAAAAGGAGTGATAGACGTGGCACTATTAAGTGTAATGAAGCGGCGACACTGCGATAAGATTAGGGTTCGACAGATAGCCAAAAAAACCAGATTTTCCCATAATACCGTCCGTAAATATCTGACCAGCTGGCTGCATCGGGAGGCACGGCGTAAACGCAAACAGCGATTATCACTAAAATGACTGTCTTATAGCTTATAATCTGGGTGCCGCTGGGTCTATACCGGCTCTTATGACCGTGTCGCTACTTTTGCCAGAGATTGGCGGGCGCAACAGCAGGAAAGCTTCACGTGTTCGCCAGTAGCGGCACCTAGGTACTATTGGCCTTTGCTGGAGAAGCTTTTCAGTTTGATTGGAGCGAAGGCTATGTTGTTCTGGGTGGCAAAAGCACCAAGTGACAGATTGCCCGGTTCAAGCTCAGTAGCCGCCGTGCTTTCTTTCTGCGCGCTTATCCCCCAAATCCAGGAGATGCATCTTTGATGCGCACAACCCGGCCTTCAGGGTGCCAGGCGGTGTGCTGGAGAGTGGTATCTACGACACTATGAAGACCGCTGTTGATAAGGTCCGTCGCGGTAAGGCGTGTGCTCAATACCCGCTTCGAGGTCATGGCCAGCCACTTCATGTTTGAGTCCGACGTTTGTAACTCAGTCGCAGGCTGGGAGAAGGGCTGGATAGAAAAAAATGTTCGAGACTCCCGCTATCGCCTCTGGCTAGTGCTATAAGACCTTATGGCAAGAGATCTATCATTCTGAGTACAAAGACAGCACAATTGCCGATGCTTGGCAGGACGAAGTTGTTCGCATGATGTCGATTCCTGCGCCCTTTGACGGATATATAGAACACAGTAAGCGGGTCTTATCCACCTGCCTGATTATCTTTGATAACAGTCGTTACAGTGTAGCCGCTTCTTTTACCAATCCGCCCCACCAGCTTACATATTCATGCCCATAAATTGGTGATGATTGCAGAACATCAGCGTATGTTTACACGAGATCACAGCCAAAAGGGCAAACAATCTATGGCTAGCATCACTACCCGTCGGTACTGCAGCGTAAGCCCGGTGCGTTGCGCAATGGAACACCCTTCCAGGAATGCCAGAGAGCTTCCGCAAACTACAAAAACAACGGCTCAAGCATCCCGGTGACAACCGGGATATGGTCAATGTACTGGCACTAGTGCTGCAACATGATGAACGCAAGCTAGAACAGGCCATTACCACTGCACTGACCAGTGGCAGCCCTTCTAAACAGCACGTTATTAGCTGTCTGGGTAAGCCAAGACCGGCATTGCTCAAGCGCGTCCTGAACTCACGCTGGTAAAGAAACCCAAAGCCGATACAGGCCGTTATGATCACTTACGGGGGAAACGCCATGTCCGTTGATGCCACGATAGCAACCATGAAGTTACTAAAACTCCACGGTATGGCGCAAAGCATTGCAGAGCTGTCTGAGCAAGCTTCATCTGCTTACAGCAAAGCAGAACCCATACTGCAGCAATGACTCAAAGCCGAAGTCGCTGAACGAGAAGTGCGTTCTATTCAATATCAAATGAAGCTGGCAGGCTTTGATTTTATCCAAAGTCAGGTAAACGAAGAACTGATTACTGCACTGCATCACTGCGAATTTATAGAAGAGGCCCAGAGCATCGTTTTTGTGGGCCCTGGTACCGATAAACTCCTCCTGGCGACTATAATCACGGTGCAGGCCTTCACCACCATCATAAACCTATTCGCTTTTTATCGACTATTGAGCTGGTTAAACTGCTGGAGCAGGAGAAACAACCCGGTAAGCAGGGGCCAATGGCTAACAGGTTGATGCATGCGGATCTCGTGATCCTTGGTGAACCGGGTTATCTTCCTCTAGAGAGGATGTCCTGAATTCTGTGTAACTGCCTATCATTAAACCCAGACAAGGGTGAGGATAAGCACTACGAACAAGAAAGAACTACAGGCGATCGCTCATGCGGCCGCTAAAAATATCAAGACGGAAGACGACCACAAAGACTTCCAGCAGATGCTAACCAAGATTACGACCGAAGCGGCACTGAATGCTAAGTTAGATGATCATCTTGGCTTTGAAAGGCACGAGCAGTCCGAAGCTGACAATAACCGCAACGGCTATGCCAGTAAGACTATCCGAACGGAATCTGGCCAGTTCGAGCTCGATACACCACGCGACAGAGCTGGGAGTTTCGAGCCCAAGCTCGTTAAAAAACACCAGCGTCGATTTACTTCCATGGACGACAGGATTATTTTCTTGTATGCCCAGGGCATGACAACACGAGAAATCGTCACGACCGTTAAAGAAATGTACGGTGCTGATGTCTCCGCTACCTTGATTTCCAAAGTGACTGACGCTGTTATTGAACAAGTGATTGAATGGCAATCTAGGCCACTGGATGCGGTCTATCCCATTATTTACCTGGATTGTATTGTCGTAAAAATCCGGCAAGACAAGAAAGTGATCAATAAGGCAATTTATCTGGCACTGGGCGTGAACATGGAGGGCCACAAGGAATTGTTGGGGCTCTGGCTGTCAGAGAATGAGGGTGCCAAGTTCTGGCTCAATGTACTCACAGAGCTCCAGAATCGCGGCGTGAAGGATATCCTGATAGCCTGGAGTTATAACTGAAAGTGTTGTTTGAAAGGAATTGAAAAAGAGCGGGGTATCTGGTTGATTTGTTGTTGCGAGACATCAAAACAACCATTGGAGATACGCCACCACGAGTAAGAATAACGTTGTTAAGCTGGCAGGTCGTGACCTTTCCCCCAGAAATAGAGCCATGACAAGGATGAGATTTCCAATTAGTCTGTGTATTAGGAGATCTCAAGATGAAGAAGAAGCGTTACAGAGAAGAGCAAATTATTGGTGCCATCAAGCAGCATGAGTCAGGGGTAAAAGTTGATGACATTTGTCGTCAGTTCGGCATTTCAACCGGGTGCTTTTATAACTGGCGAAGCAAATACGCCGGGATGGATGTCTCAGAAGCCAAACGGCTCAAAGAGCTTGAAAGCGAAAATAACAAGCTTAAGAAGTTACTTGCCGAGAAAATGCTTGAAGCTGAGGCGATGAAGGATGTGCTCTCAAAAAAGTGGTAAAGCCTGCTGATAGAAAACAAATCGTGAGCTACCTTAAGTCGCGGTTCAAATTAAGTGAGCGTAGAGCTTGCCAATTAGTAGGCTTAAGTAGAACCGCTTTTCGGTACGTTACTCAATGGGGAAAAGATGAGTCTCTACGCAAACGGTTACTTGAGCTGGCAAAAAAGCATCCGAGTTATGGTTATTTGTTTTTACATGGCCTCCTGAGAGGAGAGGGGCTTGTGAAAAACAAGAAGCGGACCTACCGAGTCTATAACGAAGAAGGTCTTCAAGTGAGGACTAAAAAACGCAAGAAGATAATACGACCAAGAATGCCAACGATTATGCCCATTGGTAAAAATATACGCTGGTCAATGGATTTTGTCAGTGATCAGTTGGCTAATGGTCGCCGCTTTCGAGTATTTAATGTGATTGATGATTACTCAAGAGAAGTTATTGGCCAGCTCTCTGACTTCTCGATCAATGGTCACCAGGTCGCTCGTTTTTTAACTCAGGTGATTGAGCTAAGGAGCGCTCCGGATCAAATAATCTGCGACAACGGTACTGAGTTTACTAGCAAGGCGATGTTCTACTGGCAAAAAGAAAGTGGCGTTAAGCTAGGTTTTATTCAGCCAGGTAAGCCTACTCAGAATGCGTTTGTAGAAAGCTTAAACGGTAAATTCAGAAATGAATGCTTAAATCAGCATTGGTTCAGGTCCATTGATGACGCTAGACATGAAATTGATCAATGGCGAGAGCACTACAATCACGTGCGGCCTCATAGCGCATTAAATTATTTGTCACCAGTGGCCTTTGTGAATAGGGCCGCTTAGAATGAATTATCTCATCCAAGTCTTGGTATTAAGATGGGGGGGAGGTCACTGAAAGCCCCAGAATAGCCAAAACCAAGGTCAAATCCAGGTTGTTTTTACAAATATTAAAGATTGGATGGCAAGTGAAGTGAAAAACTTCAATTTTTTTTCACACCCTGGTTGAGGTGCTTCTCCATCATCTTTGCATTTTTCAGAAACCTCGAATAAGCATAACTTACTGATAAAATAAAACCATATATGCCACCTGTGATATGGCGCTTTAGCATATAGGCCTTTATAAAATCCAGCGGAAAGCCAAATAATAGACGGACAACCAAAATCCAATAGGGCTTCAACTTTTGTTCGGCTGCTTGAAGTGTAGTATATCGGTTAAATTTTTCTGCATAGTGTCCTATACCGGGGGATGAGTGATGCAGGCAATCGCCATTGAGTTGGCCAACTTGGTCTTCACTGTTGGGGATAATTGCGTCCCATGTCGGGTGGTCTGGAAAGCGGTTAATCGTACGATTGTAAAGCCTTATGACATTATTATACTCAGCTAATAACCTAGGCTTACGATGGAAAGCATAAACTGTCTTTACTTTAATCCTGTACATCGAAAGTGAAGGGTAAGTATTAAAAAATAGTTCTACTATTTCGTCTTGAAGATTGGGGCTCAGAACCTCATCGGCATCAAGATTCAACAACCAATCGTATTTGCATTGTTCCTCTGCAAAGCGCTTTTGCGGACCATAGCCCAGCCACTCGTTAGATATTACTTTAGCGCCTTTTTGTTGCGCAATCTCACATGTTGAATCTTCTGATCCTGAATCTACAATAATAATCTCACTGGCGATGTTACTGATACTATCAATAGCATCACCGATACACCGTTCTTCATTCTTGGTAATAATGAATGCTGAAATTGGTAAATTCCCCATAATTATTGGCACTCTGCTATAAACAATATTGATCGACCTCTATAGGTAAGTATTGTTGGCACTAATACCAAAATCAACACTTTTGATCACGCTTGCTACTTGATAAATATGTAATCATTGCCATGATAACAAAGAGTATAGTAGTAGCTACTTTTCCATCCGTTATAGAATGATCAAACAGGTAACCAATCAATATTGAAAGAAATAAGAAAAGCATAAAACTCCCTAGCAATCGGTCTTTTTTTATAATTGATTGTGTTGATTTTATAGCGGTTGAGAATAGAGCGGAGAACAATAAAAAACCTGAAACCCCTGTAAACAACAACACTTCCGCAATAATATTGTGCGGCATCCCAACAAGTGGCCCATTCAAGTTAGAATAACCATTCAGCCCGTAGCCAAACAACGGCGCCTTCAAAATATTCTCCGAGCTGAATTCCCAAATATCCCATCGATATGATGAATACCCCGTAACCAGTTGATTAAATCTATGCAATAAACTGTCATCAGTATATATACACGCAGTCAGTGCAATCACCAGTAATATAATCAAGCAATACACATATTTATCTACCATTTTATAATTATATGAAATATATGCAGCCGTGAATATAAAAAACATTATCCATGATGACCGAGAGGCTGAATACAAAAGAGAAAATAGACTAGCAACGATAAGAATGGTGAATAGTAAATTTTTTAAATGGCTATTATCTTCCAATAAATTTTTTACAGCGTAATAAGTGAGAAATGCTATGTTTATAGCAATAATATAGCCATATATATTTGATGAAAACATACTGCCTGTAAGCCTTCTTCCATTACCATCCATTGGCGAATGAACAAATAAATCAAAGCCGGTGTGATATTGATAAACGCCATCAAATACTTGGATTGAGAATGATGACATCAATACTATGGATATAAATTTGAATGTTAATACCTTCTGCTCCATAAAATAGAGCAGTGAAAAATAGAATAATATATATCTATAGAAAAACTTAAATACCAAATCAAAACTCTCAATATTCCCTATCCCAATAGTATTTGAAACTAACATTGATATAAGGATAAGAAGGAACAAAGATGTAATAAGAATATAGTTTTTTATGAAATAAAAATCTCCTAATCTGAATAAAATCCATAAAAAAAGGATAGAAAACAGCCCATATGAGACTTGGTAAATAGAATTTTTTAAAGGTAATGATACCAATATGACTATAAACAGTACCCTAATAATATTTGCATATGCCGGGGAGTTTTCCATATCGAACTTAACCTAATTATGCCGTCGGCTAGAGTTGGTGATTTGGGTCACGCTAAAAGCCGGGTTCATCGACTATTCAGCCGATTACGTTGTAGATAAGACTGTTTAATTTTTTGTGTCAACATAAAAGCACTCAACCCATACCATCATAGATCAAGTGGGCCATCAAGCCTACCTTCGCAGAAGGTAGGGGGGATTCAAGAGTAGTGTTAGGTTTTGTGTCAATTTATTAAATTGCATCCAAAAGTGCCCCACCTAATCAAGCCGGATTATGACTTATTTCTTGGGTTTTCGCTTGGTTTTTCTCTCCGTATTGCGGGTTGAGTTCTTGAATCGGTAACTGTCATTGCGGGTTTCGATGATACGGCAGTGATGGGTCAGTCGATCAAGCAGTGCAGTCATCTTTTTATCACCAAAGAGATTCGACCATTCAATGAAGCTGACATTGGTGGTAATAATGACGTGGGTGCGTCCATACAGCTTACTGAGAAGATGGAATAACAAAGCACCACCTGCGGGAAGATAACCCGGTTCACCAAGGATCACGAGATCCGCATGCATCAACCTGTTAGCCATTGACCCCTGCTTACCGAGTTGTTTCTCCTGCTCCAGCAGGTTAACCAGCTCGATAGTCGATAAAAAGCGAATAGGTTTATGATGGTGCTGAAGGCCTGCACCGCGACTGTAGTCACCAGGAGGGTTTCACCGGGAGTTATAGTTAAATCTGGTGTTTAGCTAGTTGAATCAAGCGGCGACCTGATCGACTCCTGCTACCTCAACACCCTCGTTAAATTTGATTCCGGTTATCACCTTCGCCAGATAATCGAAACCCCGTAATCGTCTCCACTTCTTCTCGGCACACCGGCCGAGTTTGAACATCATGTGTAGCATGCCGTCACGCGATAGGCAGCCCTTGGAACGCTTGGTTCGATGGCGGATTGTCCCGAAGGTGGATTCAATCGGATTGCTGGTCCGAATACTCTGCCAATGCTGCGCAGGAAATTTAGAAAGCCATCAGTTCCTCTCGGTCTTTGTGCAGACAGATGGCAGCCTTCGGATACTTTGGCTCATACGTTTTGATAAACAGATCAAAGGCCTTTTCCGCATCGGCCTGGGTCTCCGACTGCCAGATGTTATGCAGTGCCTGTTTCGCTTTCGGCTGAGCTGACCTTGGCAGGCAGTTCAGCACGTTCATGGTTTTGTGCATCCAGCAGCGCTGCTGACGCGTCCCTGGATACACTTCCTCCAGTGCAGCCCAGAAGCCCATAGCACCGTCTCCGATTGCCAATTTTGGCGGGTTTAGTCCGCGTGACTTCAGTTTTAACAGCACCTCCCGCCAGCTCTGTGTGGACTCCCGTACACCATCCTCAATTGCCAGAAAATGCTTCTCACCACGCTCATTCACGCCGATCACCACCAGGGCACACAGCTTCGTCTGCTCTGCTCTCAATCCGCTGTAGACACCGTCTGCCCACACATACACCCAATGGCGCTTATCCAGACGCTCTTCGCACCAGCTCCGATATTCTTCTGCCCAGACCTGCTTCAGACGCGATACCCTGCCGGCCGACAAGCCTATTGCATCCGGACCCACCAGCACTTTCAGGGCTTCACCCATCTCTCCACTGGAAATCCCCTTCAGGTAGAGCCACGCCAGCGCCGCTTCCAGTGACTTCGTCTTGCGTACATACGGCGGCACCAGAGCTGATCGGAACGTGACCGGCCCCAATCCTGTCTGCAGTTTACGAGCTGGCAGGTGACCATTACGCACCACACCCGCCTTGCCATCCTCTGTCCGTCGCTCGACGTGCTCCGCCAACAGCTCTGCCTCCACCGCTTGGTAGATCAACTGCTCTGCATCGCTTCTCGGCAACTCTGTCAGCGGATCGATAATCGTATCTCGACCTGCCAGCTTAACAACGTTATTCTTACTCATGGTGGCGTATCTCCAATGGTTGTTTTGATGTCTCGCAACAACAAATCAACCAGATACCCCGCTTTTTTCAATTCCCTTCAAACAACACTTTCAGTTATAACTCCCAGTTTCCTGGGCGGAACCGGGCTCTGGATTTACTGCAATGTTTGAGGCACTGGTGATCGACTGGTTGAAAGAGGTATCCATCTCGGCAGTCTCCCGATTGATGGGGCTGAGTTGGAATGCCATTGATGGAATTATGCAGCGAGCGGTTAAGCGAGGACTGGCACGTAGAACAGAGATCAGCCCAACACGATGGGTGTTGATGAGGCGGTCTTCAAGAAACGCCATGATTATGCAACAGTCTTATCAGACCAGGATGCAGGTACAGTGCCACACGTGGGCAGTGACCGCAAAAAGGCGACGCGTACGAAAGTCTGACAGAGGAGCAGCGAGAAGCGATAGAGAGTGTCTCCATGGATATGTGGCCAGCTTTTATCAATGCCACACTGAAAAGCCTGCCTAGGGCTGAAGAGAAGATTGCCTTTGATAAACTCCATGTCGCCAAGTATCTCGGTGAAGCAGTAGACAAGGTACACGCTGCCAAGAGCACAAAGCGCTGTTGGCTGAAGGCTATGAGGACCCTTAAAGTCGGCCAGTATGACTGGCTCTGCAACCCGGAGAACATGACGCGCAGACAGAAATTGCGGTTAAGGCGCTACGTGACAGCACGCTGAAGACGGCCCGTTCCTGGGCTCTCAAAGAGTTTGCCATGTTACTCTGGCACTATGCCAGCAAGACATGGGCAAGGAAAGGCTGGGAACGGTGGTTGTCATGGGCAGTGCGCAGTGGCCTGGAGCCAATCAAGAAAGTGGCGGGAACAATCAAGGATCATCTATGGGAAATATTGAACGCTGTTGTTTTGGAAGTAAGTAATGGTCCGGCAGAAGGCCTCAACAGCCGAATCAAGATGATCAAGGTGCGTAGCAGAGGTTTCCGCAACAAGGAGCGATTTGCCAATGCAACCTACGTCCACTTTGGAGGGCTGAATCTTTATCCTGAGGGAGTGGTTGGGTGATACTTACCCTCTCGATTAGGGGAAGAGCCAAATAATTTATTTATCTAGGACAGCCCTACAAACAGATATAGGATCAGCCCATGAAAAGCTAAAATAATCCGGCACCTTAATCACACCACGCACTCAATGATAACGGAGAGAACAGATTCAGGTCACCATTAACTATCATTCCAGTTCATCCAGATGGGAAATCATTTGGCGGGAGGGCCGCTGAATTGAATTAAAAGCCTATTATCTGAGAGTGACAGTGAAACGGTAATAAATAGATGTTAGGCCTTCTAAACCATAGCCGTTTAGGCTAGCATCGGAGAGGTAACCAAGTAATGAGTCCGTGCCTATGGCTGATGAAATCACAGCATCCGATCAAATCGATGAGATAACAGACCAGCAGTTTTTGCGGGCCGTCACCTCATTCGAGGCCATTATCGTCAGCCAGATCCAAGTTAAGAATAAGCTCGGCGATCGTCTCAACAACGCTATCCGGGCAGGCATTATCATCCTTGGCATCATCGCAGTCTCCTTGTTAATTCTGCTATTGACCCTCTCCTCCCAAATCGGCCGCATCTCCAATGTAGTCGGCGCAATGAACCAGGATTTTTCAACCGTATCGGTGCAAATGAGCGAAATCGACACCGCCATGATATCCATGGAACTGCGGATGAAACTGCTTGAAGGGATAGCGGGCCAAACTCAGGTAATGGATCAGGAGGTGGTTGCCATCACGGCTGATCTGGAAACCATGCGCGGCACCATGGCCGGCATCAAAAGCAGCGTCAAGGGCGTCCGCGGGAATATCAGCAACATCGCCGTCTCCATCGACCACATGAATGTGAATGTGCAGCAGATGGGATACGACATGCAAAGGATGGGACGATCTGCACGCTCATTGAATAAAATATTCCCATTCCCCTTGGAATATTGAAATGGTTGAAGATCCAAGACGCATTCTGGTTGGAATGGTTGGCAGGTTGAGTCGAGAGACCCAACTGCACCTCGACGAACGCCACCAGCACTTCCAGACCACCGACATGGTCCTTTTCGCCATGTCGGTGCTACTTGCCATTCTGGGAGTGTTTAACGTCTATTACATTTCTGTGCTGTATCAGGACCTGAACGGTATTGTAAACACCATGGACTCCATGCACGGCAGCTTGACAGGTATCAGAGGCAATATGACCTCCATCACCGACACGGTTGTCACCATCGACCAGCATGTTCGCAACATGGATAAAATCAGCAGTCACACCGGGGCCCTGGCAGACAAAATGCCTCAGATCAGTGGTTCCATGAGTTATATCAGTGGTGATATGATAGAGATCAACCAGGATATGAGCTCCCTTAGCCATGGCATGGTCAACATAGAGCAACGCTTTGGACAGATGACTAGTGCCGTATCCTCCATGAGCGGGAATCTGAACCAGATTTCACGGCCCATGGGCTTTATGAACCCTGTCATCCCGTAGCTAAAAACTGGCAATCGAAAATGGATCTGCGTAAAGTTGAAATCCAGCCATATTTTGGTAGCATCTCCTAGGGTTATTATTTAGTGGGCGATCTGTTTCCCCACCCACACCGTGCCCGCCTCAACCCTGCTGGCCAACCACCTGATTCAAGGTATGAGCAGGGTGCAGCAGCACGTTCTTGGTATTCATCACTGCACTTCTGCCGCATCCAAAGATACTGTCTACCCGAGTCCGGTGTTACCCATTGCGACTTCCAAAGCGCCATCTTTCGACTGATGAACCGAGGTCATGGATCGAGATGAAAGCAGTAGCACTGAAACGTCAAGAGAGTGAAATAGTCCCAAGCAGAAGTTATCATCAAGCGACATTACAGACGCTTCTCGACGTATGCAAAACAGTTGTTTTCTCAATAGAATGGTCAACCGGGTCCACCGATTCGCTACAGATCGAAATACTTGCAGCGAAGTTATTTGTCATTGCAAAACGCCGAATTGGTTTATGTGGCAATTATGATGTGGCCCTGATAACCCGTGCGGTGCGATATCTATCCCATGTCCATGCTATCCTGCCAATGGATGAAGATATGCAATGGCTTGAAAATATGCTTGACGCCGTGCTAGAAATAGCCCGACCAGTGACTGATATCAATAATGGCGAGGCAAGGTTTTTTCTTCAGGACATGGCACAGGGAATCAATCATTCACTCAGTGGATGATTCCATTGTTTAAAGAGCCTTTGATTAATTCTGGATCGGATGGACGGCAAGTTGAAATCTTCCCGATCAGGGTGAAAATTGCCGGTAATGGCTGGCTATTGCCAAGGCTTTCAAGGCAGAGCCGGGCGATTTCAGCCATCAATTCATGAATTGATCAGAGGCTCCTTAACATCAAATACAGCCAATGGTGCAAGACTGTCTGCACCATTGGAGATAACGAATCCAATTTAAATAACTTTCATTGATCCTATTCACACTTTCCACAACGAGCAGCTGAATCCGGTATTCCCCCCCTAAGCTACTAATTTTACTCAACACAGCCCAGCCTCTATATCGGTATACTGGCACCTCTTCAAGGTCTTTTTTCTTCCAACATGCCATTCCTTACTGGATGCCATGAAAAGAGTGAATGAAAACAGGGTGGTTGGTCTGGCAACAGTGGCTTTGCTCCTGGGCGCTCCTATTCTTTTTTTCACAGCAGTTGAAGTAAGCACCGAGGCCAAATCCTGGGAGGGCGTTCCGATGAGAGCAGCCCATGTTGACCACAAGGACCCTTTCAAGAGAGAGTTCAACACCGGACAAGAGGTCACTCCCGCACTGCCTGGAATGCCATAAAAATACCGCAGAACAGACTATACACAGTCGCCCCTGAATTATTTATAACAATATGATAAATATGAGATTAATAATCTATTTATGATAGAACAGTTTGCAAAAAAATCCTCCCTTCATCATCAAAACCTTGCAAACATGAAACTACAAAAAACGGATAACAGTGCTGATTTATTCCGTTCGCAGCTTTCTCAGTTCTTAAACCTCTCGCACTGTTAAATTGCATCCAAAAGTGATCCACGTGTAACCCTGACCTGCTGAAAAGCCAGCAGGGAACAAAAGGAATGATAGACGAGGCAGCCTCTAAAAACCTAACAAAGTCCGATAATCTCTAGCAAATCAGGAGAATCCGGCATCTTCACACTCGTTTTTCTGGCAACATCCATATTCATACCTCGCTTCATCCGGCCAGCCATACCAATCGACGCATGTTGTACACCAAATTCATCATACCAATCTTCCACCGGCCCTGCCTTGCCCGATGCTACGCACCAGTCGATTGGCCTGCTGGGCAAATACGTGCTCAACTCGAGCCAAAACTCTTGATCGTTTTCGGTTTGCTCCTTGCTCTGGTTCATTCAAGGGGCGTTTGCGTATCGACTTGCGATGAATCTGACTGTGGTAATGCGCACCCGGGGTAAAGCTGCTTCCCGTGCCAGAGATTGGCGGGCGCAATAGCAGGAAAGCTTCACGTGTTCGCCAGTAGCGGCACCTAGGTACTATTGGCCTTTGCTGGAGAAGCTTTTCAGTTTGATTGGAGCGAAGGCTGCGTTGTTCTGGGTGGCAAAAGCACTAAGTGACAGATTGCCCGGTTCAAGCTCAGTAGCCGCCCTGCTTTCTTTCTGCGCGCTTATCCCCAATCCAGGAGATGCATCTTTGATGCGCACAACCCGGCCTTCAGGGTGCCCGGCGGTGTGCTGGAGCGTGGTATCTACGACGCTATGAAGACCGCTGTTGATAAGGTCCATCGCGGTAAGAGGCGTGTGCTCAATACCCGCTTCGAGAGTCATGGCCAGCCACTTCATGTTTGAGTCCGACGTTTGTAACTCAGTCGCAGGCTGGGAGAAGGGCTGGATAGAAAAAAATGTTCGAGATTCCCGCTATCGCCTCTGGCATCAGGCGTCGGCATTTGCGGATATTGATGTGCCAGAACATCTGGCTAGTGCTATAAGACCTTATGGCAAGAGATTTGCCATCCTGAGTACAAAGACAGCACAATTGCCTGGCAGGACGAAGTGGTTCGCCTGATGTCGATTCCTGCGCCCTTTGACAGATATATAGAACACAGTAAGCGGGTCTTATCCACCTGCCTGATTATCTTTGATAACAGTCGTTACAGTGTACCCGCTTCTTTTACCAATCGCCCCACCAGCTTACATATTCATGCCCATAAATTGGTGATGATTGCAGAACATCAGCGTATGTTCACACGAGATCACAGCCAAAAGGGCAAACAATCTATGGCTAGCATCACTACCCGTCGGTACTGTAGCGTAAGCCCGGTGCGTTGCGCAATGGAGCACCCTTCCAGGAATTGCCAGAGAGCTTCCGCAAACTACAAAAATAACGGCTCAAGCATCCCGGTGACAACCAGGATATGGTCAATGTACTGGCACTAGTGCTGCAACATGATGAACGCAAGGTAGAACAAGGCCATTACCACTGCACTGACCAGTGGCAGCCCTTCTAAACAGCACGTTATTAGCTGCCTGGATAAGCCAAGACCGGCGTTGCTCAAGCCGCGTCCTGAACTCACGCTGGTAAAGAAACCCAAAGCCGACACAGGCCGTTATGATCACTTATGGGGGAAACGCCATGTCCGTTGATGCCACGATAGCAACCATGAAGTTACTAAAATTCCACAGTATGGCGCAAAGCATTGCAGAGCTGTCTGAGCAAGCTTCATCTGCTTACAGCAAAGCAGAACCCATACTGCAGCAATGACTCAAAGCCGAAGTCGCTGAACGAGAAGTGCGTTCTATTCAATATCAAATGAAGCTGGCACGCTTCCCAGCTCATTGTGAGCTGGCAGGCTTTGATTTTATCCAAAGTCAGGTAAACGAAGAACTGATTACTGCACTGCATCACTGCGAATTTATGGAAGAGGCCCAGAGCATCGTTTTTGTGGGCCTTGGTACCGGTGAAAGGAGTTATAATTGAAAGTATTGTTTGAAGGGAATTGAAAAAAAGCGGGGTATCTGGTTGATTTGTTGTTGCGAGACATCAAAACAACCATTGGAGATAGGCCACCATGAGTAAGAATAACGTTGTTAAGCTGGCAGGTCGAGATACGATTATCGATCCGCTGACAGAGTTGCCGAGAAGCGGTGCAGAGCAGTTGATCTACTAGGCGGTGGAGGAGCTGTTGGCGGAGCACGTCGAGCGACGGACAGAGGATGGCAAGACGGGTGTGGTGCGTAATGGTCACCTGCCAGCTCGTAAACTGCAGACAGGATTGGGGCCGGTCACGGTCAAGATCCCCAAAATACGAGCGAAGATCGGCGAGCCGGTGACGTTCCGATCAGCTCTGGTGCCGCCGTATGTACGCAAGACGAAGTCACTGGAAGCGGCACTACCGTGGCTCTACCTGAAGAGGATTTCCAGTGGAGAGATGGGTGAAGCCCTGAAAGTGCTGGTGGTTCCGGGTGCAAGAGGCTTGTCGGCGGGCAGGGTATCGCGTCTGAAGCAGGTCTGGGCAGAAGAATATCGGAGCGGGTGCGAGGAGCGCCTGGATAAGGGCCATTGGGTGTATGTGTGGGCAGACGGTGTCTACAGCGGACAGAGAGCAGAGCAGACGAAGCTGTGTGCCCTGGTGGTGATCGGCGTGAATGAGCGTGGTGAGAAGCATTTTCTGGCAATTGAGGATGGTGTACGGGAGTCCACACAGAGCTGGCGGGAGGTACTGTTGAAACTGAAGTCACGCGGACTGACCCCGCCAAAATTGGCGAATGGTATTCCGGGCTGCGCTGGAGGAAGTGTATCCGGAGACGCGCCAGCAGCGCTGCTGGATGCACAAGACCATGAACGTGCTGAACTGCCTGCCAAGGTCAGCTCAGCCGAAAGCGAAGCAGGCACTGCATAACATCTGGCAGTCGGAGACCCAGGCCGATGCGGAAAAGGCCTTTGATCTGTTTATCAAAACGTATGAGCCAAAGTATCCGAAGGCTGCCATCTGTCTGCACAAAGACCGAGAGGAACTGATGGCTTTCTATCAATTTCCTGCGCAGCACTGGCAGAGCATTCGGACCAGCAATCCGATTGAATCCACCTTCGGGACAATCCGCTATCGAACCAAGCGTTCCAAGGGCTGCCTATCGCGTGACGGCATGCTACACATGATGTTCAAACTCAGCCTGTGTGCCGAGAAGAAGTGGAGACGATTACGGGGTTTCGATTACCTGGCGAAGGTGATAACCGGAATCAAATTTAAAGAGGGTGTTGAGGTAGCAGGAGTCGATCAGGTCGCCGCTTGATTACCAGATTTGACTATAACTCGTAAATGCCTGTTTACTCTTGCTATCCAACTGCTCCTTCCACTTGTAAAGTTGGTTTCTTCGGATTTTCGAGTTACAGGGCTATTTCTGAGGCAGGTTTGTCTGAGTCGCTAATTAAAAGTGTCCACTAAGCCGGGGAGGTTCAGACAGTCCCATAATTCCCTTGATTAATAATCCAAGTTTACACCTTAACCATTTTATATAGGTTAGCAATTGAGCTTTATGGTTAGCGTCAATATGTTTCATTGCTTTTAATTCAATAATCAACCGGTTATCGATAAGAAAGTCGGCACGGAATGCATGGTCAATGGACATTCCCTTACAGCTAATGCCGATTGGCACCTCTCTTTCGAAAGGGATTCTTCGCAGTACTAGTTCTTGTGCCAAGCACTGTTGGTAAACCGACTCAAGTAAGCCAGGGCCTATTGAGCGATGTGTCTCTGATTGTGGCACTAATAGCTCTCCCAGTAGGGAGGTTTTCATCCATAAAAAATCTCCGCGTCCTCTGCACTCTCTCAGCTATTGCTTTTAATCAGGCTCAGACCTTAGCAAGCGCTGCACGCATCTGGCCGATGATGGTGTCGTAGCGGTTGGGATCGCTCTCCTGGGCATTGCCGAAGATACCAGAGCCCGCAACGAAGGTGTCGGCTCCTGCTTCTGCAATCTCGCGAATATTGTCTACTTTCACACCGCCGTCGATCTCGAGGCAAATATCAAAGCCGGAGTCGTCGATGATCTTGCGGCAGGCGCGCAGTTTGTCCATGGCGGCAGGGATGAAGCTCTGACCACCGAAACCAGGGTTGACGGACATGACCAGGATCATATCGATCTTGTCCAGCACGTAGTCCAGGTGGCTCAGTGGTGTGGAGGGGTTGAACACCAATCCGGATTTGCAGCCTTGCTCACGGATCAGTTGCAGGGAGCGGTCAATGTGCTCGCTGCCTTCCGGATGGAAAGTGATATAAGTAGCGCCCGCTTTGGCAAAGTCGGGAATAATGCGATCAACCGGTTTAACCATCATGTGTACGTCGATGTCTGCGGTCATGCCGTGCTTGCGCAACGCTTCGCAGACCAGCGGTCCAATGGTCAGATTAGGTACATAGTGGTTGTCCATAACGTCAAAATGGACGATGTCCGCACCTGCTGCCAGCACTTTGTCTACCTCGTCGCCCAGCTTGGCGAAGTCGGCTGAGAGAATGGATGGTGCAATCTTAAAGTCTGTCATGACGGTCTCCTGGAGTATGCATTATCAAATATTCAGAACATTATAAACTGATAACTCTACCCTATGCAGGATTATATTTCATTGAGAAATGTATCTAACACCTTGATTGGAAAGAGTAATTTACGGCTCTTTCGGGGTGTGGTTAAGTGTTTGTATAAACTAAATAAAGTGACTGTATGTATACTGTGAAAGAAAAATATTCTGAGTGAGATATATTAAGCATGGGCCGTAAGTTTTTTTTGCTCTCTTTATTGCTGGTTCTGGCAAGTGCCGTTCCCGCGTCAGACTTGATGCGTGAGCAGCGAATAGCTGATGATATTGAAGAGGCGATCCTGGTTGGAGAGTCGGTGTGCCTGAAAGAACGGGGCCTTGTTGATAAACTCTTTTCAGAACTGTTGATCCAGATTGATGCAGCAGGCTTCAGTGCTCGCAAGGGATAGATTGTAGATGCCGCTATTGTTCCAGCACTCAAGCAACGCAATACGCGAGAGGAAAATAGGCAAATCAAAAGATGGGGACAGCCCTGAGGCATGGGGTAATAACAAATGCCGACAGAAGAATGTTGAAGCCCACTGGACTAAGAAGCATGGTAAAATCCACATCAGCATAGATCGGCAGTACAAGGTCATTCGCAAGCACGCCATCACATCGGCTGAAGCTCACGATAGCCAAGTCTCCGAAGAACTGCTGGATGAGAACAACAGTAGTGGCAGTGTCTGGGCCGATTCTGCTTACCGCAGTGTAGGACGGGAACCCGCTTTACCGCGTGCTCAGATTCATCGCAAGTCGACACGCAAACGCCCCTTGAATGAACCGGAGCAAGAGGCAAACCGAAAATGATCAAGAGTTCAGGCTCGAGTTGAGCACATGTTTGCCCAGCAGGCCAATCGACTGGTGCGTAGCATCGGGTACCTTACCCTCCTGGCTCAGCCCAAGAAAACGATAAAAGCTATAGCGATCCCGTATTTGGAACTCTGTTTGATCATCGTTCAGATTAAATAAATGGAGACTGTTCAGAATATTGTGTCAACGTAAAAGCACTCAGTCCGCATCATCACAGATCAAGTGCGCGATCAAGCCTACCTTCGAAGAAGATAGCCAGTTGAGAGAAGGTCAGATTCCAGTTGCGAATGGGCATCGTCCATTTCTTACTGGCATTCTGAATGCCAAAGTATAATAATTTAAGCAGGCTGTTGTCATTCGGAAAACCGCCCTTGGTTTTTGTCAGTTTCCGGAATTGTCGATGCACTGCTTCAATAGAGTTAGTCGTATAAATAACTCGACGAATGTCCTCGGGGTAACGAAAACAGACGGATAAGTTATCCCACCTCTTGCCCCATGATTGAATCACGATGGGGTTATTTATCGCCCCAGGCTTTCTCAAGATCGTCGAGGGCTGATTCAGCTGCCTCCTTGTTCAGCGCCTTTAAGGTCAACCAGAAACACCTTCTGGTGCCTGGAGCCAACGTAGCGTAGCGAGTTGCGTATTTGGTGAACAATCTCAGTCTCTGGAAATATTGTTTGTATCGCTTCTGGAAAGCCTATCAGACCATCCACGGAAGCAATCAGGATATCGTTCATACCCCGATTTTATAAATCACTCAGTACGCCCAGCCAGAAATCAGCGCTCTTACTTTCGGACAGGTATAACCCCAGCACTTCTTTTTTGCCTTCAATATTCAGCCCAAGAACGGTATAAACAGCGCGATTTTAGTAGCGGCCTTGGGCCCGAGCTTTGTAGTGAATTGCGTCCAGCCAAACAAAGGGATAATGCGAATCCAGTGGACGCTGTTGCCAGGCTTTTACAGTATCGATTATTTTGTCGGTTATCGCACTGATTGCTGCGGTAGAGACCGAGATGCCATAGAGATCATGGACATGTTCACTGATATCGGTATAACTCATCAAGCCCTGGCCATACATCGACAAGATCCTGGTTTCAATCTCATCGCTGATACTGGTTTGATGCTTCTTAATAATTTGGGGCTCAAATGTACCGGCCCGGTCACGGGGCATATTCAGGTCAATACGGCCCTCGCTTGTTTTAAGTGTCTTGCGGGACTTGCCGTTCTTGCGGTTAGGCACCACATCATCAGCAACATGATTCTCTGGCCCAGCTTCAAGAGCAGCCTCGGTGAGCTGTTTTAGTAACGGGGCAAAAACACCCTCTTTCCCGCTAATGGCCTACCCTGACTGAACGGGAGTTATAATTGAAAGTGTTGTTTGAAAGGAATTGAAAAAAAGCGGGGTATCTGGTTGATCTGTTTATCAAAACGTATGAGCCAAAGTATCCGAAGGCTGCCATCTGTCTGCACAAAGACCGAGAGGAACTGATGGCTTTCTATCAATTTCCTGCGCAGCACTGGCAGAGCATTCGAACCAGCAATCCGGTTGAATCCACCTTCGGGACAATCCGCCATCGAACCAAGCGTTCCAAGGGCTGCCTATCGCGTGACGGCATGCTACACATGATGTTCAAACTCGGCCGGTGTGCCGAGAAGAAGTGGAGACGATTACGGGGTTTCGATTATCTGGCGAAGGTGATAACCGGAATCAAATTTAAAGAGGGTGTTGAGGTAGCAGGAGTCGATCAGGTCGCCGCTTGATTCAACTGGCTAAACACCAGATTTGACTATAACTCTAAAGTCGCATGGAAAGACACTAATTCGGTTGTTTCCGCACTCACGAAACAGGTTAAAAAACTTCCAGACAAGCTGGTACAGTCATTAACTTGGGATAGGGGGATGGAGCTTGCCGGTCACAAGAAATTTACTATGGCAACAGATGCAAAAATCTACTTTTGTGACCCACAAAGTCCATGGCAAAGAGGGACCAATGAAAATACAAATCGGCTATTGAGGCAGTACTTTCCGAAGAAAACAGACTTGTCGATTTACTCTCAGGCACACTTAGGTCGCGTGGCGAAAAAACTCAATCAACGACCGAGAAAAACATTGGACTTCGCCACTCCTGCAGATAAACTAAATGACGGTGTTGCATTGACCCATTGAATCTACAATGGCATTGTTTGCTATTGAACGGGGTCTTAGCCAAAGGCGAGCAAGCTGGCTTTGTACGACACCGCGATCGGGGCTTCATTATAGTTCAAAACGAGAACGTCGTGACCGGCATCTGTCGGCCGCGTTGCGTGTAGTGGTGCGGGAGGATCCCAGTTGGGGCTATCGTTTATCAGGCGCCTATCTGCGGCTCAGAGGTTGGCAGGTAAACAACAAACGCGTATATCGACTCTGGCGGCTTAATGGCCTGTGTTTGCCGCCTTATCGCCCTCGACGGAAAATTCGCACTGGGGTAAAACTGGAGGGATTGGCGCTACGACGGAATGATGTGTGGGCATGGGATTTCGTACATGACCGCTATCATGACGCAGAGCTTCTGCGGTGCTTGACGGTCAAGGACGAAGCAACCGGTTATTGTCTGGCAATCAAAACTGGTCGATACCTACAGAGTCAACACGTGAAAGCGGTGCTACGTGAATTAATCATTCGCTACGGAATTCCCCGAGCCATTCGCAGCGACAACGGAGCTGAGCTGTTGGCCCTCGTACTGCGCGAGGAACTGGAAAAGGATGATATTAAGCTAGCCAATATTGAACCGGGAAAACCCTGGCAAAATGGCAGCAATGAAAGCTTCAACGGCATTTTCCGCTAAGGAGTGTTTAAATGCAGAGATATTTGGTAGCCTGACCGAAGCCAGAGTTGTTATTGAACAGTGGCGTTGCCGATATAATGAGCGGCGACCCCACGGTTCACAACACTACGTCACGCCAGAGATGGCGTATTTTGGATTACGTGAAATGCGGAGAACCTAACACGCCAAGTGGCCATAGAATGGGGGCATTTCAGCCTCATTTTCCGACAGCCACATCCCCAATAATTCCTTGTGGCCTTCCTTCCAGGTTGACGCTCAGAGCGAGATAAATCGCTTTATTGATCACTTTCTTGTCTTGCCGGATTTTAACGACAATGCAGTCCAGATAAACAATAGGCTAAATCGCATCCAGGGGGCGAGATTGCCATTCGTCAACCTGCTCGATAACCGCATCAGTAACTTTGGATATGAGTGTGGCGGAGACATCGGCTCCGTACATTTCCTTGAATGTCGTGACGATTTCGCGGGTCGTCATACCCTGAGCATACAAGAAGAGGATCTTGTCATGCATTGAGGCAAATCGACGCTGGTGCTTTTTAACCAGTCGGGGTTTAAAGCTGCCCGCTCTATCTCGTGGAGCATCCAGTTCAAACTGGCCATCTTCCGTTTGCAAGGTCTTGCCAGTAGTGCCGTTGCGGCTATTACTCGCTTCGGACTGTTCATGTTTGGCAAAGCCAAGATGATCATCCGGTTCGACGTTGAGTGCCGCATCGACCGTGATTCTGGGCAGCATTTGCCGAAACTCGTTGAGATCTTCTTCAGTTTTGATGTGATTAGCGACCGCCTGGGCTATCGCCTGGAGCTCTTTCTTGTCGATCATCTGCCTATCCTCTTGTCTGGGCTTAATGACAGGCGGTTACACAGAATTTAGGTCTGTCTCAAAAAAGCGGCCAGTTAGTTCCCGTTGTCAAATATCGCCGCTTTATCAATGGGAATATCCTGAAGCTGTAGGCGTACCGGGAAGTTGTGCCTAGAACTTGCTCCTCAGCAGCAACATATCATCCTGATTATTCATCTCCACCCGTTTCAGGAAACTCATCCCCAACAGCACCCGCCTCGGAGAAGAGCCTTTGATCACCACCGCCTGGACATTCTGTAGCGCGATATCACCCACTTTAACCTTGTCCAACATCAGGGAGTAGGCCTCAGCAAAACCCGAGGCCGTGTTCACGCCGGATTTTTTACCCTTCAGACGATACTGAATGCCCAGCCGCTTTGCCTCAACTTCGCTTATAGCAATGATGGTTGCCCCTGTATCGACCATCATATCGGTCATTCTTCCATTGATGCTGCCAATCGTATTAAACGCGCCGTTGGTATCTCTCCAGATCTTTACCTCCGCCGCCTCCCGTTTGGCAAAACTGCCGCCGTACTGAGATCCAAGACCATAAGGATTCTGTCGGCCATTCACCTCGATCACCGCTTCATCGGTATTGGCGGAAATCAGCCGAACCCCTTCAGGGCTGGTATCACCTGCCTTCAGGAAACGCCGTTTGCCGTCTATCTCCACCATTGCCTTATTCTTGAATAAAGCAACCACTCTGACCTTCTCAACCGCCATAGCGGTTATTGGCCAGACAGTACCCAGCAGGGAGATCAGCAGGAGAATAAAGGTGATTTTGCTTCTCATAGCATTCCCTTCTATACAGAAACCTAAAACAAAAAACAGGCAGCCAGCTGCAATAGCATAAGACCATACAGCCCGGCGACAATATCATCCAGCATGATCCCCCAGCCACCACCCACACGCCGGTCCAGCCAGCCGATGGGCCAGGGTTTCCAGATATCGAATATCCGGAACAGCACAAATCCGCCAATTAGCCAGCCAGGCCCGGCAGGGGCCAGCCAGAGCGTCAGCAGAAACCCGACCCACTCATCCCAGACAATCCCCCCGTGGTCATGTACGCCCAGATCTTTTGATGTCCGGTCACACAACCAGACACCGATAAAAAACATGGCAGTCACAACCAGGAGATAACTCCATGGCGCCAGAGGCTGTAGCAGAAAGTAAAGAGGCACTGCCGCCAGCGTCCCGAATGTGCCCGGAGCTTTCGGGGCCGCACCGGAACCTAACCCGAATGCCAGCAGGTGGACAGGGTTTCGCCAATCCGGTTGAGGTTTACCGTCCGCCCGTGAAATGCTCAAACCCTCTGCTCTCCATTACCAACTCTTCTCCATCGGCCCTCAGGCAACAGACCGCGTCCCCCGCTCCAATGGTTCCAATCTGCGTCAAATTCACATCAAGTTGTGTGGCTACTGCCTCGATCTCGCCGCGATATCGTGAGGGTACGGTAACACAGAGCTCATAGTCATCTCCCGCAGCCAGAGGCAGTGACCAGTCGTTCAACTGCTCGATATATGATCTTACAGCCGATGACAGAGGAATTTTTTCCAACTCGACAGTGGCCCCGACACCGCTGGCTTCACAAATATGCCCAAGATCCGAAAGCAGGCCATCAGAGATATCTATCCCGCCGCGGGCAATACCCGCCATCGCCATGCCGGCGGCAAGCCGGGGTTCGGGACGGTGAAGTCTGTTTATCTGATCACGGCCCAAGCCGCTGGGAAGAGAATCACCCTGTTCGGCAAGGAGTGCCAGACCGGCATCCCCCAGGTCTCCGGTAACATAGATAAGGTCTCCCGGTGAAGCCGCATTACGCCGCAGCGCTTCGCCCGGCGCCACAAAACCATGGACCTGAACAGAGATATTGAGAGGCCCCCGAGTGGTGTCGCCACCAATCAACTGAACACCGTAACGATTGGCCAGCCCGGCAAAGCCACGGCTGAATGCCTCAAGCCAAAGCGGATCCGCTTTCGGTAGCGTCAGGGCAAGGGTTGCCCAGGCGGGCTTGGCACCCATCGCAGCCAGATCACTCAGGTTGACGGCCAGACTTTTGTATCCAAGAGACTCCGGATCTGCCCCGGGAAAGAAGTGCACGCCCTCCACCAGGGTATCGATGCTGACTGCCAGCTCAAAACCATCCGGCACTTGCAATAACGCACAATCATCACCGATACCAAGTGAGACATCGTCCCGAACACGGCCTGCTCTGGAGAAATAGTTGCGGATCAGGTCAAATTCAGAAAGTGCCATAACGAAAGGATACACGTACTCCAGCAAGGTAGTAGTAATGAGTCAGCGCTAAATGGTGCTTTACTAAAGGGAGCCTCTAAAAAACCCCAAAAATCAGCGGAGAGTTTGAGTCACCGGAAACTCAAAAACGCATATTGTGCATCAGGACTATTCTGGGCACCGCGTAGGCAATGAAATTGACGTTAAGCTCTGTGGCGGGCTCCTTAAGAGGGTAGCTCGGTCAACCCGAAAATGGATGAAGCGCCGAACCGCTGTCGAGCCGGTTATTGGTGGACACCTTAAATCAGACAATTAGGTTAAATCGAAACTATCTTAAAGCTGAATATGATAATAAAGCTAATATGGTTTTGGCGGCAGCAGGATATAATTTAGCCAAGTTGTTAGCTTGGTTTTATTGTGCTTGGATAAGGTTAGCGGGAAATCGTATGATTATTCCAAAATATGGGCGGAGAATCAGATCTAAAAGGTCTAAGGAACCAGATCCTCAACCTGATACTTCAGGGACAACCAGTCAGGTCTTCTAGGAACTGCTGGATGAGAATAACAGTACAATGGAAAAGTGTCTGGGCCGATTCTGCTTACCGCGGTGTAGAACGGGAAGCCGCTTTGCCGGGTGCGCATTACCGCAGTCAGATTCATCGCAAGTCGACACGCAAACGCCCCCTTGAATGAACGGGAGCGAAAGTTTGGGCTCGAGTTGAGCACGTGTTTGCCTGGCAGGCCAATCGACTAGTGCGTAGCATCGGGCAAGTCAGGGACGGGGTGAAGATTGGAATGATGAATTTGGTGTACAACATGCGTCGATTGGTGTGGCTGGCCGGATGAAGCGAGGGATGGATATGGGTGTTGCCAGAAAAATGAGCGTGAAAATA